>DCUM01000046.1 GCA_002327255.1 bacterium UBA2214 | reverse complement strand
GGCTCCCCCTGTTTTTGGTGGGGCCTCCCTGTCAAAAATTTGAGTTGGGCCCCATCTGCAAGATGGAGCCCAACCGCTCGCGCTCTGGAGAACGCCCCTGCGGAAAAATCCATAATAAAATCTTTGCTGCCTGCTGCTTCCCAGTCGTGTTTGCCGGTGCGATATCTCCACTATATCATGGCCTCTGCGAAAGAATCCTTGATTATTTCACAAATTATCCGTACTTTATAGTGAAAAGAGCGGACTTTCACAGAAGGATGAAACATGCTGAGCAAAAAGAAACTGGAGATCGGCGCGGAAGTCGAGGCGCTGTGCAATAAATGCAAAGGTGCGACCATACACGTCATTGTCGCCATAAAAAGTGAAGAGATGGTTCGCGTCATGTGCAAAGCGTGTTCCAGTCTGCACCGTTTTCACCCGCCGGACGGCAAGCTCATGAAAAAAATGGTCAAGCTGAAAAAAGCCAAAAAAGCCAAGCTGACGCCCCAAGCGCGCGAGACCAGAAAATGGACCAAACTGCTGCAGCAAGCGGATCCGGAAAAAGCGGTCGTCTACTCCATGTCCAAAGCCTATGTGGAAAACGATCTCATTCAACATGATAAATTCGGACTCGGTATCGTGGTTAAAATTCTCGATCAGCGCAAAATCTCTGTGGTCTTTGAAGAAGGCCTCAAAAATATGGTGCAGAATATGAACTGAATCCTGTACATTGCGGATGTAAAAAAAGCTCGAAAAGATTCTCTTTTCGAGCTTTTTTTTTCTGGTCGCATCATAAAACACAGCATGCGGGAACCGCCTGATCCCCTCCGTTGCTCGCGTAAAACCGTACCGGACTCATTTTGTACACAACAAATTCATTTTTGCCCGTCAAGGCCTCTCAGCCGCCGCGAAGCGTGCGATTGTGTGATGGGGTTGTTCAATCCTGCGATGGATGCGCGAACAGGACGCCACCCTGGAGAATTCATCATGCCCCATAAAAAAAGCCGTTGCAAGCTGAAACAACGGCTGGTAGCTGTGCTCATAAAAATCATCCGTCGATAAAATCAATCCACAACCGATCATTTTTTCAAATCCCGGTGAGCAGGGTATCTATTGACAGAGAGAAATTACTGGCTGCGCTTCTCTTCGATGCGGGCCGCGCGGCCGCGCAAGCTGCGCAGATAGAAAAGTTTGGCGCGACGCACTTTGCCTGCGCGCAAACATTCGATTTTGGCGATATTGGGCGAATGCAACGGGAAGATGCGCTCGACACCGATGCCTTCGGAAATCTTGCGCACCGTAAACGTCGCATTGATGCCGGCGCCTTTGCGATTGATGACCACACCCTGAAAAACCTGAATGCGCTCTTTATCGCCTTCAACCACTTTCACATGCACCGCCACCGTATCACCGGGGTTGAAAGTCGGGATATCGGTTTTCATCTGCGATGCGGCCACAAGGTCCAATTTGTTCATGGGTAAATCCTCCTCATTCAGAGGGTTTATAATTAATACAAACGTTTATATTTTTCGTAAAGATCAGGACGCAGCCGCGAGGTTCGTTCCAGCGCTTGCTGCAGACGCCACGCCGCAATATCGGCATGGTTTCCCGAGAGCAACACTTCCGGCACTTTCAGGTCTCTGAATTCAGCCGGCCGTGTGTAGTGCGGATGATCCAGCAGACCCGATTGAAACGAATCGGTTTCGGCGGAATCGATATCACTGATGGCGCCGGGCAACAGCCGTACGATGGAATCGATGAGGACCAGGGCGGCGATTTCGCCTCCCGTGAGGATATAATCGCCGATGGAGATTTCCTCACCAACCCAGGTTGTGATAACCCGTTCGTCAATGCCTTTATAATGTCCGCAGAGTAAAACCATCTTTTCCCGCAAGGAGCATTCCATGGCTTTTTTCTGCGTATAGACTTCGCCGGCCGCGGACAGGAGCGTCACGGGCGTGCCGGTCAGTTCATATTTCTCATAGATCGCTTCGAGGCAGCGGAAAATGGGTTCCGGCTTGAGGATCATGCCGGGGCCGCCGCCATACCCATAATCGTCCACCTGATGATGCTTGTCCGTCGTGTAATCGCGTATGTCGTGAAAATGGAAACGCACCAGTTGTTTCGCCTGCGCCCGCTTCAGAATGGAATCATCCAGGGCGCTGCCGAGCAGGTTGGGAAAAGCAGCTACAACATGTATTTCCACGCGCTACGTCCTCACAGCTCCAGCAATCCATCCACGACATGAATGATCATGATCCCGCTCTCGCTGTCGATCTGACGGATGAATTCAGGAACAGCCGGTACCATGAACTCGCGTTCATCCTGTTTGATGACATAGACGTCGTGGGCCGGATTGCGGAGAATATCGACCACGGTTCCGAGAATCTCACCCTCCTCGGTTTGTACCTGCAAGCCGAGGATTTCAAAGAGATAGTGCTGCCCTTCTTCCAGAGGCATGATCTGGTCGCCGGTAATTTCGACCCAGGCGTCGCGCCATGATTCCGCATCATCGCGGGAGTCGATGCCTTCCAGGGTCAGAAGGATGGCGTCAGGAACGATCCCCACATTTATAATGGCAAAGCGTTTTCTGTCATGGTCGTTCCGGCTCAGATAGATTTCCCTGAGCAAGCGGAAACGGTGTGGATCGTCGGTCATGATGCCGATGCGCAGCACGCCGCGGATGCCATGGGGACGCCGCACTTTACCAATGACCACGTATTCCGGGACGCGGCCTTTACGGTCAGCTTCATCCGTCATAATGTATCACCATCGATCTGTTCAGGCCTCGGGGGCCGGTTCAGCAGGTTTTTCCTCGACGGTGGATTCAGCAGCCGGCGTTTCCGCAACAGCGGGTTCGGCAGCCGCTTCAACGGGTGCTTCCTCGGCGACGGGTTCGTCAGCCGCTGCAACGGGTGCTTCCTCGGCGACGGGTTCGGCAGCCGC
>DCUM01000144.1:5437-8607 GCA_002327255.1 bacterium UBA2214 | reverse complement strand
AGTCAAAATTACTATCAGTTACAATCAGTTGCTATCAGTCAGTTGCTATCAGTTCCTGTCAGTCTATCAGTTTATGCCCCCCGGCAAAATCAAAATTCCTATCCGTATCAGGGGATACGATTTCGCCGGTGTTTTGCCGCGACAGTGGGGCAGGGACGATCCCCAAAAGGCCATCAAGGGGGTGAAACATCAGGACGGCTTTGCCCGGTTCCGCTGGCACCGGGTCTCACCCGACGGTGATATCAAACATCTGCAAGCCGATGGTTTGCAGCAGCAGTTGTCACGCAGCGGAGGGAGGATTCGAAATTATGCAATCCTGTATCAAGCGTTTCGAACGGGTCATCATATCGGCATTGATCTTGATGATGGTGTTCATCGTACTGGTGTCCACCATTGAGTTGGGTTGGATCATCCTCGAAGACATCTTTACGCGTCCTTATGTGCTGCTCAACATCAACCAATTGCTCGATATATTTGGATTCTTCCTGCTGGTCTTGATCGGCCTTGAACTTTTGGAAACCATCAAGGCCTACTTTGTAGAAAACGTCGTCCACGTCGAGGTGGTGGTGGAAGTAGCCATGATCGCCATTGCGCGCAAGGTCATCATTCTCGATGTCAAGGAATACCAGCCCATGCAGCTGGTCGGGATAGCGGTCATCATCGCCGCTCTGGCGTTTGCGCATTATGTCATCAAATTGTATCATAAACCCGGGCTTGTGCCGGGGAATGAAAATTGACGACCATGATCGAGGTGCCATTGGTTGCCAACCCCCCTGGCCTTGTCATCGTCTCTATGCTGATTGCGTTTTTCGCCGTGCTGCTTGTCGTATCGGCGCTGCTCTTTCAACGCGCAAGTCAATAATCCTTGTCAGGGTTTTCAATCTTCGCAAGGTTTCATGGATCTCAAATGATCGCGCCCAATGCCCGCGACGGGATGACATGTTTTCATCCCGTTTTTGAATTGATGCGGCCGGCAATGGCCGGAGCATCGGCATCAGGGACAAGCCCCCGGTTGTCGATGCTCCGGGCGACACCTGGCTGCAAAAAATCAAGATCGCGGAGGCGTCCGATGGCATGCCCGTTTATGGGGGATGGCTATTCTGCAGTCCGTGCGGGATTTCACTGGTTGTAAACGCCAGGCTCCGGGTCTAGGGGGCTTGTGAAAACCCAAATATTCTTTGCTGCAAATTTACTGTTTTTCCATCCAATCGAATCCTGCCGCGGTTTTCCCTGGTTTTCTATTTCCTTGATTATCACCCCCTGATTGCCTAATTTATCTCCTGGTTGGAAGTGATGAGGCCACCGCATGCGGCCTGGCGCGGGAAAACGACGGAGTGGATGGGGCGCCAGGCATCTGGCCATGGAGCGTATCCTCATTTTTATTCCCCCCGGCCAAACCGCATTACTCTTTTTCCGGTTCGCACTATTCAGAGGTAAAAATGTACAAGAAAGCAGGCATTATCTTGGCGCTCATGGGCCTGATGGTGGTCCACACGCTCCATGCCCAGGTGAGCGGGTACAAGGAAGATTTCAACGACAACCTCCTGACCGGCTGGGAAGCGCCCAACAGCTCTACTTTCGCGCTGGCTGAATTGAACGGCACCCTGCGCATCAGCTACAACCGCACCGCGGCTTCGAGCGAATGGGATAATTTCAATTTCACCCCGCCGCCGGTGGATGTGGGCGCCAACCCCTGTATCACCCTCAAGGCCAAATCGAGCGTCGCCTGCGAGCTGGTCCTGAAACCCATTTTCAGCGACGGCAACGACGACTGGCTGCCGCAGCTGCTGCCGGGCGATAACACCTGGCATGATTATATCTTCACGCTGGCCCCCGGCGCTGTCATGGTCATCAACCGCATCTATATGTATCTCGACGGCGGCACCACGGCCGCCAAATCGGGCGTCGTCTTTTTCGAGGATCTCTGTCTGGGCGATTCGGCGCGCGCCGGTTTGAGCACGGACAAGGCGGCGCTGACCGCCGCGTTGGCCGCAGCCACGGCTTTGTATCACAACACCTGCGACGGCACGGGCGAGGGCGAATATCCGGCCGGCGCACGGGCCGGTTTGCTCTCCGAAATCGTCCGCTCCCGGGCCGTAGCCGATAAGGCGGGCGCCACCCAGGCCGAATGCGACCAGGCCGAATGGGACCTCCTGGATGCGTGCGTCGTTCTGGAAACGCTGGCCAACATCCCCAATCCCGGCCTGATCGATCCGCTGGCGACACCCAAGACGAAATATCTCTATCAAAATCTTGAACAGGGCTGCGGCACGCGCCTCCTCTTCGGCATGCACGATGCCACCGGCTATGGCGTCGGTTGGTCCGGCGATGATGACCGCTCCGATGTACGGGACGTCTGCGGCGATTATCCCGCGTTGTACGGCTGGGATATCAATGTGGTCGACCGCGGTTCGCCCCAGCAACTGGCGCGTTTCACCTACCGCATCCAGTCGGCGTTCGGCCGCGGCGGCGTCAATACCCTGTGCTGGCATCAGTATGATCCCAAAGGCCGGCACTTTTGGACCTCGAGACTGCCAAAGGGCGAAAACATCGTTCGCACCCTCTTGCCCGGCGGCGACTATCACGACTTTTACAAAAACCGCCTGGTGCGCATGGCGCGTTTCCTCAAAGGCCTGCGCGGCGCGGACGGCCACAGCATCCCCATCATCTTCCGTCCCTATCATGAACACGACGGCGACGCCTTCTGGTGGGGAACCGGCAACTGCGCCACCGACGAGTATAACCACATCTGGCAATTCACGGTCACCTTTCTGCGCGATTCCCTCAATGTGCATAATCTCATCTATGCCATTTCCCCCATCAATTTCACCACGCGCAACAGTTATCTGAAAATCTATCCCGGTGATGAATACGTCGACATCCTCGGCATGGATTTTTACTACTGGGCGCCCCTGGATCAAAGACAAACGGCTTTCCTCAGCACCTTGCAGGTCCCGGTCGAGCTGGCGCGGGAACGTGCCAAGGTGGCGGCCGTGACCGAGGTGGGCTACGAAAATTTGCCGGAGCCTGCCTGGTTCAACCGTTACCTGCTGCCACCCTTTGTCAGCGGCCACAGCGCTGCCCGGATGAGCTATGTCATGGTATGGCGCAATGAATCGACCAACCATTTTTTTGCGCCCTATCCGGGACATGCCACGGTGCCGGGTTTC
>DCUM01000144.1:230-5413 GCA_002327255.1 bacterium UBA2214 | reverse complement strand
ATCCGGCCGGGCTCGGACCTGCAGCCGCCGCAATTCACGGTGCAGCCGGAGCGTCATTATCTCTCGACCGATACCCTGGTCACACTGCACCTCGAGACCGATGAGCGCGCCCACCTGCGCTGCGGAACAACGGATTTGCCCTACGCCTCCCTGACGCTTCCCTTTGCCATCGGCCAGGGCGGATTCAAACACAGTCTGACCCTGGCGCTCAGCCAGGGGGAGGAACGGACCCTCTACATCCGCGCCATCGACCTCAGCGGCAATGAAACACCCCATGCCGTTCAGGTTGTGGTCAAAGTCGATACGCTGCAGCGGATCATCCCCTGGTTCGATGAGCGCTATCCTGCGCGCCACTGGAAGAGCGGCGCAGCGCCCCTGGGCTACGGCGCTGCAGGGGGGAATGCCACGACCACAGCCTCCACACAGACCCTCTACTTTGTCACCGCCTTCACGCTGCCCCAACCCGTGGACAAACTCGGCCTGCTGGTCAAAGTCCATGACGGCGCCGTCGTCTATCTCAACAACCGCGAACTGGCGCGCTTCAATATGCCGGATGGTCCGATCGGGCACGACACAGCCGCCAGAAATGCCAACAAATCCAGTCAGATCTACCTGTTCACGCCGGCCACGCTCGCCTGGCTGAGAAACGGCCTGAACCATCTCGCGGTGGAGGTGCACGCGGCGGATGTGGCCGGCGCGGACCTCTCCTTCGATGCCCGTGTCTTCGATGCGACCCACATGTATCTCGATCTCGGCAGCACCTGGCGCCATCACGACGCGGAGCAGCCGCCGCAGGCGTTCACCCTGGCCGATTACCTCAGCGGCGTCGCTTATCAACCGGCCCGGGGACCCGCTTCCAGCCTGCTGCTGCAGAGTTATCCCAACCCCTTCAATCCGGAAACCGTGCTATCGTATTATCTTCCGGAGGCGGCGCGCGTCCACATCGCGGTTTATGATCGCCTCGGCAGGGAAGTGGCACAACTGGTGGATGAATACAGGTTGCCCGGTTCTCATACCCTGCGATTCAATGCCGGGCATCTCCCCAGCGGCCTCTATTTCTGCCGCCTGCAGGCCGATTCGGCAACACGGCTGGTGCGCCTGTTGTTGCTGAGGTGAATCCGGGAGCGCAGCCGTGGCAATGGTTTCGCTCAATCCCGGCATCACCGCCGCGGGTTCCTCGGTTCGTCGAGCACACCAGTCAGCCGGAGCGTCTGCCGTATCCGGCTCTCCTGCGAGATTCCGGCGCGATCGCGGAAACCCCACACAGGCGGCACCCGCTGAGAGCGGCTCGATGCTGCAGCGGCCGATCGGAAGAGCCTGCTTGCCGTTAAAGTGATCCTGCAATCGGTTTTTGCTTGACATTCTGAAAATAATTTAGTAAAATTAAATCGGTTCAAGCGAAATTGAACCTCCATATTAAATTCAATTTCGTTCCTGTTTTCGCTCTTTCAGATACTCAAAAAAGGGAAGCCGATATGAAGCACACCTATTTTCCTGAAGTCAAACACCCCATCCCCTATGAGGGGCGTGATTCCAGGAATCCCCTGGCCTTCAAATATTACAACAAGGATCAAAAAGTGGGCGGCAAGACCATGGCCGAGCACTTGCGTTTTTCCGTGGCGTACTGGCACACTTTGAAGGGAGATGGCTCCGACATGTTCGGCGGCGCCAGTTTCGATCGCGCCTGGCTCAAGTCCGGCGATGCGCTCGACTGCGCCCGCGCCACCATGGACGCCGCCTTTGAATTCTACCAGAAACTGGGCGTGGACTATTACTGTTTCCATGATCGCGACATTGCGCCCGCGGGAGAGACCTTTGCCCGGTCCTGCAAAAATCTGCAAACCATCGTCGATTACGCCAAACAACTGCAAAAAGAGACCGGGGTGAAACTGTTGTGGGGCACGGCCAACCTCTTCAGCGCGCCGATATTCACTTCAGGCGCTTCAACCAATCCCGATGCGCATGTCTTCGCCCTGGCCGCAGCGCAGGTGAAAAATGCGCTGGATGCGACGCTCGCTTTGGGCGGCGAGAATTACGTCTTCTGGGGCGGCCGCGAAGGCTACGAATCGCTGCTCAATACCGATATGAAACGGGAGCAGGAACAGCTGGCGCGCTTTCTCCATATGGCGGTCGATTATGCCAAAAAGATCGGCTTCAAGGGACAATTCCTGATCGAACCCAAACCCTGCGAACCGAGCAAACATCAATACGATACTGATGCCGCCACGACGCTGGCGTTTCTGCGCACCTATGATTTGATCGATCATTTCAAACTCAACATCGAAGCCAATCACGCCACCCTGGCGAGGCACACTTTTGAGCATGAACTGACGGTGGCTTCGATTGCCGGAAAACTGGGCAGTGTCGATGCCAACCGCGGCGATCTCCTGCTCGGCTGGGATACCGACCAGTTCCCCACCGATCTCTACAGCACCACCCTGGCCATGCTGGTGATCCTCAACCAGAACGGCCTCGGCAGCGGCGGTCTCAATTTCGATGCCCATCCACGCCGCAGCTCCATCGATCCCGTCGATCTTTTCCACGCCCACATCGGCGGCATGGACGCCTTTGCCCGCAGCCTGCTGACCGCTCACCGGATCATCGAAGAGAAAGTGCTCAGCGACTTTGTGTCCCGGCGCTACGCCAGCTACACCTCCGGCATGGGCGCCAGGATCATGGCGGGAGAGACGGATTTTAATGAACTGGAAAAATACATTCTCGAACAGGGCCTGCCGCAGATGAAAAGCGGCCGCCAGGAGATGCTGGAAAACATGCTCAATGACTATATCTGATCGTGTCACCAGGGCCTGGGAGTGTGTCGAATTTATAGCATAAATCAGTAGTGTCCGACAATCCCCAAAAACACGCCTAAACTGAATAAAGAGCTGTAAAATGGGCATTATTCGACTTTAAATCGATTTCATCTAAAATAGTATCCTATATTTAAGATTATCAATAGGATGATAAACTATGATTTTCGCAATAACCGGACACTCATGAGCATAAATATAAATCAATTTGACATAAATTAGCGAGTTTCTATTCCGACAGACTCCTGGTCTGACTTTGGACAGAGGGAGGCCGGATGAAAGGCGCCGGGAAAGGCGCTTCTGTCCGGCCTGTTTGCACAGCCGGTTCCGCGAGAGCAAGTCTGTGTAAAACGACAAGCCCGGCATGGCGCGTCTTGCGATGCCGGGCTTGTTTTTTGGCCGCGTGGAGTGTGGCCCACCCGATCTGTTGCGGTTAATCCCGCAATTTATCAGGTTCGCACAAAGAGGATAATCCGCCGGACCAGGTGCCTGTTTCCTGTCAACCAGCTTTCCCCTGGCGTCTTTGCGGCCTGGCGCGCGCTGGAAGGTCCGGGAACGCAGGGACAAAACCCCGCGCTGCAGCAAATGGTTGCACGGCTTCAGGGTGCGGAAAAAATCCCCTGCCGGTTACCGGTAGGTATAGAGTTTTACCCGGAGAATGCCGAATTCGTGTCCCGGCAGGTGCGCATGCCGCCCCTGATGGGTCTGATCGCCATTCAGGCGCCGTCCCGGACGCCATGTACCCTCGACGAACTTGCCCTCATCGACGCTGCCGATGCCGGCCCTGGCGCCCGCACCCTGGCGCGCCGCGAACGTCACCACCAGTCCCGTCCCGGCCATGTAAAACTCATCCTCCGCCAGTTTGATGAACATGCCGCCATGGCGCGGCACTTCGCCTTCCTTCTTTTGCGCATACGGCCAGCTGTATTCATGCTTGACGGTGAATATATAATCGCCGAGTTCAAATCGTGACTGCTGCGCAGCGCTGTCGAGAAGCACACCCACCAGGTTCCCGCTGCCCTGATTCGCGAGAATGACCGGCGTCATCTGGTGCAGCACCTCATAAGCCTGCGCCAAAAGGCGCTTGCCCGGATTCTCCAGCGATTCAATGGCGAAGGGACTGTATCCCATGGCATCGTGCTGCGCCATGGCGTAAAAGGCGTTGGCCGGACTTTGCCTGCTGTCCACTTCCGGAATAAAGAACGCATTGCCGGGATGATCGTATTTTTGGCACCATTCGGCGAAATTTCTGAAATAGATGTCGGGCGTGAGAAAATCGATCTGCGGCGCCCCCGCCCGCCAGACGTCCATGAGATGGGGCAGCGGACCGGCGCTGGGATACTGGCCGGGTCGATAGCCAGGCCGGATCAGGGCGGCATTCACGAACATTGGCAGGGCATATTCCGCCTTGCCGGCCTGCGTCACCGCATTGGTGTAGCGGGCGAAATGCCAGGCCATGAACAATTCCTCCGTGTGCACGCCCGCACCAAAGACTTCTTCCCAGTTCCCTTTGGCTTTATACCCGGTTTTTTCCCACATCTGCACAAATTCAGGCCGCAGGGTTGCCTTGTTCTTCTGCAAATAGCTCATTAACTCTGCAGGAACCGGCGCGGCATATGCGGTTTCGGCCTCGGGGACATGATCCCGCGCCTCGGGAATCATGCCGATCTCATTCTCGACCTGAACCATCAGGACGGTTTGCGCCCGGGCGTCGATTTTTTTAATATGCCGCATCAGCGCCGCAAACGCGCGGGCATCTGCCTGGAGATTTGCGTCGCTGAAGGGGGTGAGTATCTCCACCGCTTCCCCCGACCTGGTGCGGCTGCGCGGAAATCGCCGCTGATCCGCCTTGACCCACAAGGGAACATAGCAGGACATGCTGTTTTTCCAGGAGCCGAACCACAGCAGCACCAGTTTGAGATCATACCGCCGGGCGGAGTGAACGAGACTGTCCACCAGGGTGAAATCAAAATGTCCCTCTGTGGGTTCGACAAGTTCCCAGTAGACCGGCACAAGGGCGGAATTGAGATGCAAATCCTTCAGTTTGGGCCAGATGGGGCGCATATACACCCCATCGGCGGCGCTCGAATTACCCCATTCGCCGCTGAGGAGCAGAACGGGTTTGTGATCCACGATCAGCTGCATGGCCTCGCCCTGGGTGCGCAAAAAGGGCAGTGCTTTCGGACTCTGGCTCATCAGCGGCGGGCTCATCAACAGGGCCAGTATCGAAAATCCAGAAATGAATTTCATCACAAGTATCCTCCGGGTGAATGTGAGCAAGGCGCAACCGCTATTTGATGAACACCATGCGGCGCGTGGCACGGTATCCCTCCACCTTCAGGGTGTAGAAATAACTGCCGGAGTGGATATCGC
>DCUM01000144.1:0-188 GCA_002327255.1 bacterium UBA2214 | reverse complement strand
TGAACACAATATTCGTCGCCGGATTGAAAGGATTGGGATAATTGCCCGCCAGTTCGAATCCCAGGGGCAATCCTTCGCGCCGTTTTACGGAGGAGGCCGCCGCACCGGTGGTGAAAGAGGCTGTGGCGGAGCAGGCGCTGACGCCGCTGGCATTGGCCGCCGAGACACGCCAGTGGTAGCGCGTATTC
>DCUM01000030.1:14171-49843 GCA_002327255.1 bacterium UBA2214 | reverse complement strand
GTGCGGGTTTTGCGCAAGCAAGCGGGCGCGTGGCTGACCGCCGTGGATGGAGAGGGGCACCGCTATGCGGGTCCCATCACCAGGATTGACAAAGAGAGGCTTGAGGTGCGCATAGAAAGGCGCGATGCGGAGTGTGGAGAGCCGCGTTTCCGGCTGGTGCTGGCGCAAGCCATTCCCAAAGGCGGCGTTTTTGACTGGATCATCGAAAAGGGCACAGAGATCGGCGTGTCGGCGTTCCAGCCCATGCAGACGGCTCGCAGCGTGGTACAGACGCGTGGACGGGAGGGGCGGTGGACGGAAAAAGCCCGCGCCGCCATGAAACAATGTGGCCGCAGCCGCTGTCCGTTGATTCATCCCGTGCGCCGTTTTGCGGAGGTCATCGACCATTTTTCGCAGTGGCCGCTGTTTATCGCCCACCCGGGCAGCGCCGCGGCGCCGCTCTCCTGGCTGCAAGGGGTCAGCGGAGCGGAAGGAGGCGTGTTGTTGATAGGCCCGGAGGGTGGATTTACGGAGGAAGAAGTGGAGCTGGCCCTGATTCGGGGTGCATATCCTTTGAGTCTGGGTGTGCGGCGTTTGCGGAGTGAAACCGCGGCATTGGCCGGCGCGGTGAGATTGCTTGCGGAGGCCGGAGAATTGGTTTGACGTCAGGGTAGCTGGAGTAAATGCCAGGCAAACACTCCGCAAAAGAGGGTGATGGCCAGGTTCACGCCGGTTTCGGCGATGCGGTATTTGAGCAGTTTGCTGGGAACCGGGGTGGGGAAAATATAGGAGAGGAGATTGGAGAGATAGAGCAGCACATACCAGCCGCCCAGGATCAGTCCGAGGGTGGCGCAAAAGCGGATCAGGGCGCCGGGGAGTCGTTGTTTGCAGGAAGGGAATGGCATGTTTCTTATGGCATCCCGCTTTGTGAAGAGGGAGCGCTGCACATAAAAGGTGACGGGAGGAATGGCAAAGGCCGCGATAAAGAGTGCTGTCAGGGAGATGATCCAGGGGCGTGGCAGCCAGATCGCAATGGCGCTGGGTGGCAAGACCTGCAGGACATACCACGCAGCCAGCATGAGCGAAAGCAGATGCAGCCCCTGATCGAGAAAGAAATACCCCAGACCGTCCTTGTCGCGGAAAACCGCCAGAAACATTTTCGTGCGGTCCAGGGTTATATGAATCACAGCGATAAAAAGAATCGTCAGCCAAATGAAGAGATGTTCGAGCATTTGTGCCAACAGGACGATATTGACCAGCGTGCAAACCAGCACATGAACCGTAACGCCCCAGGTTGATTTCTGTTTCAGGCGGAAGATGGCGTCCGTCTGTAACGGAAAATCCCCGATGACATGGGCTAGATATAAAGTCAGAAAAAAGTCCATTTTCAGCCCTGCAGTGTGTGCTGGTGGACTATTCGCGAACGACCCATACTTTGACGTTTGCCGTTACTTCCGGGTGCAATTTCACGGGGACATCATAGACGCCCAGTGCCTTGATTGGATCTTCGAGGATGATCTTGCGGCGATCGAGTTCAAAGCCGTTGTCCTTGAGCAGGTCGGCAATATTTTGACTGGTAACGGAGCCGAATAGTTTTTCTTCTTCGCCCACCTGAACGGCCACCGTCAGGGATAGTTTTTCCAGCTTTTCCGCAAGCCCTTCCGCTTCTTTTTTACCGCGTTGCAGACGTTTCTGTGCCGCTTTGTTTTCAAATTCAAAAGCGCGCAGATTGCCCGGTGTGGCTTCCAGGGCGAGGCCCTGCGGGATCAGGTAATTACGGGCATATCCATTCTTGACGGTGATAATCTGGCCGCTCGTTCCCAGGGTGTCGATATCTTTTTTCAGAATAATCTTCATGGTGACGGTCCCAACTATTTAGTCAACTCTGAGATGTATGGAATTAAGGCTATTTCGCGCGCTTTTTTGATCGCATTGACGAGCTGGCGCTGATGTTTTGCACACGTGCCTGAAGTACGGCGCGGAATGATTTTGCCTTGCTCGGTGGTGAAACGCATCAGCCGTTTTTCGTCTTTATAATCAATAAAATCGACTTTCTCCTCGCAAAAACGGCATATTCGCTTTTTTTTCAACATACTTGCTCCTTCTATGAATAGAGATATAAAAAATTACAGGTTCAAATCCTGATAGCCAAAATCGAATTCTGTTGGTTCAATTTTTTGCAGTTCCTGACTCGCCTGAACGGGGTTGGCCGTGGGTGTGGGGGTCTGCACCGAAGTCGCTTCCTGATCCGGTGCGTCCCCGTTCATCACGTTCGCCATTTCTTCGACATCTTTGCTGGTCTTGCGGTCGAGGAACTGAATGCGCCGCGCCCGCAATTCGACGACGTTGCGCGTGGTGCCGTCGTCGTTGTGCCAGTTGCGGCTCTGTAATTCGCCATCGATCAGGACCGAGGATCCTCGTTTCAATATTTCGTTACAAGCTTCGGCGAGGCGATGCCAGGCGACGACACCGACATAGCACATATTTTCACGCCAAATACCGGAATTGTCCCGGTACTTGCGGTTCGAAGCGATGTAGAAATTGATCACGGGGGTGCCATTAGATGTTTTGCGAAAAACCGGGTCACTGGTGAGATAGCCAGCAACCAGAACATTATTGATATCCGGCATCTTCAGATCGGGCATTTATAAACCTCCTCAAGCTGGAGAGGAAATCCGCTTGAACTAGGCGTTTATCGGTATCTCGTGATCGTGATTTTGTGAAAGAACAGAATGGACGGGATGCTATTGCGCCGCTGGTGCCACCGTATCATCCACCACCGGTGCCTCTTCGGCCGTTGCATCAGCGATTTCCGTTTCCGCAGGCACTTCCGCGGCAACGGTTTCCTCTGCGGGTGCTTCCGCGGCAACGGTTTCCTCTGCGGGCGTTTCCGCAACTACAGTTTCGCTTGCGGGTGCTTCCGCAACTACAGTTTCGCTTGCGGGTGCTTCCGCAACTACGGTTTCGCTTGCGGGCGCTTCAACAGCAGGGGCGGGTTCCGGCACAGCCTTGGGTTCAACGTCCGTTTTCTGGGGGGGCGCAGCCAGGATCTGTTTGGCCAGGGCGGTCAGGGCGCGTTTATCCAGTTTGGTGGTCATGGTTCGCAGCAAAGACTCGTTGAGCCGGTATTCACGATCCAGTTGTTTGATCATCGCCGCAGGCGCATCAAAACGGATGAGAACATAGACGCCGTATTGGCGTTTTTTGATCTCGTATGCAAGCCGGCGTTTGCCCCAACGGTCTACTACATCAATGGTGCCGCCGTTGGCGGAGATGAAGCGTTCGTATTTGTTGATGATGCCCTCGATCTCTTCGTTTTTCAGCAAAGAATCGATGACAATGATGGTCTCATATTTGCGCAAAATGGGTCCTCCTTGATTGCGGGTTGGACGGTTGATAATTCAATTTCGTTTTTTTGTTTAAAGAGTATTGGTCGTGTTCGTGGTCTGATCCGTGCCAAGCGTGATAAAGCCAAGTATCGTTTGCACCGCCTGCTGGCACACATCGCGGACCACGGCTGTCTCCGCCCTTGAGAAATCGGATAAAACGTGCTCTACCATATCGTTCTCTCCGTTGGGGCGGCCCATGCCGACGCGCAGCCGGGCAAATTCCTGGGTGTTGAGGTGCGCGATGATGGATTTGAGTCCATTATGACCGCCGGCGCTGCCCTGCTTGCGCAGCCGCAGTTTGCCCAGCGGCAAATCGGCGTCGTCAACCACCACCAGGATTTTGTCCACATCAATGTTGAAATATCGTACCAGCTGCTGCACCGCTTCACCACTGCGGTTCATGTAGAGCTGTGGTTTGGCGATGATCACATCCTGATCCTGGTGCATCGCGACTGCGATGAGCGCCTGGCACGATTTTTTTTGAAATTCGCTCGCCACTTCGCTCGCCAGCAAATCGGCAATCATGAAACCGAGATTATGCCGATTATTGGCGTGGCGGCGGCCCGGATTGCCCAGGCCAATGATAAGGTACCTGTTATGCATGCACAGCCGTCTGCAAGATTCGGCTAGCCCTCTTTAACACCCTCGGATTCACCACGGCGTGTGATCACCTCCGGCTCACCCTCACCTGCAACCTCTTCCGTCACGACGGGCGCTTCCTCAGCCTGTCGCAGCGCGCTCACCGTGGCAATGGTGCGCTCCGGTTCCGCCAGGATGGTGAATTTGGCGGCGGGAAGGGCGCTCACCTGGAGCGAATCTCCAATACCGAGAGGAGTCACATCAATTTCAATGGCTTCAGGAATATCACCCGGCAGACATTCGATTTCCAATTCGCGAATGACTTGCTGCAGGATGCCGCCATCGGTTTTAACGCCAGCCGGTGTTCCCGTCAGATGCACCGGGACGGATACGGTGATCTTTTCGTCGAGTTTGATGCCCATCAAATCGATATGCAGGATGGCATGGGTGATGGGGTCGAACTGGACTTCGCGGACGACGCACTTGCGGTTGTCGCCGCTGCTGAAGTGAATATCGATCAGCGCGGATTCCTGCCCCAGCGTTGCCTGCAATTCTTTACTTACCACCGTGAAAGGAATGGACTCTTTGCCATGGAAATAAAATATGCCAGGCACCAGCCCCTGACGTCTTATTTTTTTGGCTTGAAGGGTGCCCTGTTTTTCGCGTACGGTTAAATCGAGCGCTATTGCTGACATTATGTTTCTCCAAGGGTTTATACATGATGATCAAATAGTTTGCTTACAAAATCGGTCCCTTTTCCGGGAAGAGATCTGAAATGGAACGGTCCTCGTGGATGCGGCGAATGGCATCTGCGAGGAGGTCTGCGACGCTGAGAATCTGCAATTTATCAATCCGTTTCTCTTCCGGGATATCCACCGAATCGGAAACGAAAAACTGATCGATGGGTGATGCGGCGATTCGCGATACAGCCGCCGCGGAGAGAATGGCGTGGGTGCAGGCGACATAGATTTTCTCAGCGCCTTTTTCGCGCAACACCTCCACGCCTTTGGCAATGGTGCCGGCGGTATCGACGAGATCATCCACCATCAGGACATTTTTACCCTGCACCTCGCCGATGAGCCTGGTCACCTCACTGACATTATGTTTGAGGCGCCGTTTATCCAGCATGACCAACTCGGTGCCGAGGCGCCGGGCATAGGAGCGTGCCAGATGGATGCCGCCGATATCGGGAGAAGCCACGACCAGATGGGGCCAATTCAGCCGTTTGAAGTGGTCGATCAAAATCGTGGCGGCATAGAGATGATCCAGGGGAATGTCAAAAAACCCCTGGATTTGCGGCGTATGCAAATCCATGGTCAGAACGCGGTCGGCACCGGCCTGGGTGATCAAATTGGCCACCAGACGGGCCGTGATGGCCACGCGCGGCTGGTCTTTGCGATCCTGGCGGGCATAGCCGAAATAGGGCAAGACCGCGGTGATCCGGTACGCGGAAGAACGCCGCGCTGCATCGATCATGATGAGCAGCTCGAGCAGATTGTCAGCCGGCGCAGTGGTCGATTGGATCACAAAGACATCGGTGCCGCGAATATTTTCTTCGTACTTGGCCCATATCTCGCCGTCGGCAAAATTTTTGAGCGTGATCTGCCCAAGATTTTTACCCAATGACTGGGCGATTTTAGTGGCGAGGGCAAGGTTGGCACGTCCTGAAAATATCTTCATTTCCCGATGCAGCGTCATCGTCGCACCTCGACTGTTACGGTTGGCCTCTCTCCGCTTATAAAATATAAAAATGACGAAAACCGGGCTTGATTTTCGCCATTTTCTCGATCAAAAACCAGGAGCTGGGGCGGGAGGATTCGAACCTCCGCATGCGGGAACCAAAGTCCCGTGTCTTACCACTTGACGACGCCCCAATGCACATAACTGTACAGGATGTACTCGTCACGCTCGATGAGCCGGAACCGGATGGAAGAGGTGACAGTACATGGATTTGTCAGATGATTCCAGGGCTCTGAGCGCTGCTTTTTTTTCAGAAAAAAGGCCGAAAACGGCCGATCCGGAACCAGACATACGGGCATAAAACGCCCCTTGGCGCCTGAACCGGTCCACCAGAAGAGCTAACTGCGGATATCTATTAAAAACAACATATTCGAGGTCGTTCTTAAAATGAATATCCCAGAGGTCCAGTTGATTGACAAAACTAGTCAAGCTATAAAATTTACTGTTTTTTAATGTTTTTGTCAAGTCAAAATTAACGTTTTCATAAACCCAGCGCGTAGATACAACAATATGGGGGTAAATCAGAACGCCCCAATAGTTGTCCGGCATCTGCAGCGCTTCGAGGATTTCACCGCGTCCGCGGCCCCAGGCGGCGCCACCGCGGATGAAAAACGGCACGTCTGAACCCAATTGGGCGGCCAGATCCGTCAGCGTTTCGGCAGGCCAATGGAGCTGCCACATCCGGTTGAGAACGCGCAGTGTCGTGGCGGCATCGCTGCTGCCGCCACCCAGGCCGGCGCCCATGGGGATGCGCTTTTCCAGATGGATTTGGCATCCACTGGTGATCTCACCGCGTTGCTGCAGCAGGCGCGCCGCCCGGAAAACGAGATTGCCCTCATCCAGCGGCAGTCCGGGATCGGAACAGGTCAGTGCAATGCCCTGTTCCTGGCGCGCAAAGTGCAGCGTATCGCAGATGCTGATCTGTTGAAAAATAGTCTCTATCTCGTGATAGCCGTCTGCCCGTTTCCCCAAAAGGGCAAGGCCGATGTTTATTTTCGCATAGGCAGAAGAGGAGCGGTATGTATGATTCATAAGCCTCGACGCGTTTGTTCTGTAAAGGTGAGCCCGTTTATGATTGCTAAAATTAAATATCTTTTTGCTTTATGTCAACTTTTTTCGACCAGCAGCCGCAGGGGACAAGTTCATGCTTGCATTTATGATACCACATCCTTATATTTTAATTCTTGACAGGAGGTTTGGTGCCGACAAGCGAAGAGACGCTCATACGCAAAGCCCGCCGGACGATTTTTCTGCTCGCGGACGCCCATCTGGGCGCCCAGGGCGGCCCGTCCGCGCAGGATGAACACAGCCGGCTGTTCTCGTTTTTCGATTACCTGCGGATGCAACCAGACGCCCAACTCATCATTTGCGGCGATCTCTTCGATTTCTGGTTTGAATACCGTCACGTTGTGCCCGCACAGCATTATCGCGTCCTCGCTCAGCTCGCCAATCTGGTGGCTTCCGGCATCGAAGTCGATTATATCGCCGGCAATCACGATTTCTGGCTGGGTTCGTTTCTCGCCCGTGACGTCGGCATTACGATTCATCGTGATGATATGGAACTGACTCAGGCGGGCAAGCGTATCTATCTCCGCCATGGTGATGGTCTGATGAAAAAAGATCGCCTCTATCGCGCCATGAAAGCGGTGCTGCGCAATCGTCTGGCGGTCATCCTTTACCGGCTTTTGCATCCGGATTTGGGCATTCCTGTGGCGCTCTTCTTTTCCCATCTCAGCCGCGAATCCGCCCGCAACAAGGCACATACCGACCGTGATTATCGACACTACGCCTATGACCGCCTCGACGCGGGATACGATATCGTCGTTCTCGGGCATTCTCATATTGCCGCTTTGGAACGGCGGGAAAATGGCGTTTATCTGAATCCGGGCTACTGGCGCTGCCATTTCACCTTTGCCAGGATCGATGACGGCACGCCGCATCTGCTGCGATGGGATGGTTCTCAGGCGCATCCCTGCGTTTCGAATGGAGTCGATACCATGATTGCAAGCATATTTCAGGTGAACACACGTGAGTAAACTGGGCAAGACCATATCCTATTGGCGCGACTATCTCATTCTGATCATGGCGTTGACGCTGTCCATGTCCGTGCTTTTTTTCGCCAACAGTTCGCGGCAGCTCGGCGGGATCCATACCGTCACTCTGGAAATCCTTGGCCGCTTGAGTACGCCCCTGGCCTCCCTGCGCGTTCATGTCAATCTGGCTGAGGAGAACCGCACCTTGCGGCATCAAAATACCGTGTTGCAGCTCAAAAATGCCCAGCTGGCCGAAGCTTATTATGAAAACATCCGCTTGCGCAAAATAGTGGGTTTCAAGACGGATGCCGCCTATCCCCTGATGGCAGCCAATGTGATTGCCCGAACCAACGAGGCCGCGATGGAGACCCTTGTCATCGATGCGGGCGCCGCGCAGAACGTCAAGGCGAATATGACCGTCGTCGCCGCTGATGGTCTGGTGGGGCGCATCGTCTCGGTGTCCCCCTCTTATGCGGTCGTGCAAACCTTGCAGGATCGCAATTTCCGCTGTGGTGCGCTGGTGCAGCGTAGCCGCCTGCAGGGTGTCTTTCAATGGGCGGGTTATGACACCGGCCTGCTCAGCGGCATCTATCTCACCTCAGATGTCAAGCTCGGCGATGTCGTCGTCACATCCGGCATCAATTCTCTCTATGTGCCCGGTCTGAAAATCGGGACGGTGATCAAAATCGATGATGCCGATTTCGGACTGTTTCAGAGAATCTATATCAGACCCAAGGTGGAATTGACCAGCCTGGAAGAAGTATTTGTCATCATCAGTGAATCCGCGGCAGTGGGGACGGGACGATGATTTATCTCTACTATCTCATCATGGTGGGGCTGGCGCTGGGGTTGAAACTGGGCATCAGCGATCTGGTGGCGATCAAAACCGTGACGCCCGATTTTGTCGTGATAGCACTCTGCGCGATCAGCATGTACGAAGGCAGGGGCAATGGCACGATCTGGGGGCTGGTGACCGGATTTGCCGAAGATGTTCTCAGCAGTGGACTGCTGGGCGCCCACGCCTTGACCAGAACCCTGGTGAGCTTTTTGGCCGGTTCCATCATGAGCTACCGTACGCTGCAAAGTGCCTACTCTTTTTATGCCAGCCTCACAGTGGGTATTCTCGCCCTTTTCAATAATCTGATCCTGTATATCATTGTTATTCAGGGGGGTGCCGGGTGGATCAAGGGACTCCTGATGGCCGTCTTTTTGCCTGCCTTGTATACGATGTTTTGGGCACTGATCATTTTTTCCATCGTTCCCGATGCGGTCTGGGAGCGTATTTACAAGCATGAGACTGCGCCTTTCATCTGATCCGCCCGCCGGATCATTATATGGCAGAAGAGATGTTTTCCCAAGATCGAACAACACGGGTCATTCAGACGTTTGTAGCCCTGGCCTTTTTGGTGCTGGTGGCGCAATTATTCCGTCTTCAGGTGATTCAGCGTGATAAATACCAGGCGCAATCCGAGAAAAACCGTATCCGCCGCATTCGCATCGAACCACCCCGGGGTGTGCTCTACGACCGCAACGGTGTGATCCTGGTCGAAAATCGTCCCAGCTATACGCTGAGCGCCGTCCCCGCGGTGGTCAGAAAAAATCAGCATTCTTTGGAATTCCTCGCACTGCTGATGCAGGCGTCCGTTGCGGACGTCAGGCGCGCTCTGAACCAGGCGGAAAATCCTTTTATTCCCTGCAAGTTGCGCCACAACATCGATTATGCCACGCTGGTGCAATTGGAGGAGCACAAGCTCGATGCGCCGGGTGTCACCTATGAAATCGAGTCGAGCCGGGTCTATCCGAGCGGACTCAAATCGCCGCATGTCTTCGGCTATATCGCAGAAGTTTCAAAAACGGAACTCGACAAGCGGCGCGATCAAGGCATGCTCCCCGGAGATCTGGTCGGCAAAAAGGGTTTCGAGAAACAATATGACCGCGATCTGCGCGGCCAGGTGGGATATGATTTTATCGAAGTGGATGCGCTCGGCCGTGAGGTGCGCGATCTGGTGTCGGACCATGAACAAAAGGCGATTCGCGGCAAAGATTTTTACCTCGGCCTGGATGCGCGGCTGCAAGCGTGTGCCGATTCGGCTTTTTCTGCAAAACACGGCGGCGCTGTCATGGTCGATACGCGCAGCGGTGAGGTGCTGGTTCTGTGCAGCAAGCCCGATTTTGATCCGGAAATATTCACCAGCGCGATGAGCAACGAGCAGTGGCAACAGCTGATCAATGATCCCGGTAAACCCATGTACGATCGCATGCTGCAGAGTGCCTATCCCCCGGCTTCCATTTTCAAGATGGTGACAGCGGCCGCGGCGCTGGAAAATCACAAGGTGGATTTGAGCACTGTTTTTGCCTGTCACGGCGGCGTCGCTTTCGGCAGCCGCGTGTTTCACTGCTGGCTCCTCAGTGGCCACGGCGCCATGAATCTCTATGATGCGCTCAAATACTCCTGTGATACCTACTTTTATCACGCCGGACTCCGGGTGGGTGTCGATGCCTGGGCGGAGTGCGCCGGGCGTTTTGGCATCGGGCAATTGACCCGGATCGATTTGCCCGGTGAAGAAAAGGGACTACTCCCGACACGTGCCTATCTCGATCGTGTGTTCGGAAAGAATGGCTGGACCAATGGTTTGATGCTCAATATGTCCATCGGCCAGGGCGATCTGCTCACCACTCCGGTGCAAATGGTGCAATATACCATGATGCTCGCCAATCGCGGCACCTATTATCCGCTGCACATGGTGCACAAAATTTACGATCCCCAAACCCGGCAGTTTTATCGCCAGAAATTCGCCGCCAGAAGCGTGCCGGGTATCTCGCAGGCGAGTTATGATGCCCTGCATGAAGGCATGTATCGTGTGGTGAATGGCGCAGGGGGTACCGGACGCAATTGCTATCTGCCCGATGTGGTGGTGGCGGGGAAGACCGGTTCGGCGCAAAATCCCCATGGCGACAGTCATGCCTGGTTTGTCGCCTTTGCACCGTACGAGAAACCGGAAGTTGCGGTTTGCGTAATCGTCGAGAACGGCGGGGGCGGTGGCGCCGTGGCGGCACCCATTGCCAGCAAATTGTTGCGGCTTTATTTCGATCTGCAAAAGGCGTCTCCTGCGTAAGCGGTGGCGTATAAAATTGTGATGAACCCCCTGGTGAGAATGGCTGGTTTATTATATGCTGCAAGAAATTCGTAAAAGGCGGATTGATCCCGTCATCCTGATCTGTGTGCTGCTCTTCTCGCTCTACAGTCTCCTGGCTGTTTACAGCGCCACCTCGAGCAGTGAAGGGGAGCAAATTCGTGAAAATTTTTACAAACAGGTGGCATGGATTGTCATTGGGTTGATTTTGTTTTTTGGGCTGTCGTTCATTCCCCTGAGTTTTGTCTTTTCTCTCACCTACACGGCTTACGCGATCCTGCTGCTGATGATTCTGCTCATCGACCTCTATGGCGCGATCAGCAGTGGCGCGCAACGCTGGTTCGAGTTTGGCGGTGTTAAAATTCAGCCCTCTGAATTCATGAAGCCGGTTCTGGTGCTGACGCTGGCGCGATTCCTGAGTCCCGAACACCACGACCCCAATAAGCTGGGCAATCTCTTTATCACGGCCTCCCTGGTCCTGGCGCCTTTTGTGCTGGTACTGCAACAGCCCGATCTCGGCACGAGTCTCGTCTATCTGGCGGTGGTGATCCCGATCCTTTATTGGCGCGGTTTGAGCCCCTTCACCATCTTTGTGATCATCTCCCCGGTGGCCGCTTTCCTGGCCTCCTTTAATTTTTATTCATTCAGCGCCATTATTCTCATCATCAGCATTATACTGGCTTTGTCCAAAAGGGGCAAGTTGATCGGATGGACGGTATTTGCCAGCAACGTTTTTGTCGGCACGCTTTCGCCTCTGGTGTGGAACAAGCTGCATGGTTATCAACAGCAGCGTATTCTGACTTTCCTCGGAGTGGTCGATGATCCCAAGGGCGTCGGGTATCAGATCATCCAATCCATGGTGGCGATTGGCTCGGGTGGTTTCTTCGGCAAAGGGCTGTTGCACGGCACGCAGACGCAATTGCGCTTTTTGCCCGCTCAACACACCGATTTCATCTTTTCGGTGCTCGCCGAAGAGTGGGGATTCATCGGTTCTGTAGTCGTTTTGGCGACTTTTTTCGTTTTTATTTCCCGCAGCATAAAGATCGCCTCGATGGTGGGATATCATTTTGCCAGTCTGGCGACATTTGGCATGGCGGCGATTTTTCTCTTTCAGGTGGTGGTCAATCTCGGCATGACCATGGGGATCATGCCGGTGACAGGCGTCCCCCTGCCCTTTATCAGTTACGGTGGTTCCGCCATGATCACCAATATGATCATGGCGGGACTCATCTCGAATGCCGCTGTGCAGCGGCATTTGTAACCCCTTTTCAGGAGGATCCTTCATGCATCCGGTGCTTTTTAAGCTGGGCGCTTTTGAATTGCGCGCCTATGGTTTTATGCTGGCCATCTCGTTTTTGCTCGGCATCTATCTCGCCGTACGCCGCGGCAAGGCGCGTGGTATCGCGGCCGAAAAAATCATGGATCTTTCGGTACTCATCATCGTCTGCTCCATCGTCGGCTCCCGGCTGATGTATGTTTTGTTTCATTTGGACGAGTTTGCAGGAAACTGGAGCGATACCTTCAATCCCTTTCAGAGCAGCGGTCAAATCGGTATTGCCGGGCTTACCATGCTCGGCGGGGTGATCCTCGCCCTGGTGGCGTCCCTGATCTATCTCTATGTGAAAAAGATGCCCGTTTTAAAGTTTGCGGATGCGATTATTCCGGTTTTTTTCCTCGGTGAGGCCATTACACGCATTGGCTGTTTTTTGAACGGCTGCTGTTACGGCATCCCGTGCGCAGGCCCCTTGTGTATGGTGTTCCCGCCTGACAGTCCGGCCGGCGCCATGTTCCAGGGCGTTCATATCCATCCCGCTCAATTATACTCTTCCGCCTATGCCTTGATCGTTTTCATCGCGCTGCTGCTCATCGATCGCAAACCCCGGTTTGATGGTTATCTATTGTATCTCTTTTTGATCTTTTACGGCATCGGACGGTTCATTATCGATCTTTTCCGCTATTACGAGGATTCCATGGTGATCCTCTCCTCCCTCAGTAAAGGGATCAGTCTCAATCAGGGTATCAGTCTGGCGTTTGTCGTCACAGGCGGGGTGCTCTATTTCTGGCATCGTCGCAGACTGGATAAAAAGGGCCGTACGGAGCGTCCGTCAAAGCGGGTAAAATAATCCTTGACTTTTTCCGGCCGCTTGGATATCTTAAGTTAGGGAAAAATATTGATTTTTTGCTTCAGTACATTGATCGGCGCATCAACATTTGATTTGGCATCCTCATGCTGCGCAAATACAACACAGGTTGTGGTGCCAGAAGGGACGCGAAAGAGCAGGGTCTGATAAAAACCGGAACACCATGCCTTTTGCGAGGTTTACAAAACCTGAGAAATGATGTGTAGGAGAGACCTATGAAATGGTTGCGAATTGCGCTGAGTGTGATGCTGGTGATGCTGGTCGTCGTGCTATGCATGGCCATGGGTTGCAGCGGCTCCCAAAAAGTCAAATTGGCGACTGAGCAGGCAGCTCTATCGGGTGGCCTGGAAGGGTCTACTGCTGTGGCCGGGGATACCGGCGCCACGGCCAAGGATGAAGATGAGGTGATGCGGCTCCTGGGATTGAGCCACAAGGAAGAGTCCGCTATCATGCCGTCCCCTGCGGCGGCGGCTGCCCTCGAGGAAAAGGGTGAAGCGCTGGACGATCAGATTCAGGATAAAGAACGGGAGATAGAGGCTTTAAAAACCGAATTGGCGCAGCGGGAGCGCCGCATCCTGGAACTGGAAGGCGGGAGCAGTCCATCCGGTGATGGGAAAACGCGCGTCCAGGGCAGCGGTTCCTATGAAGAGCGCTACAATCATGCCCGTCAACTCTATGAAGCGCGCAAGTATAAACAGGCCATTCAGGAGTTTGCCGCCCTGCTGTCAACCAGCACCAGAGACAGGCTCTCGGATAATGCGCAATACTGGCTGGGTGAGTGTTATTACGGCCTGCGCGCGTACAACCAGGCCATTGTGGAATTCGAAAAGGTGTTCACATTCAATCAATCCGACAAAAACGACGCGGCTCAGCTCAAGCTGGGTTTATGTTACCTGCGTATCGGCAACGTCGAGAAAGCCAAGATTGAATTTCAAAAAGTGATTGATAACTATCCGTCGAGCGAATATATTCCCAAAGCGCAATATTATCTGCAGACGCTATAAAACAAGCGGGAAGGCAGTGTTTTTTTGACCAGGGTGATGCGTGCATCACCCTTTTTTTTATTGCATTTCTCATGAATTTTTAATAATTTAATGTGCTATAAAATTCACTGCATGCTATGCGTGCTCCACGGGGGCACGCCGGGTCACCAAATTGGGCGAAGAAGGATGAAAAACCGGCTGAGAGTTCTGTATTTATCCACTGAAGTAGTTCCTTTTGCAAAAACTGGCGGCCTCGCAGATGTGGCCAGTGCGCTCCCGAAAGCGCTTTTTGAGCAAGGTCATGATGTTCGCGTCATCATGCCCAAATATGGTACGATCAACGAGCGGCGTTATACCCTGCGCGAAGTCATCCGGCTGAAAGAAATTCCCATCAAGGTCGGCAACCGCGAGCATATGGTCAGCGCCAAGTCCGCCTTTCTGCCCGATACCAAAGTCCAGGTTTATTTTCTCGATTACAAGCCCTTTTTCGAACGTACGGATTATTATGTCGATGCCAAGACGGGCAAGGATTTTCCGGATAATGCCGAACGTTTTTTTCTTTTTTGCAAGGCCGTGCTGGAGACCATCAAGCTGTTGCATTGGGAACCGCACATCATTCACTGTAATGACTGGCAAACGGCCATGGTGCCATGGCTTTTGCACCACCACTACCAGGATGACCCCTTCTTCGCCAAAGCCATCACCGTCCTTTCCGTACACAATCTCGCCTATCAGGGCAGTTTTTCAGCGGACACGCTGTCGCGCCTGGGTCTCCCGGACGAATTGAAAGCAGCTGGCAGTGAACTGGAATGCTACGGAAAGATCAATTTCCTCAAGGCGGGGCTGACTACGACTGATATCATCACCACGGTAAGTCCGACGTATGCCATCGAAATCCAGAACGATCCCGAGTTGGGCTGTGGCTTGAATGGGCTCCTCAAGGAGCGCAAGGATGATCTGTGCGGCATTCTCAATGGCGTGGACTATGCGGTCTGGAATCCGGAAAACGATCCGCTGATTCCGGAGAAATTCAGCGCCGTCAATCTCAAGGGAAAGAGCAAGAACAAGGAGCAGCTGTTGGCGCGCGCCAGTCTGCCCTATCAGCCGGAGGTTCCGGTCATCGGTGTGATTTCCCGTCTCGCCGATCAGAAAGGATTTGATTTGATCGCCGCGGCCATTGACGACCTGATGGCCCTCAAAGTGCAGTTGATCATCCTGGGTACCGGTGAACCCAGGTATCACAAACTTTTGGAAAAGTTGAGCAAATCCCATCCCAACCAGGTGGCGGTGTTTTTAACCTTTGACGATCAACTGGCGCATCTCATTGAAGCCGGCAGCGACATGTTTCTGATGCCTTCGCGCTATGAACCGTGTGGACTGAATCAGATGTACAGCCTGCGCTATGGCACCATCCCCATCGTCCGCAAGACCGGTGGTCTGGCGGATACGATTGTTGATTATGATGTCGATGCCAACAACGGCAACGGCTTCGTTTTTGAAAAATATGACGCCAAAGCGCTCAAAAACGCCGTTGCACGGGCCGTCAAGCTCTTCAAGGATGAGAAAAACTGGCAGAAATTGGTCAAGCGTACCATGAAAATCGATTTCTCCTGGCATGCCGCCGCGGAGAAATATATCAAGCTGTATTTGAAACTGGAAAATGCAAAGAAGAAAAAATGAACGGCGTCTCTTCATCCGTGCGCAAACGTTGTCCTTGGACGGAATTCCTGCGCCAGTGTTGAACCTGGTGTGAGCTGAGGCCAGGAAAGTACCCCTGTTATAGGGGTATTTGTTTTTCAAGCCCTCTTTATATGTTTCAGTCTGATACAAGATTGTTTTGCGCTACAACAAAAACAGGCGTGGCGCGATGGCGCTGCGGCTGAGCAGCTTCTGAAGTTATAACCGGGAAATATTATTCCTTGATAATATTGAGAATAGGCCGCAATGACAGAGCATCCTGCTGGCGCCGGCTTCGGCCATGACATAGAATCGTTGGCATCAACTTTGCACACTTGATGCCAACGGCCAGAGTGGGGCGAAATGGAGGAGTACGTCCGTCCCGTGTGGTTCTGGCGCTGTTGATGAGGTGCACAAAAGCAGGTTATGCATGGATGGTATTGAGATAACATTCGTCCGGGTTGGTGCTCTGCGTGATATCGGAGTGTTCCGCGTGCGCGGGTATGTGGATACAACGACATCACCGGAACTGCAGCGGATGTTGACCGAAGTGATCCGTGACGGAGTTCACCAGATTATCGTCGATCTGGGTGCTGTCAACTATGTAAGCAGTGCCGGTTGGGGCGTGTTTGTCGGTGAGATACGCGGATTGCGGGAGCAAGGCGGTGATCTGAAAATTGTCCAGATGATCCCCGAGGTGAATGAAGTTTTCGAGATGTTGGAGTTTAATCGCATACTCACCTGCTATGATTCCCTCGAAGAGGCCATCGATGATTACGATTTTTGTCAAGGTGTGGATTTTAAAACCTCGCTATTGAACCCGGCGTCATCCGCTGCGCCCGTGCCTCCGGTTTGGGAAACGGATCGCAAGGTTGATAATCCTGCAGATTTTATACCCCCCAACGCCGGGGAAGGCCGCAGCAGCCGTGGCATCACCGTCGCGCGCAGCCGCGCTGTCGATGATGTCGATCTGCCCCTGAATGAAAAAATTAAAAAACTGGTCACTGAGAATCCTTTGATGGGTGCCTGGGCGATCAAGCGGCAGTTGAATTCGCCGCGGTTCGGTTACACGCGAATCGGATTTTTCAAACTGCGCGGCATCCTGAAACGGCTCGGATTGGAGTCGAAAGGGAAACGCTACCGCTTTTACCGCTCCCGGTGATGCAACGTTTTCACAGCAGGGCGCCCTTCATCCCCGCGTTTTTCGCTGCACAGACTTGAGCAGATATCTTTTGAGGAGTTCTTGATGAAACGAAGATTTCCCTTTCTCCCTCTTTGCCTGATCATGACACTCGTCACGGGAATGTTCTCCTCGTCAATGGCTCAGAATAAATTGCGCCGCGAGTTGCGCCTGACGCCGGGAGATGCCATTCATATCTATGTCTATGACAGCCTGTTTCCTTCAGAAAAGGGGAAATTTGTTACCAATTTTCATGACACAGAATTCATCCTCGATGGAGAGG
This sequence comes from bacterium UBA2214, assembly GCA_002327255.1. Classification (GTDB taxonomy): domain Bacteria; phylum Zhuqueibacterota; class Zhuqueibacteria; order Residuimicrobiales; family Residuimicrobiaceae; genus UBA2214. The sequence goes on along the minus strand of DCUM01000030.1, from coordinate 32,725 downwards.
GTCAAATCACTTTGGGACCTTTGGGCAGGGTGCAATTAGCCGGCCTCAAGCCCGAAGAGATCTCCCAGGTGCTTCAGGAAAAATTCAAGCCCTTCTCCAAAGAACCCTATATCATCGTGGTGCCGCTCATTCGTTTGAGTTTCAAGGGCGGCTTTGGCATGGCAGGGCTGTACCGGTTTAATCCCAACATGTCCTTTTGGGAGATGATCAAAGAAGTGGGAGGGCTGCACGCTCTCTCTTCCTTCGAAGATATGTATATCGTCCGCAAAAACCAAATCATCTACCGGCCATTTGAAGAGGCTTTCTACCGCGGGCAATCGCTTTTCGAATTGGGTTTCGAGTCGGGCGATGAAATCCATGCGCCGCGTGTCAACCGCCTCACATTCGACACGATTATGCGTTATTTTCAATTCGCCATGACCATGCTGACTTTTTATTTCACCATCCTAACTTACACGGTCAATAAAAATTGAGAATCCTATTCAACCATGGATGACCTCGATCTTCTCCAGGCCGGCGGCGAACCGGAATCGTCCGCGATCGACTTTTCCCGGTTCCTCAAAGGATTTTGGAAACGGAAATATATCATTCTGTTCTTTATGCTCGCTGGTTCCGCCTATTTTTACTGGCAGTCCCAGAACGAAGTGCCGATTTACAGTACCTTTGTGACCATAAAGACGCGTCAGTTCGATGATGATTCAGAGAGTGTCCTCAGCCGCGACCGTCAGGCGGAGCTGCGCAGCCGCAGTTTCTCCGAGCGTGTGACCGCGCGACTCGGACTCGTTTTGCAAATCGGGGACAAAACCGGTTTGAACGAGGAAGTCTTTGCTGAATTCTATACCAACGAAAATCCTGTCCATGGCAAATACAAGATCATCGTGGATGAGTCAGAGGCCTGCAAGATCTATTTTCTCGAATATCCCAAAGAGAGCCTCATCGACAGTTTCAGCGTCTGGGATGCCGTCGATCATCCCCGCGCCCTCAACGGGTTCACGTTTCGTCTCAAGCCGCAATTTGTCCAGCAGTCCCGGTTTCTCAATTTCCGCATCCGGCCTTTTGAGCGCGCGGTGTCAGAGTTTAAAAACAGCGTCACCTCGGAGATCAACCGTGCCGGCACCATCATGGTGTTGACCATGCGCGGAACCGATTCGGATGTTCTGGCCGACAAACTCAATCAGATCGCGGAAATCTATGTCCAGGAGACGCTGAAAATCAAGGACCGCGATGTCACCAATTATCGCAAACGTCTCGAGGGGAGCCTGGACATCGCCGATGCCAAACTGCGCGAGGCGGATGCGGCGTTGCGCGATTTTTATGCACGCTATCCGCTCTCTCTGGATGCCGCCAAAAAGACCATCCTCGACGATATGCAGCTTTACGGTCGCTCTCTGCGCGATATCCCGCAACAACGCGAACAATTGACCCAATTGCTGGAACGCCTCACCATGCCGGTTTCGGGGACAGACCCTGAACAGTTGCGAAGACTCATCGTGCGCCAGCTCGCCAATTTTTCCGCCATGCGCGAAGAACCCACCCTGGCCCTGCTGCGCGAACAACTCGAGGTTCAGGAGCGGCAGTATTACGAGCTCTCCAAAGACTATTCTGCCGATTACATGCCGCTGCGGGAGCTGAGCAAAAGCATCGGCGAAACGCAGGACAATATCATCACGTTCGCCTCCAATTACCGCAATACCCTGGTGCGCAAAGAGAGCGAAATGCGCATCAAAATGGATGAAGTGATGGCGAAGCAGCGCATGCTGCCCGACGATGAATATCGGCTCATGGATTTGGAACGCAACAAACGTATCAGTGAAGACTATTACACCACCCTCTATAGCAAATTGCAAAAGATCGATATCGCCGGCGGCGTTGAAGTGGATGAATTCGCCATTCTCGACCGCGCCCTGCGGCCCACGGCGCCCATCAACCCCAGCAAACGGACCAAGGTTTTTATCGGGGCGGGTCTCGGATTGGCACTCGGACTGGCCCTGTCGCTGGGCATCGATTTTGCGGACCGCACCCTGCATTCTCCGGCCGAAGTTGAAAAATTTCTCAAGTTGACCGTGCTGGGCGCCATACCCATTGTCGATTTCAAGGATATTCCCGAGTATCATGATTACGAGAAAGCCCGGCAGATCGATCGCCAGCTGGTGACCCACGATTATTCGCCGACGCCGATCGGTGAGGCGTATCGTGCGCTGCGTACCCATTTGTTGTTTTCCCGCAATCACGAAAGGCCACATTCGATCGTCCTCACCAGCGTCTCCCCGGAAGAGGGCAAGTCCTTCACGGCTTCGAATCTGGCCATCATTTTTGCTCAGCAGCGAACCAATACGCTGGTGGTGGATGCGGATCTGCGCCGGGGTGTGCTGCACAATACCTTTCAAATGCGCCGCGAACCCGGCCTGGCCAATTATCTCAGCACCAGCGTCACCCTGGCGAGTATTGTGCAGCAGACACACATTCCGAACCTCGCCTTTATCAGCTGTGGCGCACTGATGCCCAATCCTTCCGAGTTGCTCGGCTCCCCGCTGATGCGCCGCTTCCTCGACGAGGTGAGCCGGAAATTCGATATGGTAATCTTTGATACGCCTCCGCTCGATGCGGCGACAGATGCAGTGGTTTTGGGTACACAGGTTCAGGCGGTTGTCATCATCGTCCGCGCGGGTCGTACCAGCCGCAGCAAGGCCATGGAAAAAATGGAAATATTTCAATCTGTGCCTGCCAAGGTGGTGGGAGCGGTTCTCAACGGCTCCGCCAGCCAGCTGGTGCAAAATTACAGTTACTATCACTACTAAACAAGCCCATGCAAGCGGCCGTTGCGGTCGCGTCGCCCCATGGGCAGGGTATTTTGCATGCGTGTTCTCATCACCGGCGGCGCCGGATTTATCGGTTCTCATTTTACCCGCAAGCTCCTCGAGCAGGGCCTGGCGGTAGACTGCCTCGACAATTTCAACAGCTATTACGATCCGATGCGAAAACGCGGCAACATCGAATCGTTTCTGCAGCATCCCCGATACCGGCTCTTCGAAGGGGATATCGTCGATGCCGCGTGCCTGGAAACGCTGTTTCAGAATAACCACTATGATATCGTGGTGCATCTGGCCGCACGCGCGGGCGTGCGGCCTTCCATTCAGCAGCCTCTGCTCTACGAACAGGTGAATGTTCAGGGCACGTTGAATCTGCTCGAAGGATGCCGCCGGCACGACATCCGCAAAATGATCTTTGCATCATCCTCCTCGGTCTATGGGGCGAACAACAAGGTGCCCTTCAGTGAGAACGATCCGGTCGATCACCCGATTTCTCCCTATGCCGCCACGAAAAAGGCCGGTGAATTGATGTGCTATACGTACCATCATCTCTATGGATTGTCGGTCAGCTGCATGCGCTTTTTCACCGTATACGGTCCGCGACAGCGGCCGGATATGGCCATTCACAAGTTTGCGCGCCTGATCATGGAGGGAAAACCGCTGCCGGTGTTCGGCGACGGCCGCTCACGTCGCGACTATACCTATATCGATGACATCATTCAAGGGCTTTACGCTGCCTTGCTGCGCTGCGAGGGCTATCACATCTACAATCTCGGCGAGTCGAGCACCGTGGAATTGTCTTATTTGATCGCGTTGCTCGAAGGGGCTCTGGACAAGCCGGCCATTGTGGAATATCGGCCCGAACAGCCGGGCGATGTGCCCATCACCTGCGCGGATATTCAACGCGCCCGGGATGAGTTGGCGTATCAGCCGGTGACGCCGATCGAACAGGGCATTCTCGCATTCACGGAATGGTTCAAACAAACGATATCGTAACCATGCATAACAGGCTGAACAACTGATATGGTCTCTGAAAAGGAAAGATTCATCGGCAATGTCATGAAGGTGGTTGATGCGTTCATCCTCCTGATGGCGTTCCCGCTGGCCTATTTCGTCGATGAGTATATTCGTACCGTCGCCGAATTACACGTCAAGGCCTATGCGGTGTCGCCCACCTTTTCGGGATTCCTCTTTTTTGCATCAAAGTATTGGCAGATGATCCTGGGATTCCCGCTGATCTGGTTGGCCATTTTTTCCATGAATGGCATCTATCGTGGTTATCGCACACGCACCTTTAAAAAGTTCACCTGGCTGGTGTTCGTCTCCACCGTATGGTCTACCCTGGCTTCGGGCGCGTACATATTTCTTCTCAAGATGGAACTCACCAGCCGTCTCTATTTTTCGGTTTACACGATCCTCGCCTTTGCCCTTCTGCTCGCCAGTAAAAAAATCGGTCTCCTTTTTCTGGACCGCATTCACAGCCAGGGCTATAATCGGGAAAATCTGCTGATTGTCGGCACGGGCAAGCGCGCGCGCGATTTCATTCGTGCCATCAAGATGCATTCCACGTGGGGATTGCATATCGTCGGACTCATCGATGATGAACATGGCATGTACGGCAAGGAGGTGGATGGTTATCGCGTGGTGGGCCGCATCCAGGATATTCCCTTCATCGTCAAACGGCTGGTCATCGACCGGGTCATTTTTGTCGTGCCGCGGTTGTGGCTGCATCGCATCGAGGAGGCGATTCTGGCTTGCGAGGAAGTCGGAATTTCGACTTCCATTGCGCTCGATTTGTACAATCTCCACATTGCACGAACGCGGCAGACCGATTTCAATGGATTTCCGCTGCTGGAATTCGAAACCTTTCACGCCAAGGAGTGGCAGCTCTTCATCAAGCGCTTGATGGATATCTTCGTCGCACTGGTCGCCCTGGTGCTTTTCTCGCCGCTGCTGTTGATCGTCGCCCTTCTCATCAAGTTGACCTCCAAAGGCCCCATCCTCTTCAGACAGACGCGCATCGGTTTGAACGGGCGAAAATTTACCCTTTACAAATTTCGCTCCATGGTCATGGATGCCGAGGCGAGAAAAAAGGAACTGTTGACGCAAAACGAGATGGATGGACCGGTCTTCAAGATTCGCCGCGACCCGCGCATCACGCCGCTGGGGCACATTCTGCGCAAGACCAGCATCGATGAATTGCCGCAGTTTATCAATGTGCTGCTGGGAAATATGAGTGTGGTGGGCCCGCGTCCGCCGCTGGTGAGTGAAGTGGAGGATTACAAGGTTTGGCAACGGCGCCGCCTCAGTCTCAAGCCGGGTATCACCTGCATCTGGCAGGTCAGCGGACGCAACAAGATCGGTTTTGACCAATGGATGAAAATGGACCTCGAATATATCGACAATTGGTCCTTATGGTTGGATATTAAAATATTGCTGAGAACGCTTATTGTCGTCATGGTCGGCTATGGAGCGGAGTAAAAAGAGAGAGAGGACAGGAGGACAATGGCTGGTTTTTCGATCCCGCCCGTAACCAACAGACTGCGCATTTTGATGATCGCCCCGCAACCCTGGTTTCAGCCTCGTGGTACTCCATTCAGCGTCTTGCACCGCATCAAAGCCCTGACCCTCCTGGGGCATGAGGTTGATTTGGCCACCTATTCGATTGGCCAGGATGTGCCGATGCAGGGCTTGCGGATATGCCGGGCGGCGGCCGTGCCCTTCATCAAAAAAGTGAAAATCGGGCCCTCCAGGGCAAAACTGTTTCTGGATATCGCGCTCTATCGCCGCGCGGTTGCTCTGGCCAAAAAGGGCGGCTATGATCTTTTGCATACCCATGAAGAGGCGGGTTTTTTCGGCGTCAACATCGCGCGACGTTTCAGGCTGCCGCATCTCTATGATATGCATTCCTCGCTGCCGCAGCAGCTGCATAATTTCAGGTACTCGAAATCGAAACTGCTGGTGGACCTTTTCGAGAAACTGGAGGCGCGCACCATCCATCAGGCCCGGGCGGTGATCACCATCTGTCCGGAATTGCAGCATTACGTGGAGGCGAGGTTTCCCGGTCAGACCAGTCTGTTGATTGAAAATGTCGCGGACAACACGCTGGTTTTTCCGGCACAGGCCGGTGCGGTGCAAACATTGCGCGACCACCATGGATTGCACGGTTGCCGCGTCGTTCTCTATTATGGCACGCTGGAAGCCTATCAGGGTATTCCGTTGCTGATCGACAGCGCCGTCCATGTGCTGGCGCAGAGCAAAACGCCGGTGAAATTTCTCCTCGTCGGGGGCACCGGCCAGCAGGTCGCGGCCTGCCGAACGCTGGCCGCCGCGAAAGGAATCTCCAAGCACTGCCTCTTCACCGGTTTCGTGCAACCGCAAGCGATACCCGGTTTCATCGACATCGCCGATGTGCTGGTCTCGCCGCGCAACTCAGGCACCAATTCGCCGCTCAAGATTTACTCCTATCTGCGCGCCGGCCGGCCCGTGGTGGCGACCCGGCACGTCACCCATACACAGATTCTCGATGATACGGTCGCCTATTTGGCGGAGGCCGAAGCGGTTCCGTTTGCCCGGGCCATCCTCACGGCGTTGACCGATGCGGAGGGTTCTGCGCAGCGCAGCGCGGCCGCGGCCCGGCTGGCGGAAGAAAAATACAGTTACGGCGATTATCTGCGCCGCGTGCAGTGGATCGTCGATCGCGCCGTTTCCGGCGCCGCAGCATAAAACAGAGAGGCAGGCGTCGAGTATGTGCGGCATATGCGGCATCATCAACCGGGAGATCGGCCATGAGGTGGACCCCCATGCGCTCAAGCGAATGTGCGATGCCATCGTTCACCGCGGGCCGGACGATGAGGGGTTTCACGTCGCCGGCCAGGCGGGTCTGGGGATGCGCCGCCTCGCCATCATCGATGTCCGCGGCGGCCGGCAGCCCATCTACAACGAAGATGGCTCTCTGGTGATCGTCTTCAACGGCGAAATCTATAATCATCTCGATCTGCGCCGCGATCTCGAATCCCGCGGCCACTGTTTTCGCACCCAAGCCGACACCGAAACGGTGCTGCACGCTTTTGAAGAATATGGCGTCGAATGTCCCAATCACCTCAACGGCATGTTCGCTTTCGCCGTCTGGGACCGCAAACGGCACCGGCTCTTTATGGCCCGCGACCGTATCGGCAAGAAACCGCTCTATTATGCATTGGAGGCGGAGCGGCTGGTCTTTGCTTCGGAGATCAAATCGATTCTCACGCTGCCGGACATCCCGCGCGAAGTGGACACGGTGGCATTGGATCATTTTCTGACGTTTGAATACATTCCCGCACCCTTGAGTATTTTCCGCCAAATTCGCAAGCTGCCGCAAGCGCATTGGCTGCTCTATGAAGAGGGACAGCTGCAAATTCAACGCTACTGGCGTTTGCACTATCATGCCAGTTGCAGGCGCGAGAGCGATCTGGCGGATGAAATGGTCACGCTGTTGCGCGATGCCGTAAAAATAAGGCTGATGAGCGAGGTACCCCTGGGCGCGTTTCTCAGCGGCGGGCTGGATTCCAGCTCCGTGGTGGCCATGATGGCGCAGACATCGAGCAATGGCGTCAAGACCTTCTCCATCGGATTTGATAATGCATCGTACAATGAATTGCCTTATGCGCGTACCATCGCCCGGCAATTTAATACGGAACATTATGAGGAGATCATCACACCCGATGTTCTCCGTCTCACGGAAAAGATCATCCATCAGCTGGATGAGCCCTTTGGCGATTTTTCGGTCTTTCCGACCTACATGGTTTCCGAGATGGCGCGCAAACAGGTCACGGTCGTGCTCTCCGGGGATGGCGGCGATGAACTCATCGCTGGCTATGAAACCTATATTGCGGAACGCATGGCGCGTACCTATCAACGTTTGCCCGCATGGCTGCGCCGCGGTTTGATCGGGCCGGTGGTATCGCTGCTGCCGCCGACGGAAAAGAAAAAGGGTTTCTTCAACAAGTCGAGGCGATTCATCGAAGGATGCCGCTTGCCGGCCCATCTCCAGCACGTGCGCTGGATGATCTTTCTGCAGCAGGCGGAGAAACAAAAGCTCTATTCACCGGCGTTGCGCGCGCAATTGAGCAGTCACAATCCATATGCCTTCATCGAAGAGGCGTTTGCGGCGTGCAACTCCGATGTGGCTCTGGATCAGCAGGAATATGTGGACATCATGACCTATCTCTGTGATGACATCCTCGTCAAGGTGGATCGCATGTCCATGGCGGTATCGCTGGAAGCGCGGGCGCCGTTTCTGGATCACCGTTTTGTCGAATTTTGCGCGACCCTGCCGCCGCATTTGCGTTTGCAGGGGAAACGCACCAAGCATCTGCTCAAGCAAGCCATGCGCGGCATCCTGCCGCAGCAGATTCTCGAACGGCGCAAGGAGGGCTTCAGCATCCCCATCAAAAACTGGATGAAACAGGAACTCAAACCGCTGCTGATGCAGCATCTCTCCGCAGCGGCTCTCCATGATACCGGATTTTTTGAACCGAACTATGTGAAACGCCTGATCGCTGAGCATGGCAAAGGCGTCGAAAACCACAGCCACCGTCTCTGGGCGCTTTTGATGTTTCAGATGTGGCATCAACAGTATATGAAAAAATGAATTTTACCAGCGGGTTGAACAGCATGAAAAGAAATATCCAACAGCTCACACAGGGCGAATATGATCTCCTCATCGTCGGCGGCGGCATCTACGGCGCCACAGCCGCTTATGAAGCGGCCCGGCGCGGTCTGTCCGTCGCCCTGATCGAAAAGGACGACTTTTCCTCGGGGACTTCCGGCAACAGTCTGAAAATTGTCCATGGCGGGCTGCGTTATCTGCAGCACGCCGATTTCAAACGCATGCGCGAATCGATCGCGGAGCGTAAACGGCTGTTACGCATTGCGCCGCATCTGGTACATCCTTTGCCCTGTGTCATGCCGACCTATGGGCATTTCATCAAAGGCCCGGAGGCCATGGGCGTGGCCATGATCCTCAACGATCTCGCCAGCCTGGATCGCAACTGGGGTATGCCACCGCAGAAACACCTGGGCGCCGGCAAGACCATATCGCGGGAAAAGTTGCTGCAAATTCTGCCCTATGTGGAGCAAAAAAATCTTAACGGCGGTGCGATCTGGTATGACGGCACCATGTACAATTCGGAGCGCCTGGCATTGGCATTCGTCCACTCTGCCGTGACGGAGGGCGCCGTTGCCGCGAATTACGTGGAAGCAAAATCCTTCCTGCGCCAGGGAGACCGCGTCAGCGGCGTGCGCGCTCTGGATCGGGAGACGCAGACGGAACTGGAGGTCCGCGCCCGCATGACGCTGCTTTGCAGCGGACCCTGGATCAACGCGCTGTTGTCAGAATTACGGCCCGGCCAACCCGCGCAGGCCTTTTCGACGGCGCTCAATCTGGTGGTGAAACGGCGTCTGAGTGAACACCATGCCTTCGGCGTCAACAGCCGCCACGTCTTCAAGGATGAGGATGCGGTGATCAGCAAGGGATCGCGATTGCTGTTTGTGGTGCCGTGGCGCCACTACACCCTGATTGGAACCGCCCATAAACCCTACCTGAATGACAAGGCTGACTATCGCGTCTCGGAAGCAGAGATAGAGGAGTTTTTGCAGGAGGCCAATGAGGCCATGCCGGGTGCCCGGATTCGCCGTGAGGAAGTGACCTATTTTTATGGCGGCTTGTTGCCCATGGCTGCTCACAATGCGGCGAATGGCAACGTGACGATCACGAAACATTTCCGTCTTACGGATCACGAAAAGAGCGACGGCATTCCGGGCCTCCTCAGTGTGCTCAGCGTCAAGTACACAACGGCGCGCGGCGTCAGTCAGCAGGCGGTCGAACTGGCATGCAAAAAACTGGCTCACAAGCCGAAGCGGATGGTATGCAAAGCGCTGCTCGGCGGTGAAATGGATGATTTTGATGACTTTGTCACGACGCAGCGGTCTGCAAAACCGGCCGCGATCACCGAGGTGCAGTTGCAGCAATTGGTACACAACTATGGTTCCGAGACAGGCCGCATCTATGAAGTGGCCGGGCGGGATGGCGCTCTGCTCCAGCCGGTCGCCGGTCAGGAAACGGTGCTGCAGGCGGAAGTCATCCATGCGATACGGGAAGAGATGGCGCTGAGACTGAGCGATGTCCTGTTGCGGCGTACCGAACTGGGCTCGGGCGAATGTCCGGCCGAAGCGGTGCTGGAAGCGAGCAGCCGTTTGATGGCGGCTGAACTGGGATGGGAAGAAGCCCGCCGTCAACGTGAGATCATGGAAGCGCGGGCGCTTTATCAGCCCGCTTGAGTGAACAGGGTATTGGCATGATGACGCCGGTTCAAGACGGGGCTGTGGCGGGGTTGGCACAACAGCCGGGCATCTTTGCAAAAGGGGCAGCCCTCTGCTCCGGATCAGGAAAACGCGTTTGCCGGACGGTTTTTCCCTGCCTCATCTTGCTGTGCGATGAAAAGTACTTTGAATTTCTCGAAAAATTGTGTACATACTAATTCTTTGTAAACGCGTTGCGATTGCAGAATTGAACTGCGATGAACAGATTCCAGAGAGATGAGTCCCATCATAAATCAAGAGGTTGTGAATGTCCGATACCATTGGTAGCTATTTATGGAAAGGCAGCGACGAGAAGACGATCGATGAAGTGCGCCGTTACTGGACCGATAACGTCAATACGACGCAGTTCTGGAGCGGGGATCCGCGCCAAATCGGGTCGCCCGAATTTTACGACACCGTGGGTGCCTTCATCCGCGCCAATTACGAGCACCGTTACCGGCTCATCGCCCGCGAGGCCGGCAAATATCCGGGCGGCAAAATGCTGGAGATCGGTTGTGGTGCGGGATGGGAGTCGGTCGCCTGGGCGCAGGCGGGCATGCAAGTCCATTCCATTGATCTCTCCGAGGCCGCACTGGAACTGGCCAAAGGCAATGTTGCACATAACAAAGTGAAGGCCGATCTGCAATGGGGTAACGCCGAGGAAGTGCCTTTTCCGGACAACACCTTCGATATTGTGGCTTCCTTTGGTGTGCTGCATCAGACCCAGAGCACGGAAAAAGCGGTGTCTGAAGTGAAGCGGGTCCTCAAACCGGGTGGTGAGGCCGTCATCACGCTCTATTACAAATATTCCTGGAAGATACTGCTCACGCAGCTGGGACATGTCAATTTTGAGTTTTCCCATGAGGACGCGCCGATCACCCGGCTCTACGATAAGAAGCAGCTGCGGGATCTCTTCAAGGAGTTCAGCAATGTCGAAGTTTTTCTCGATTACACGCGCGCCACGCCTTCGCCGCGCACGGGCTTTTTGGCGGGTCTCTTTAATTATGTTTTTGTGCCGCTTTACAATGTTTTGCCAAAAGGCATTCGCAACCGTTTCGGCCATGCCGCGGTTGTGATTGCCAAAAAATAATACGATCGAGGAGTGAAAAAGATGCGGGCATTGGTCACCGGTGCTTCGGGATTCACCGGCGGGTATATGGTGGATCATCTTCTGGAAAAGGGGTATCAGGTCCGGGCCCTGGTGCGGTCATCCAGCCAGACGGCGGGATTGCGCGCCAGACAAGTCGATATCTTCACCGGCGATATTCTTTCGCGGGCGGACCTGATTCGGGCGATGCGCAACATCGATGTCGTCTTTCATATCGCCGCATTGTATCGCGCCGCCAATCAGCCGGATCAGGCCTACTGGGATGTGAACGTCACCGGCACCGAAAATGTGCTCTCGGCGGCGCTGGAATCGGGGGTCAAACGGGTGGTCCACTGCAGCACCTGCGGCGTCCACGGCCACGTTGCCAAACCGCCGGCCGGTGAAACGGCGCCGCTCGAGCCGGGTGATATATATCAGCAGACCAAAGTCGAGGGCGAAAAAGTTGCCAATTTCTATTTTCGCGAAAAAGGTTTGCCGGTGACTATTGTACGTCCGGTGGGCATTTATGGGCCGGGTGACCTGCGCATGCTGAAAATGTACAGGATGATCTACCATCGCAAATTCATCATGTTCGGCAGCGGCAACGTGCTTTATCACCTCACCTATGTCACCGATACGGTGGAGGGATTCCGGCTGGCCGCGGAAGCGCCGCAGGCGGTCGGCGAGACCTATATCATCGCCGGAGATACCTACTTCACCTTCAATGAATTCGCCCGGATGATTGCGGAGGCGCTGGAAGTGCCGCCGCCGCGTCTCCGTTTTCCGGTCTGGCCGGTATATGCGGCCGGGTATCTCTGCGAAAAAATATGCGTGCCGCTGCGCATACAGCCGCCGATATTCCGCCGTCGCGTCGATATTTTTATCAAGGATCGCGCTTTTGACATCGGCAAAGCGCGCCGCGAACTCGGCTATCAGCCCAGGGTAGAGGTTCGCCACGGCATCCGTCGCACCGCGCAGTGGTATCTGGAGAATGGGTATCTTGATAAAAAGCCACGGAACAGCATGGACTGAAAACGGATTTTGGGGGGCCCTGATATCAAGTTTTTGGCATCTTTTTCTCCAGGGTTACTGAATTGCCTGAACAGGCAGATAGCACAGAAGCCGTTTATTTTTTAACAAATGCAAGGGTGGGCACCCATTATTTTGCCACGGAGGAACACAGACAGGCACGATGAGGTCCAAAGAATGACGAACTTGTTTATCCGTGTTAATCAGTGGCGTAAAAGGGAATAAATCATCACTATGAAAACCATCAATGTCATCGGCAATTTTTCCGGCCGTAATGCGGGTGATGCCGCCATCCTCGGCGGTGTCCTCGAAGACGTCTCCAGACAGTATGCGGATGTCCATTTCACCATCCCGACCATCAACACGGGCTTTGTCAAACGCCATTTCGCCGAGTATCCCATCACGCCCATCTCCATGATGCCGTGGAATCTCTCGATGAAAATCCTCGGCCTGCCCGCGCTGCGTGCAGCGCTCAACGCGGATGTCATCCTCGTCACCGATGCCATCCTCTTCGATCGCAAACTTTACAATCCGCTCTTCAATTATTTGTGGACGCTTTCGTATATCCTGCCGCGCGCCCGTAAAAGCGGCGTGCCGGTCGTGTTGTATAATTGCAGTCTCGGCCCGATCCGCACGGATGCCGGACACGCTGCCTTGCAGCGCATCCTCGATGGCACGAGTGCGATGATCCTGCGCGACCAGGAGTCGGTGGATATCCTGCAGCGCCAGGGATTTCACCATCCCCGCGTCATCGAGGGTGCGGATTGTGCTCTGAATGCCGTGCCGGCCTCGCAGGAACGCTTCGCGCAAATTTGCAGGGAGGCCGATCTCTTCGGCAGCGACCGGCCGGTGATTGGCTTCAATGTTAACAGCTATGTTGATGCTTTTGTGCGCCAGGGCGGTAGCTTTGGCCGGGAACATCTGGTGGCGCTCTATGCGGAAACCGTCGACCGCACCATTACCGAACTGGGCGTCGATGTCATCTTTATCGAAACCCAGCATATGGATATGGGGATTGCCATGCAGGTGCTGGAAAAAATCAGGCAGCGCGACCGCGTCCGCCTGATTTCGAATCGCACCTACAGCTACCGTGAAATCTGTGCCGTGCTGCAGCCGATGCAACTTTTTGCCGGCATGCGCACCCACTCCCTGATTTTATCTTCCGCCATGGGTGTGCCGCCCGTCGGGATCCTGACCTATCCCAAAAACCGCGGCTATATGCGCACCATCGGTCTGGAATCGCATCTCGTCGAGTTCAAAGATCTTTCCGTGGAGAGTTATTTTTCGCGCATCAGCGCGGCCTTTGCGCAGCGCGAACACATCAAAAAGGAAATGCTGCCGCAAGTCGCCCGTGAAAAAGAAAAGGCGCGCCGTTCTGCAGAAGTATTGCAAGAGTACCTGTGATCGGAGAGCGAATGGCGCGAAAATCCCTTAACATCCTCTTGCGCTGGCTGATCAGCATGGCGCTCATTGCCTGGGTCTTTTACAAAGTCGATTTGTCAAAACTGTGGCAGACGATCATCCAGGCGGACTGGTTCTATTTTGGCCTCTCCATCGCCATCACGCCGTTGTTGATCTATCTCAGTTCGTGGAAGTGGCAGGTCATCCTGCGCGCCCAGGGCATCCACGCCTCGGGGTTGCGTCTGTTCTGGCTCTACATGGTCGGTTATTTTTTCAACACCGTCCTGCCCACCAACGTCGGCGGCGATGTGGTGCGCGCCTACGCACTGGGCAAATCCACCGGCGAAAACGCCAAAGCTTTTGCATCGGTCTTTATCGAGCGTTTCACCGGCCTGACGGCTTTGATTCTGGTGGCGGTGATCGCCTTTTTTGCGGCACTGCGATCGCTGTGGGATTTCTGGCTCATCATCGCCATGGCCGTTTCGGTGGCGGGCTATCTGGCGCTCCTGGTCATCATCTTCAACGAGCGCTATCTCGCCTGGCTGGCGCACAGGGTGCCAGCCGGTTTGCTGCGCAAGATGATCCTCAAACTGAAGAAATTCCAGGAGGCCATACTCTCCATCCGCGAGCACCGCGGCGCCATTGTTTTCGCGATGATCAATTCCTTTGTCTTTTATCTCGCGGCGGTTGTGAATGTCTGGGTGAGCGCACTGGCTTTCCGTTGTCCCTTCACGTTCCTCGATGCGCTGATCATCACGCCGATTATCATGGTGGTCATGATGCTGCCCATCTCCATCGGCGGCATCGGACTGGCGGAATGGGCCTATTTTTTCACCTTTGACCGCCTCGGTTTCGGCGGTGCGGTTGGACTCTCCGTGGCCCTGTTGATGCGCATCAAGGCATTGGCGGTCGGTCTGCTCGGTGGCGTCTATTACTCTTCACTCGGCATCCGCATGGATCAGGAGGTACGGGTGGCGGAGACGACCGAACGGGAAATCGGCGCCGGGGATGTGGCCGGAGAGGTCAAGTATTTCAGCGGTTTCGAAGACGTCATGCGGCAGAAAAAATCGCCGCTGGGAAAATACGCCGACATCGTCATCGGCCGTCTCAACGGGTGGCTGCTGATCAAATATGAGCTGGTGAATCTGTTCTGCATGCCCTTGCCCGGCATGATTGGTTATGCCCTGCGGCAGATTGGTTTCAAGGGTTTGCTGGGCGGCCAGGGCAAGGGCACGGTCTGGGGGCGCAATGTGACGCTGCGCCATCCGCAGAAAATCAGGGTGGGCAAACGCTGCGTCATCGAAGAGTACTGCAGTCTGTCGGCGCAGGGCGATGAGAAGAGCGCGATCACACTCGGCGACGAGGTGCTGCTGGGCCGGGGCACGGTTCTCGGGACGCGCAACGGCACGGTGGAGATCGGCGATTACAGCAATATCGGCGCCAATTGCCGTCTCGGCACGACCACGCGCATCCAATTCGGCAAGCATGTGCTGCTCGCAGCCAACTGTTATATCGGCGGCGCCCAGCATAAATTCGACCGCCTCGATGTGCCCATCATGCGCCAGGGCTACGACAGCAAGGGCGGCGTCGTCATCGAGGATGACGTCTGGCTCGGCGCCGGCGTCATGGTTCTGGATGGCGTCACTATCGGCACCGGCTCGGTCATCGGCGCGGCGGCGGTGGTGACCAAAGATATCCCGCCCTATTCCATCGCGGTGGGGATCCCGGCCAAAGTGGTCGGGTCGCGAAAGTGATGCGCCGTGCTGCAAAGTAGCTTGTTGCCTTCGGAAAAAGCGGTACGGGATCATCGCATCGATGCCCTGCGCGGCGTCGCCCTGGTTTCCATGATGTTGAATCACCTGCCGGGCAAGTACACGGACTGCGTTTACGAACTTTTCGGCTTTAGCTCGTTCGCGGAGGTGTTCGTCCTCCTCTCCGGCGTGGTCATGGGATATGTCTACAGCTTTGTGCTCGTGCAAAATGGCGAGGGCGCGCTGCGGCGCAAGGCGCAGCGGCGTGCCGGTACCATCTATTCCTACCACATCCTCATTTTTCTGCTCCTGTTCGTCATCAGTTTTCTGATCACCGCGGTGCGGCCTTACTGGTACAATGCCATGCAGCTGATCTATGATCAGCGGATTCCCGCGCTGGTGGCCGGCTTCGCTTTGCTCTATGCCCCCATCGGCGCCAATTTACTGCCCATCTATGTGATTTTTGTGTTTTTTGCACCGCTGTTGATCACGGCCATCCATCAAGGCAGGGTATGGCAGGCTTTTGTCGTCACCGCCGTGCTCTGGGGCGCCGCTCAATTCCATGTTTTTTTTCGCGTGCAGGTTCTTTTAGGCCAATATGTGCCGATTCGCATGGCGATTTTCGATCCCATGGCATGGTGGGCGCTGTTTGCATCCGGGATTTTTCTCGGTTGCCGGAAATTTTATCAGGTGCGTATGGATGCGCGCCTGTTGCGCCGGCTGGCACTGCCAGCCATTCCGGTGCTGCTCTTCTTGTTGTGCTGGCGCCATCAATGGATAGCGCTGCCGCAAAAGGGCTATCTGTTCAGCCAATTGAAGAGTCTGCAAAGTCTTGGCCTGCTGCGATTGCTCAATTTCAGTTTATGGGGGATTGTTCTGCTCTATGTGGGGCGGTTTTTTGCGGTGCACAGAATGCCGCTCTATAAGGGACTCTCATACCTTGGCAAACATTCCCTGCAAGTCTACAGCTATCATGCCCTGGTGACGTTTGTGCTCTATTTACAGGTCGACTTTTGGAATTCCTCCAGGCGCCTGGAGCAGAGCTTCGCCATGGCGGTGATTCTGGCCTCGCTGTGGATTCCGGCATGGATCCACGCGCGCTACCAGGCCGCCAGGGCCCGGAAACACGCAGCATCCCGGCCGTGAATCATTCAGACCCGTTCCAGTTTGATCTCTTTGGCCGTAACCGACGAGAATTCCGTCAGTTTCTGCCGAAATGCAATCAAAACATCCACGGCCCCCTTGAACGAGCCGGATGCCTTGAACTGATATTCATGGGCGGGGGTATAGAGTTCGACGCCCCTGGCCTCCTTGTCGATTTCCACGGACTGCTGCCAATCGATCATTTCCACGACCGGGGGGCGGAGTTTTAGCATCTCTTTTACGGCTTTGCTCTCATCTCGTGATGCGCTGTTGATGGCCACCTCAAACTGGCCGGATTTCACGCGCTGGACGGCAACCACCTTCACCAGGGCCTCCCCGGCATCCTGCACAGCGCCTGTTTGCATAATCGCTTCATACAACTTTTTTTCCATGATGAGATAGTGATATTTGTCCGACAAGGTAGCCCATTCCCGTATTTTCTCGGACAACGATTCCGCCTTGACACCGACTGCGCGGCTGAAATAATAGCGCAGATCAGCTTTTTTACCCAGCAGATACCCCTGCAAAAATCCCTCGAGATATTTTTGATTGGATTCAAAGACAACTTCGACAAAGTTACGCGCCATGATTCAATCTCCTGCTAAAGGACTGTGATGGATTGAAATAGTTTAGAGAATTTTTTGCACCTTTGCAACCTATTTTTATGCGGCAAGGGGTTTCACCGTGCGCATACGGCAGCCGGGCAGGCATCGGGGCCAGCCCCCTCCCGCTTCCATAGCCGATGACCAGAAAGATGAACCCCGCGTGGATCCAACAGAAATCGAGGCTCGTGCCGAACGGCAGCATGTCCGCGAGGATCAGCGAATCACGATCCGCCGTGATCGGGTGCCGGATAATAAGATGCCCATGACTAATCAGGACCTATCGGACCACTTTTTCAGATCAGGCGCAAATGAAATATCATATTTTGTGCCAATTTTGCCAAAATAATCCGGGATGAGACAGAAGAGGTTTTTTCAAAACTGTATCACATTGAGGAGATCGCTGACAATCCTGTAATTGCCCCGGAAGGGCGAATTTATAAATACAATAAAAACAATATTAAAAAACGTGGCCCATGGTTTGCATGGAGCGCAGGTGTTATGAGACCGTTAACAACAGCAACCGGGTGTGGTAAGGGAGGTTTTAACATGTCATCACGCAGCATCGGCATACGCAAAGGATTGGTATTCAGCTTGTTCATCACGCTCCTCACAGGGATTTCCTTCGCCCAAAACCGCGTTCTCGAAATCGATGACGCCCTGGCGGGCAAGACGCTCGGCCGGCAGAGCGGCGGCGTGCTCACTTCGGCGGGTTGGCGCACGGCGACAGCCTTTGACTATATCGACTACAAGATTCCAACCTGTCCATCCGGTGAAGTGGAATTCGATATCAAGGGCATCCACGCTTCCAGCGAAGTTTTCCCCAACATCGGTTATGACAAATTCAATAAACCCATTCCGGATTATGAGTGCGTCCATTATTCGCTCTTCATCATGTACGACCGCGATGAGGATGCCAGCTGGTATGGCGTCAAGCAGTGGCATAATCCCTACAAATGCGTCATGCACATTTACGGGTATACGCCGGGCGACCTCTACAAATGGAAGCGCATGAAATTGCGCCTGAATGTGGCGGCTTTCAACGGCGGTTATGAAGACGATCCCCACGCCTTTGAAGACCCGCCCTGCGGTCCCTTTGAGTGGCAAAAAGATCATGTCTACCACATGCGTCTGATCTGGGGCGAGGGCCGTTTCCAATGGTACATGGACAATGTCCTGATCAAGGAATGGGACTATTCCAGCTTTGGTGAAGCGTACGCGCCGCCCGATCACAGCCTCCGGCTGGCTTCAGGGCTGGCGAGCCGCAGTGGGGGCTATGCAGCGCCCCTCAACCTGCTCTACAGCAATTTCAAGTTTTACCGCCATGCGGATCAGACGCCTCCCGCGGTGACCAGCATGGAACCGGCCATCAGCAGCAGCGCCGTGCCCC
>DCUM01000030.1:0-14096 GCA_002327255.1 bacterium UBA2214 | reverse complement strand
CCAACACCACCTATACGGTTACCGTGAAAACCACTGCCAAGGACAAGTCAGGCTTGAGTCTGAGCAGCCCTTTCAGCGCCACTTTCTCCACACGGGGTGCACAGGCGGCGACGGTTGGCAAATATGAAGCCTTTGAGGTGACCTTGGCCGCGCCAGGGGCGGGCGGACGTTATCCCTATCGGGATGTTTCCCTCAAGGGGACCTTTCGCGGTCCCACCAAAACCATCGAAATCGAAGGATTCTATGACGGCGGCGATATCTGGAAGGTGCGCATGGCGCCCACCGAAACGGGGAACTGGACCTACACCATCACCTCTTCCGTGACCGCCCTGAACACGACCGGCAGCTTTGCCTGCACAGAGAGCGGACGGCATGGATTCATCCGGCCGAATCCGGCGCGGCCCCATACCTTCGCCTACGACGATGGCACCCCGTGGCTGTGGAAAGGCGACACCGCCTGGCGCGGCTACACCTCCCTGATCCCCTATGAAGGACGCTGGAAACCGCTCATCGACTTGCGCGCTGAACAGGGCTATACGGTTATTCAGTCCATCGTCAACAGCTATATCAATGGCCTGGGATTCTGGAAGAATGAAGGCGGTACCTGTTTTGTCGAAGGCAGCGACGCCAAGGACTATGATCAACTCAATCCGGGCTATTTTCGCTGGATCGACAAGCGCATCGATTATGCCCTGGAAAAAGGCCTGGTCCCGGTGATGCTGTTTTCCTGGGCCCAGGAATATGTCAATTTCAGTGCAGCCCAGTGGGAAAAGTACATGCGTTACCTCGTCGCCCGCTATGCCGCCAAAAATGTGATCTGGGTGCTGTGCGGCGAATATAATGAAATACCCACGGACTATAACCGGCCCACCAGCGAGTTCGCCGGGTGGGGTAAAGTTCTGAAACGCTATGATCCCTATAACCATCCCGTCACCCTGCATCCCACCGGGCGGACTTCCAGCGGTGAATTCGGTTATGACGCCTGGATGGATGTCGTCATGCAGCAAACCCCCTATTATATCCGCGATATCCAGCGCGACCGCACCTACAACAAGCCCGTCGTCAATGGCGAACCGCGTTATATGTACACCGACACCGATAACACGGAGAGCCGCTATGGTCTTTGGGAGATCGTCACGGCGGGGGGGTATTATACCAACGGTTTTCACACCACCTATGCGCCGGACAAGGGCGGCTATGATCCCGCCGCATTGCCCGAAGAGCAGCGCTGGGTGGAGTTTCTCAACAAGCTGATGGAGCGGCTGCCATTGACCGAGATGACCCCGCAGAAAAATCTCATCAGCGCGGGAAATTGTCTGGCCAAAAGCGGCTCGGAATATCTGGCCTACAATCGCAATGGCGGCGCCGTCACCATCGATCTCACCTCGCTTTCCGGTTCCCTGCCGGTGGAGTGGCTCGATCCAAAGGCCGGCGTGGCGCATGCCGCGGGGATGGTGGCAGGCGGGCAGAAACATACGCTGACGCCGCCGTTCACCGGGGATTGGGCGTTGCATATCGGTGCGGGACTGCGCAGCGATGATGTGCCGCCCAATGCCCCGCAGTCGCTCTCCAGTCCCGGTCGGACCATGCACAGCATTGTGCTCACCTGGCAGATGCCGGCAGTGGCCAGCGACGGCGACCGCGCCAGCAACTATCTGGTCGTGCGCAATGGGACCGCTCTGACCACGCTCGCGGCGACGACCTATACCGATCAGGGCCTGGTGGAATCCACCGCCTACCAGTACGAAATTTACAGCCTCGACGACGCCGGCAACAAGAGCGCGACCGCTGCAGTCCTCAGCGTCTCCACAACCGGTGACCAACAGGCGCCTAAAATTCTCGAAGTGAAAACGGTGTCGGCTCAGCAATTGGTCGTCGTTTATGATGAAAAAGTCGAAACCGCTTCGGCGCAGAACCTGACCCACTATCAGATTCAGCCTGCACTGGGCATTCTTTCGGCCACTCTGGCGGCCGATGGTCTTTCCGCAACCCTGAAGACCAATGCCCACAGCCCCGGCCAAACCTACACCCTGACGGTCACCGGCATCAAAGACCTCGCCCGTAGCGTCAATGTGATGGCCGCGCAGAGCCTGACCTACCGTTTCGAGGCGACGCTGCAGATCAGCAATCTCAGTCCGGCCACCTACAGCCTTGCCGAGTTGCGTGCCAATGATAACTATTATGTGGATCGTGATTTCCGCCTCACGACCATTCCGGATATTTGTCAGGGATTCACCTGGATCAAGACGGAAAACGACGACAAGGAACGCAGTGATGCGCACTGGGTCTCTTTCACCACCAATCTGACCGCTACGGTGATGGTGGCCTATGATCGCGGCACCAGTACCATGCCGGCATGGCTGGAGTCGTGGCAGGACACCGGTGCCGAAATTGCCACCACGGACGATAGTCCGCTGCATCTCTATCGCAAGGTATTTCCAGCCGGCGCCGTTGTCCTCGGTGGCAACGAGGGAACCAGCAAAACTTCAATGTACCTGGTATTGGTGAAGAAAAGTGACGAGACCATAGCGGACACGACGCCGCCCGCTGTGCCTCAGGGTTTTGTCTTTGCGGAGTAGGGAGGATGGCAATGGCGGAGTTCATCATCAGCAAGACACGGGAAGCGGAATATTTTTTCTGTCTGCGCTCGGGCAGGAACGAGATCATTTTGAGCAGCGAAATCTACCGGCTGAAGCAAGCCGTTCGCAATGGCATTCATGCGGTACGACTGAGTGCGTTGAATGACCATCGTTTTGAACGCAAGAATGCCCAGGGATGCTATTATTTTGTCCTGCGCAGCGCCAATGGTGAAGCGCTCGGCTTCAGCACGACCTATCATGCCCTGCGCTCGCGGGAAGAGGGCATCGAGGCGGTCAAGCGCACGGCGCCGACAGCGGAGGAGATAGATCTCTGCAGCGATGACATACTGCAAGTGGAGAAAATTCAATTTGTAAATTATTAATTATTTACTTAAATTGGGCCGGGAAGTGAAGTGGCCCGACGGATTGCGCAGTGTTTGCCCTGGTTCTCCTGTCTCGGGTCGGGCCAGGGCCTTTTTATGTCCGGATGTGCTTTCGGCAAATTGAGGTTTTTGTGTCTATATATTTTTGAATCAACCAGTGAGGCGTGTCATGGAAAAGTTCAGGGAGTTGTTCGCTCAGGCGCTCGAAATGAAAACAGATGATGTCAAACTGGATGCCAGGCTGAAAGATCTGCCGGGCTGGGATTCCATCGCCGCGGTCTCCTTTCTCGCCATGGTCGACGGTGATTATGGCATCAAATTGACGGCTGAAGAGATTCGCAAGGCCGTCCTCGTGGAGGATCTCTACAAGCTGGTGCAAAAATAGTGCCGTCCACCGTCCCGATTTTTGATTTTTCGGATAGACGCTTTGTCGTCACGGGCGCCAGTTCCGGCATCGGCCGCGAAGTCGCGCGACAGCTGGCGTTGAGTCATGGTCATGTCCTCGCCATGGCGCGGCGGGCGGAACTGCTGGCCTCTCTGGCACAGGAATTTCCGCAGCGCATCGTGCCTTGCGTGGCGGATGTCACCGATACGGCCGCGTTCAAGCCGGCGCTGCTGCAATTTGCAGGAGGCGCCCCCCTCGCGGGCAGTGTGCATGCCGCGGGTATCAATCGTTTTGCCCCCCTGCGCGCTTTTCAGCGCAGCGAGGCCGAACGGATCATGGCCACCTCCCTGTGGGCGGGTGTGGATCTGGTGCGGCTCCTCTGCGGCCCGGAATTGGGAACGGCTGGTGCTTCCCATATCCTGTTGGCTTCGGTGAGCGGCCTGAAGGGGCAGGCTGGATTGACGGCCTACGGCGCAACCAAGGCGGCCGTCATCCATGCCGTACGCAGCCTTGCGCGCGAGTTGGCCGGCAAAAAAATCCGCATCAATGCCGTCAGCCCCGGCTGGATTCCCACGGAGATGACCGAAGAGATGCAGCGATTCTATCCCGGCGGAGCGGAAAAAATCGTGCAGGAACATCCGCTGGGTTTGGGCACTCCGCGCGATGTCGCCCTGCTGGCGCTCTACCTGCTCAGCGATGCGGCGCAATGGATTACCGGCAGCAATTTTGTCATCGATGGGGGGTACAGCGCCTGATCATGACGCCTGCGCCGGTCAAAGGAGAGGGTGTGAACTTTCACTTCACTTCTAAAGTCGCTGCGCATCACCGCGAAGCGCTCGAACGGTTGCTGTTTTTCAACCCGCTGCAACATCGTTATTGTGAGGATATCGAGCGTGCCATCGACAGGATGGGCATACCGCAAATCGTTGTTAATGAAGGTTCACTGCGCATCCGTCTCGGCGATTACGAAGAGAGTCCATCTATTTTTGCACTGACAACCCGCGCCGGCCAGGAAGAGATCGCAGGCGTCATCGTATTTCATCGCGAGAGTCTGGATTGCCTGCTGGTCCTCCATGTCGCTGTCGGGCCGGAGTATGCCATGAATGGGAAATGGGCGGACGAACTGCTGGCCTTCAGGCTGATCGATCACGTCCGCCGCGTGGCGCGCAGCATCAAAGGGATCGGAACCGTCCGCGTCATTTACGGACGTAAATCCGGAAAGATGATCGATTTGTCAATAAGAAAACCCGGATAATGGAGGAGCCGCATATATGAGCATCCGTTTTGAGGATATCGCCTATGCTTTGCCCGCACAAATCATCAGCAATGCCGATCTCGTGGCCGAGAACAGCAGCTGGGATATCACGCGCATCGAGGGCCGCTCGGGCGTTCTGGAACGCCACATCGCGGGAGCTGACGAGACCGCGCTCGATTTGGCCGTGGAGGCATGCCGGCAACTCTTCCAGCGTCATCCGGATTTGCCAGCCCGGGTGGATGCGCTCATCGTTTGCACCCAGAGTCCGGATTATATCATGCCGCCCAATTCCTGTCTCCTTCACAAGAGTCTGGAACTGGCGGAAGAGGTGCTCGCCTTTGATTTCAATCTGGCCTGTTCCGGGTTTGTATATGGTTTGGCGATTATCAAGGGACTGGTGGCGGCGGGCATGGCCCGCAACGTCCTTTTTGTAACGGGCGATACCTATTCCAGATATATCCATGCCAATGACCGTTCAGCGCGGGTGCTCTTTGGCGATGGTGTAGCGGCGACCTGGATCACTTCCAGCGCCGGTCAGGGGGCGGGCGTGGTGGATATCCTCTGCGGCACCATGGGCGCGCTCTACGACCGTTTCATCATCCCGGCCGGCGGCTTGCGCATGCCGAAATCGCAGCAAACCGCACAGCCACAGGTGGATGAGAGCGGCAACATCCGCACCGCCGAGAACATCTATATGGACGGCATGGGGATCATGGAGTTTGTGCTCGCCAAGGTGCCGGCCCAGGTGCGCACCCTGTTGACGCGCAATCAGATGACCGTCGCGGATATCGATCTGTTCGTTTTTCATCAGGCCAGCAAACTGGTGCTCGATTCGCTGGCCCGCGTCCTGCGCATCCCGCCGGAAAAAATGTTCCAGAACATCGCCCATCTCGGCAATACCGTCTCCGCCACCATTCCCATTGCCCTCAAAGAGGCGATGGATGCCGGGATGTTGCAGCGTGGTCAGAAAGTATTGATGTCCGGCTTTGGCGTGGGGCTCTCCTGGGCCAGCGCCATTGCAGAGGTTTAACGGGGTTGATTTGGCAAAGGGCGGTGTGGAAATTACGGACGTTGTAATCAAACCGGTCTCCGTTTCAGAGCTGCCGGGTTTTATCGATGGAATCCTCCGAAAAGGGGAGTCATCCGCTCTCCTTCCTACTGTTCCGCTGCGGGCCGGGGCTCAGGCCGCCAATCCACAAGCCGAACCCGATGAGGTTGCGCTGCTGGTTGCGTATCAGGACGATCGCTGCATAGGCTATATCGGCCTTTTGCCGAATCAGTTGCATCTCGACGGCCGCGTGGCAAAAATAGACTGGCTGTCGACCTGGTATGTGCCGCCGCTGCATCGCCATTCACTGGCCGGCGTGCTGCTGATGCAGGCCACTTTCCGGCTGGGACGGGATCTCTTTGTGACCGGCGTCAGCCGCAAAGCGCGCAAGCTCTATGAACGCCTGGGATTCAAAAGATTCGGCCCGCTGCGCTATGGTGTGCTGGTCAGCGATCCACTGGGGCAACACCTGGATGCCCTGTGGCGCCGTTTGTGCCGGATGGGATTTCCAGCCCGGCTGGTCAACGGTGCGCTGCAGACGGTGCGGCTGATAACCTGGATGCAGAAGAAATGGCGCTGGCGGCGGATGCTCAACGCATGTGGCAGCGTGAAACCTGGCGGCTATACGCTGCAAAAAGAATTACCGGCGGGTGCGTTCACTGCGATGAAAGGGATAGCGTGTTTTGTGCGTGACCGTTCGCTCATCACCTGGATGCTCGACAAGCCCTGGATCGAAGCCGGCGCCGGCGCGGTGCATTATGCCGGTTATGCGTTCTCTGCCCGCAGAGAGCGCTTCGAGCATAACGCGCTCTGTTGCGGCAATGGCGATGCGAAAGAGTCGGGCGTGGTGGTCATCCAGCTCTCACGCGATGCCTTGACGACCCGAATCCGCGTGCTGGATACGGAACTTCCGGATACACGCGACCCCCTGGAGGTGCTGGCCGCTGTGCTGCGTTATGCAGCCGATGAAAAGGCCGATGTGATCGAACTGCCGCTGCCGTGGTTGCAGCGAGCCCCGCAACTGCTGCAGAAATACAGCCGTATCGACAGCCGCGATTATTTCTACCGCCCGGCCCGGCGCGATAAAACGGAAATTCTCACGCGCCTCGGCGAAATAGACCTCCACCAGGCGGACGGCGATACGGCCTATTATTGAAAGCCTGAAGGAGCAGCAGATGGATGACCGGCCTGGAACCCTGCAAATCGCGTGCTGGAGGCCTCAATGAAAAGTGTATGGATCGATCGCTTTTTCCGTCACTCGGGCCGTATCCCGCTGCCCGTTTCTTGGTATGCCCGCCTGTGGCGGCCGCCAGTGATCGCGCTCTGCTATCATGTCGTCAGCGATGAAGAACTGCCCCATATCCGCGGCCTCTATGATTATAAAGACAGCCGCATGTTTCGCGCCGATTTGCGTTATATCAAGAACCATTTCCGCCCGGTCTCTTATGAGGAGATCGAAGCGGGGCCTGTACAGAAGGAGAAGGGCAAAATCCCGGTTCTGGTGACCTTTGATGATGGCTGCCGCGAGTGCCACTCGGTGGTTCTGCCGATTCTCCGGGAAGAGGGCGTCCCGGCCGTTTTTTTCCTGACCACGGCCTGGATCGGCAATCAGGTGCTCTTTCACCGCCATTTGATGGCCCTGTGTCTGCGGGAGGTGGAAAAGATGCCGTCCGATTACAGCCGCCCTCTCCTGGCCGAATGGGGCGCATCGTTTGAGAAGCGTTTTGCCGGTGTCGAGGCGTTTCGAACCTGGTTTCTGGCGCTGCGCTCCACCCGGCAGGAGGTGGTGCAGCAGATCGCCGCTCGGCTTGGCATCGACAGTGCCGGCTTTCTGCAAACACAACAGCCCTATATGACGAGCGAAATGGTCCAGGAATTGAAGCGCGAGGGGCACTGTCTGGGTGCGCATTCGCACACCCATGCGCGCCTGTCGGAGTTGACGGCGGAGCAAATGGCCGCGGAGATTCTCACCTCGGCGAATCTGGTGCGTATTTGGAGCGGCCAGGCACGTGTCCCGTTCGCCTTTCCGCGCTGCGGCGATGGCATCGAGCGGCACTTTCTGCTCGCCTTGCGCCGGCAGCATCCGCATCTCGGTCTCTTTTTCGATTCAAAGGATTTCAAACGGGATGTCGATTTTATTCGCAATCGCGTCTGGTGCGATCAGCGCGCGGGCAGCCATGAAAAAACCAATCTGCCGCAGCAGCTGCGCACCGCTTTTCACAAACAACCGTTTTATGCATTGACCTCCTGACAGGATGCAAACCATGTGGATATTGGCATTATGAATCTGATCACCTCTCGATATGGGACTAAATGGGCCGCGCCGCTGCTGGTGCTCCTTCTGGCGGCTCTCTATGCCGCAACCGCACTTCCCGGTTTGGGTTACACCGACGATACCGCTGAATTTCAACTGGTCGGCAAGGTGCTGGGTGTTCCGCATTTGACCGGTTATCCCGCCTATACCGTCATCAATCATCTCTTCGTCACGCTGTTTCCCTTTGGCGAAGTCCCCCTGAAGGCCAACCTCCTTTCCGGCCTCTTCACCATCCTCGCTGCCCTGGTGATCTTTTACAAGATGAAAGCAATGGGGATCGGCACGCCCGTCGCATTTCTCGTCACATCGGGTTTCGCCCTGAATCTTTCCATCTGGGTGCAGTCGATCATCGCCGAAGTCTATTCCTTCAATCTCCTCTATGTGAGCCTGGTGTTTTTCTTTCTGTTGAAGTGGCATCAGACGCGCAAGAATCTCCATTTCTATCTCGCGCTGGGATGCTATGCCTTTTCGTTCGGCAACCATCTCACCATGATCACTTTTCTGCCGGCGATCCTCTATCTGCTCTGGGTGGATGACCGTTCCGTGTTTACAGATTGGCGCCGCATCGGCTGGCTGACGTTGCTCGGGCTCCTGGCGGCGGCGCAATACGGCTATCTGTTCTGGCGTTATTATGATCCGGCGACGCCCTATCTCGCCATGCAGACCCCCACCATCGGGAAATTATTCTGGTATTTGAGCGGCGGCCACGCCAAGGGGATGATGTTCTCCTACTCCTTGTCGCAGATCCTGGTCGAGCGCATCCCGTTGTTTGCCAGGCTCTTTTTCCGTGAATACGGCCTGTTGCTGGCCGTCGCGGTGTACGGCTTTCTGCGGCTGCAAGACCGTCGCTGGCAAATTTGCATCGCACTCGCCTTTCTTGGCAATGTCGGCTATGCCCTGAACTACCGCATCACCGACATCTATGCCTATCTTTTGCCGAGTCATATGTTTCTCGCCGTGCTGCTGGCTTATGGCTGCCAGGAGATCATCCGCAAACTGGGGAGCAGAATGCAGAAATGGGCCGTCGCCGCGCTGGTGCTCTTTCCCGTGATCAACTTTGCGTGCAATTTGCCGCATATTCGCGTCGTCAACCGCGATGTGGCGGACCCGCGCGTCGAGGAGACCCTGCAGATGGTAGGCCGGGATGCCCTCATCGTCTGCCCCAACAGCCATCACTGGCACTATTTCCTTTACCATGTCATCGCCGGCGACTATCAGGCGCGCAATATTCATATTCTGCCCTTTGACAATGCCGCGAAACTGCACGACTATCTCTATGAGAATCGGCCGCTCAGCCTCTTTGAAACCCGGACGACGCTCTCCCCCGGAATGACCGTTTATTTTTACGATGTGCCATTCACCTTCCGGCAGACGTTGCAGCGGGATGCCTATGAGATGACAGCGGTGACGCCCTGGTTGTATCGCATGGCGGCCAGGGCGCCCATCATTATCAGTGAAGGGGGGGAAAACTGATGCAGAGCGCATTCTTGTCTCAGATTGTTTTGCTGGGCGTTTTTATCCTGCAGAGTGTGACCGGCAGTGGTTTCGCGCAGGATGCGGTGGGTGTGACAGCCCTCGCTGCGGATCAAATCCTGCCGCGCTTTGGCCAGCAGGGGCGCATCCTTCAGGTCTCCAGCTACGACCGCAGCGGCGGCAACAGCGACGGGGGCAGTAACGAGCCCGGCATTACGTCCTATCTGTACCGGGAAAACGGCCATTATGTGCTGCTGGATGAAGAGGGGCCGGGCTGCGTCTACCGCATCTGGTTCACCTTTTTCCCGGAATGCAATATCCGTTTCTATTTTGACGGCGAGAGCGTGCCGCGTATCGATATGGGCCTCCGCGACTTTTTCAGCGGCACCCGGGCGCCTTTCCTGGCGCCGCTGGCGGGGGATGAGCGCGCTTCCAGCGGCGGGTTCTACTGCTATGTGCCCATCCCTTTTGAAAAATCACTCAAGATCGTGCTGACCGATTTCCCGCTTTACTACAATATCACCTATCAAAAATTTCCGCCGGGCAGCGCGGTCTCTTCCTTCACGGGCGGGGAAGACCTCAGCGGCGCGCGCCAGCTCTTCGAGAATGCGGGCCAGCTTCTCTACCATAATGCCGCCTTGACGGCCATCAGCGAAACATTCACGCTGTCCGGCGGCGAAACGCACAGCATCAATATCCCCGCTCCCGGCACCATTCATGCGCTGGAGGTGCAGGGCCTGGTGGCGCTCAGCCCCGAGGCATTTATCACCTGGTGCGATAATCTGTGGCTGCATATCACCTTCGACGGCCACACCACTGCCGATGTCTCTGCACCCTTCACGGCTTTTTTCGGCGGCGCCATCGGCGATGTGGCGTGCCGTTCGCTCTTCGTCGGCGCCAGTCGGGAGACGAGACGCTTTTATTGCTATTTCCCCATGCCCTTTCGCAGCAGTGCGCGTTTGTCGCTGCAGAGTCGCGGCGGCAATGCCGGAACCATCGCCGTAAAAGTCGCCTATCTGCCCGGCCCTGTCGACGGGCTGGGTGAAGATTTCGGCTATTTTCGCGCAACCTATCGATCGCAGGACGCGGTCATGGGCGAAGATGTCCTCCTGCTGGAGACGGCCGGCCGTGGCACGGTGGTGGGATGTGTGCTGGACATGACCAAAGGCGGCACCACCAAGCCGCGCTATCTCGAGGGCGATGAACGGATTTACATCGATGGCAGCGCCACACCACAGATTTACGGCACGGGAACGGAAGATTTTGTCAACGGCGGCAACTATTTCTCCAATGGTCCTTTCTCGCAAGCCCTGCACGGCCAGCCGTTCGGACTGCCGCGCGAGGAGGATCGCGTCACCTGCTATCGGTTCTTTTTGGGGGATCGCATCGATTTTTACCGTCACCTGCGTTTTGGCCTGGAACATGGCGATTTCAACAATATCCCGGCCTGGTACCGGACGCTGCTCTTCTGGTATGGCGGCGCCGCTGCGGAGCTGCTGCCGTGCGATTCTCTCGATGTCGGCAAGACCGCCCTGGAACAGGCGCATGCGTGGCGCAGCGGCAGCGAAGCGGTCACCACGCGCAGCGCTTATTATGAAGGGGATGCGGATCATATCACCATTGTCGACGACGGCCGCGTGCTGCGCACACCCGCCGAAGTCACTCTGCAAATACCCGCTGCCAATGACGGCATCCGCCTGCGGCGGCGGCTCGATTATGCGCTGGCCGGACAAAAAGCGGACGTCTATCTTCAGGATTCCAAAGTGGGCACCTGGTACGATGCCGGCGAGAACGATGCCAAAAGCTGGCGCGACAGCGAATTCGAACTGCCCGCCGCGTTGACGCGGGGCTTGAGCACCTTGCGGCTGCGTTTCGATCCCGCCCCCTATGCCGGGGGCTGGAGCGTTTTCCGCCTCTGGGCGTTTTACTACCCCGGTGCGGCGCTGCAGCCAACGGCCGCCGCTTTGCTGGCGCGCTCAACGCAGCCGCTCAGCGGTGTGGCCGGCGACACCCTGTTGCCGCCCGTCCGTGTGGCGGTTCTGGATCACGAGGGTCACCCGGTTGCCGGTCATGCGGTGCACTACCGCATACTCTCGGGCGGCGGGGTTTTGGCCGCATCCGCCGAAAGCACGGCCGTTGTTTACAGCGATGCAGCGGGTGAAGCGGCGGTTGGGTGGATATCGGGCCCGCGCGCCGGAGTCACCCAGCAGCTCGAGGTCAACGCCACAGGCCCTGCGGGATTATTGCAGAACGCGCCCCTGAAATTCAACGCCACAGCCGCCAGCGCGCCCGCCTGGCGCATTGCCGCTCTCGGGGCTTTGCAGCGCAGTGACTGGAGCGGCCAGATGCTGGAGGACTCGGTGGCTGTGCGCATCAGCGACCGCTATGACAATCCGGTTTCCGGATATCCACTCTGGTTCCGTCTCTATCGCACCACCAGCGCGGATCGTTGTCTCGATTCCCTGCGCGCCGTTACTGACCAGGACGGCAAAGCGCACACGCGTTTCCGCCTTGGGTATGAAGCCGGAGATGAGGCCTATGTGGTGCGCGCAGAAGCCCCCGGACTGACGGGTTCACCGGTGGTGTTCATCATCAGCGCCCGGGATCAGCAGCCGCCGCAGCCGCCGCGCAACGTGCGGGTCTTTACCCGTCCAACCCTGTATCCGATAAACAGGGAGGACGAATAGGTCGTGGTGTTTGCCGTTCTGATCTGTTCATGACGCGAAGTGTGATTGATGTGATCCAATAGCAGCGTTTGCCTGAGAAATGCAAGGATTATATGCCATCCAGTACCTTTACCAAAATTCGCCTGGGCATCGTCTGTCCCATGGCCAATGAGCGCGACAATGCGGTCGATTTTGTGCGCGCCGTGCTCGGCGTGTGCCGGTCGTTCTCCTTTCAGGAGATTCAATTTTTCACCATCTTTGATCGCGTCTGTACAGACGGCACCTGTGACTTGCTGCGCGACAGCGCCCGGCAAATCCCGGAACTGCGCGTCGTTTATGCGGAGGAAAACCGCAGCGTCGTGGACGCCTATATGCGCGGCTACCGCGAAGCCATCCTCTCGGAATGCGACTGGATTCTCGAGATCGATGCGGGGTTCAGCCATCAGCCCGAGGACATTCCGCTCTTTTTCGCGACCATGGCCGAAGGATACGATAGCGTCTTCGGCAGTCGTTTCATAAAAGGGGCCCGCTTTACGGAGACCCCTTTGAAACGTTATCTCATCAGTCGCGGCGGATCGCTGCTCACCAACTGGTTCCTGGGCACGCGGCTCAAAGACATGGCCTCCGGATTTGAATTGTTCACCCGGGAGGCCCTGGCCGCGATACTGCGCCGTGGCATTCATTCGCGTGGACCTTTTTTTCAGACGGAGATTCGCACCTTTGCCCATGATTTCAGGATCAAAGAGGTTCCGATTCATTATCGCGCCGGCAACCACCCCGTCAGCAACAAAACGCTGCAGGACGCGTTCACCCATCTCAAACGGCTGCGGCGCATGCGCAAAGAAGGGACGCTGTGGCGCAATAACCCGGCATGAACTTTTTCTCGGACACAAAGAAAACGAAATGGATAAAGGCATGTCAGAAAATGTCGCTGTGATCATCACCTCCATCGCCGCCCCCAATGCCGTCATGAGCGCCATCGCGGCGGGCTGCCGGGAGAAGAACTGGAAATTTTACGTCATCGGGGATGTTTCCAGCCCGAGTTCATTTGATCTGCCGGGGTGCACCTTTGTCAGTTATGAAGAGCAGCTCGAGACCGGATTGCAATTCGCCCGGCAGTGTCCCACGCGGCATTATGCGCGCAAGGCGATCGGTTACCTGCTGGCGATGCGGGATGGCGCTGATATCATCGTCGAGACCGATGATGACAATCTGCCCTATGACGCGTTCTGGCAGACGCGGCAGCGGGAACATGCCGCGCGCCTCGCTGCATCCGCCGGGTGGCTGAATGTCTATGCGTATTTCAGCCCCCAGCTCTCCTGGCCGAGAGGATTCCTGCTGCGGGAAATTCGCAAACCCGTGCCCGCCCTGAATGCGCTGCCGCAAGGCCGTGTCCACGCGCCCATCCAGCAGGGACTGGCCGATGGCAATCCGGATGTGGATGCCATCTTTCGCCTCACGCTGCCATTGCCCGAGCGCTTCGAAAACGGGCCGGCACTGGCGCTGGGCCGTGACACCTGGTGCCCGTTCAACAGTCAGAATACCACCTGGTTCCGCGAGGCGTTTCCACTGCTTTATCTGCCGGCGTTCTGCTCTTTTCGCATGACCGATATCTGGCGCAGTTTTGTGGCGCAGCGTATCGCCTGGGAGAACGATTGGTGGCTGCTGTTTCATGACGCCACGGTGGTGCAGGAGCGTAACGAGCATAATCTGATGCGCGATTTTCAGGATGAGGTGGTCGGCTATCTCCATAACGAAGCCATCTGCCGCACACTGGCAGAGACCCCCTTGAAACCGGGCATCACGGCCCTGGGCGAGAATCTGCTGGCGTGTTATGAAGAGCTGCATCGGCTCGGCCAGATCACCGCCGCGGAGCTGGAGCTGCTGGTGTGCTGGCTGACCGACCTCGAGACCATCGACCGGTAAAGCAGCGGGCAGCAGGCAGTGGGCAGCAGGCAGCAGGCAGTGGGCAGCAGGCAGTTGGCAGCAGGCA
>DCUM01000190.1:19384-19846 GCA_002327255.1 bacterium UBA2214 | reverse complement strand
AAACGATCTGGTTGTCGGGATTCTGAAAGATCATGCCGACGCGGCGGCGGATGGCGGCGAGATCGCTGTCGCTGGCCGTATCCAGGCCATCGATCAGAACCCGGCCGCTGTTTGGCAGCAAAAGACCGTTCAAACATTTGACAAACGTGCTTTTTCCGGAACCGTTGGCCCCCATGATGGCCACGAATTCCCCGGGATGGATTTGCGTGGTAATACCCTCGAGCACCTGATGCGGCGCTCCGCCCTCATCGCCATAGGCAAAGTGGATGTCTTCGACAACGATCAATCCCCAACCAGCCAGTCTTTGTCTTCGCTAAAACAGGTCATTTGCCGCAAGGCCTCCACCCGGGCGATGATCTCCGCCTTGCTGAGCGACTGCAGCCGGCCGATGCTGAAATCTTCGACGCAAAAAGAAGCGAGCGCGCTGCCAAAGACCACGGCGCGGCGCAAATTCTCCTCGGT
>DCUM01000190.1:16809-19360 GCA_002327255.1 bacterium UBA2214 | reverse complement strand
CCTTTTTTGATGATCAAGGTCCGCGGGCCCATCGCCTGCACCCGGCGCGCCGCGATGAAGAGGTTGTCCTCTTCCGAGAGCATCTTCACTTCCGAATCGTTGATCAGCAGCGCGTCCACGACGCCCAGCGTCCGCCGCAAAGACTCCAGGGAACCCGTGATCCAGAAATTCATGGTATCCATGGCGACAAATTTGGGTTTGCGCACTTGCGTCATCACGTGGTATTGCAGTTCAGGGCTGATGTTGGCGAGGAAGACAAACTCACTGTCGCGATACTTTTCCGGCAACACCGGATTGAAGGTTTCAAAAACATTGAGGTGGGTATAAATGGTCTCGCGGTCATTCATGTTGGCCAGATAGCGCCCCTTCCAGCGGAAGGTCTTTCCGGTTTCCGTAGTCAGACCATCCAGATCGACACCGCGGTCGCGCAGAAAGGCGATCGCTTCGTGTTTGAAATCCTCACCGACCACCGCCACGAGATTGACAGGCGAGAAATAGCTCGCCGCGGTCGAAAAAAAAGTGGCCGAACCGCCCAGCGCATCCTGGACCTGCGCCCGGGGCGTCTCGATGTCATCATACGCCATGGAACCCACAACCAGCAAACTCATTGCATGACACTCCTGTTAAAAACCTACATGTTTTCGGGCGCCGAAATGCCCAGCAGCTCAAACGCGTTCGCCAGCACCTGCCGCGTCGCCCGGGCGAGCATGAGCCGTGCCAGGGTCAGCGTGCGGTCTTCGGTCACCACACGATGCTCATGATAAAAACGATGGAATACCGCCGCCACTTCCTGAACGTAATTGCTGACGCGGTGCGGCTCGGTGTGCACAACGACCCGCTGGATGACATCGGGAAATTCGAGCAGTTTCTTGATCACCTGAATTTCCTGAAGGTTGCCCAGTGTGGCCGTGTCCGCCTGCGCCGGAATCGTCACGCCCTGCTCTTCCGCGTAACGCAGGATGTTGCAGATGCGGGCGTGGGCATATTGGACATAAAAGACCGGATTCTCATCCGATTGTTTCGTGGCGAGATCGATATCGAAATCCATGGGTTGAGAGATACGGCGGTCGACGAAATAGAAACGCGCCGCATCCACGCCCACCTCTTCGATGAGTTCATCCATTTCAATGATCTCGCCGGCGCGTTTGGACATTTTGACGGTCTTGCCGCTGCGCAGCAGATTGACCTGTTGAATGATGCTGACGTCAAAACTCTCCCCGGGATGCCCGAGGGCGAGGAGAGCGGCGCGCATGCGATCGATGTAGCCGTGATGATCCGGTCCCCAAAAATCGATGACCTTCTCGAAACCGCGCTGAAATTTATCCTCGTGGTAGGCGATATCGATGAGAAAATAGGTGGGTTCGCCGTTCTGGGTCACCAGGACGCGGTCTTTTTCATCGCCGAACTGACTGGAGCGGAACCACACGGCGCCGTCCTCTTCATAGGATAATCCGGCCGCCGCCATTCTGCGCAGAATCTCTTCCTGGGCGCCCGAATCGCGCAGCGCACTTTCGCGAAACCAGAGGTCATAGACGACGCGATATTTGTCGAGACTGGCTCTTTGCCGTTGCAGCATGAATTCGAGGGCCATCTGGCTGAAGAGAACCGCGCGGGCCTCGGCCTCCATCCCGGCATGGCGGTCGCCGTCGCGTTGCACAATCTCCCGCGCCAGGTCGACGAGATAAAGGCCGTGATACCCCTCCTCCGGAACCGCTTCTGTTTTTCCCAGTTCGCTCATGTAACGGGCACTCAGAGAGACGCCGAGCAGGCGTATCTGCCGGCCCGCATCGTTGACGTAAAATTCGCGCCGTGCATCGTATCCTGCGGCGCGATAACAGTTGGTGAGGATGTCGCCCACCGCGGCGGCGCGGGCGCTGACGATGTTGAGCGGGCCGGTGGGATTGGCGCTGACAAACTCGAGTTGGATGCGGCGGCCGCGCCCCATGTCGCTGCGGCCATAGGCCGCCCCGTCGCGGATGATCTCCAGCACGGTGTTTTGCAGGCAGGGCTTGGCATAAAAGAAATTGATGAACCCGGGGCCGGCAATCTCGACGCTTTCCACATAATCGGGATCGAGTTGCAAATTTTGGGTGATGATTTCGGCGATCTTGCGCGGCGCCATGCCAAGTGTTTTGGACAACGACATGGCCAGGGGGGTCGACAAATCCCCGAGTTCCTCCTGCTTCGGCCGTTCCAGACTGATGTAGGGAGGGTCGCTCAAAACGAACGCGCTTCGGGTGATCGCCGTCTGCAGAGCGTTGCGTACATATTCTTGAGGTTTCATATTGGATTAGACTCGCTGTGTTATGGAAAGTTACCCTGGTATAGAACGCTTCCTGTTCGCGTTCAGCCTTTGGATTGGAGAAATTCAGGCAAAACGGACGGCATAGACAAGAATGGCACGCCGTGCCGCGGCGCCTTTCGCGTGCGCCCGGGAGCCGACATCCTCTCCGATGGAAGAAATCGGCCACAGACACCATCCCTCCGCGCTGACATTTTTCATGCACACCCACGCAATTGCCATCGCCTCGCAATGCGCTTTCCAACAGGC
>DCUM01000190.1:0-16684 GCA_002327255.1 bacterium UBA2214 | reverse complement strand
GCCGTGCCCTCGACGTGCCACGGCTTGATCATCCCGCTGCGCAAGGATGCCTGAACATGCTCCAGAACGGCGCGCGCCTGAACCTCGCTGTCGACGGAACAGATGACGAAATAATCGGTCATGGTGGTCAGCTGCCGCAGATCCATGATGAGGATTTCCTCGGCCTTCTTTTCCCAGACCAGGCGTGCGATCTTGTCCGCCAATTCCCGGCTTTGCAAATGACCTCCTCTCAATGTCAAATGATGCAACCGGCAGAATGCATGAACGTGCACTCGTCCGGCAGCCCGCCATTCACAGGATAGGAATGACGGGTTGCCGCAATTCCTCCACCACACAGGAAGCGACGACATCCACCGTGATTTCGCGCATGCAGCGAAAATGTTTTTTAGGGCAGCGATGGTTGCCCATGTGCGTGCACGGCCGGCACGACAGCGCCTCCACTTCGAGGACCCGGGAACGCGTACCCAGCGGAAAAAAACCCAATTCGCGCGTGGTCGGTCCAAACAGGGCCAGCAGCGGCACCTGCAGCGCCGAAGCCAGGTGCATCAGGCCGGTATCGTTGGTGACCAGCAGATCACAATGCGTCAAGGCCGCCGCGGATTCCATGAGCGAGAGCTGCCCCGCCAGGTCGTGCACACCGGCGCCGAGTTCCGCGCTGATCGCGGCGGTGATGCCTGCATCCCCGGGTCCGCCCAGAAGCATGACAGCAGCCCCTTGTTCCTGCAGCATCCGCCGTGCCAGCTGCAGATAATTCTCCGCCGGCCAGCGCTTGGTGGCAAATCCCGCCCCGGGCGCCATGCCGACGACCCGGCGCCCCTGCAGCAGCGGAGCAAGCCGTGCTCTCATCGGCACCGCTGCGGCCGGGTCGACGTAAAATTCCAGTCCCTGGCCATCGTCGCGGACGCCCCAGGCCGACACCGTGTCGATGTAGCGCCGGTGCACCGGCACCACGTCGCGGTAGAGATTCCAGCCCGTCTTGACGAGGAGCCAACGTTTGAGATAATATTTTTTAAGCACGACCGCGCGGGCGCTGCGGATGTGACGCCGCAACGCCAGGCTGCGAAAATTTTTATGGATATCGATCACCAGATCACAGGAGAGCGCCGCCAGCGTTTCACCGAGTGTTTCAAGTCCGGCGCGGCCGCGAGCGGGATCGAGCGTCCAGAGATGGTCGATGTGCGGGTTGGTGCGCAGCAAATCCGCGTAGGCGGTTTTGACGATACCATCGATCCGCGTCGCGGGAAATCGCCGCCGCAAAACCCGCAGCAGCGGCGTTGCCAGCAGGATATCGCCGATGGAACTGAGGCGGATCACCACGATGTGTTTCGGATCGGCCGGCATGCGCACCTACCGTGAGGAGGGCAGAACCTGCCGGAACCAGGCGATGGTCCTGGTCAGGCCCTCTTCCAATGCCACGCGCGGCTCCCAGCCGAGCAGTTTGCGCGCCAGCGTGATATCCGGCTGCCGCACCTTGGGATCATCGACGGGCAGGGGCCGGGTCACCACTTCGCTTTTGCTTCCCGTCAGGCGGATGATGGCCTGCGCCATCTCCCTGATGGTCATTTCATGGGGATTGCCGATATTCACCGGTTCGTGATAATCGGACATCATCAGCCGGTGGATGCCCTCGATGAGATCATCTACGTAACAGAAACTGCGCGTCTGTGAGCCATCGCCAAACAGGGTGATGGGTTCGTTGCGCAAGGCCTGGGGGACGAAAGCCGGGATGGCGCGGCCGTCATTGGGACGCATGCGCGGTCCATAGGTATTGAAGATGCGCACGATCTTGGTATTGACCCCTTTATGGCGATGATAGGCCATGGTGATCGCCTCGCCGAAACGCTTGGCTTCGTCATAGACGCCGCGCGGCCCCACCGGATTGACATTGCCCCAATAATCCTCCTTTTGCGGATGAATGAGGGGGTCGCCATAGACTTCGGAGGTCGAGGCGAGCAAGAATCCCGCGTTCTTGGCCATGGCCAATCCCAGGGCCTTGTGCGTGCCAAGGGCGCCCACCTTCAGGGTCTGAATCGGCAGCTGCAGATAATCGAGCGGGCTGGCCGGAGAAGCAAAATGAAAGACATAATCGATCTCACCGGCGATGTAGATGTATTCGGTCACATCTTGTTTGATAAATTTGAACGCTTCACACTGCAGATGTTCGATATTGGCGATGCTCCCGGTCAAGAGATTATCCATGGCGATGACCTGGTGCCCCTTTTGCAAAAGATACTCACACAAATGCGAACCGAGAAAACCCGCTCCTCCTGTGACCAGCGATCTGGGCATCCTGCCTCCCTACTGTTCCAGCCATTCGAAAACCGGCGCCAGGCCGGTACTGATTTTGTATATCAAGGTGTCATTTTCTTCAAAGACGATCAATCCCTCGATGCCGGGCAGGCGCTCCACCAGGGCCATGCCTTTTTCCGGACCCAGCACAAAAACGGCGGTGGCCAGGGCATCGCAGGCAGCCGCCTCCTCGCCGAGGATGGTGACGCTGCGGCACGCCCGCGCCGGATAGCCCGTGTGCGGATCGAGGAGGTGGTGATAACGCACGCCTTCCGCGACAAAAAATCGTTCGTAATCTCCCGATGTCGCCACAGCACCGTTATTCAGGGGAAAACGGCCATAGAAGCCATCGCTTTTGAGCGGATGGCGTACATAGACATTTCTCATGCCGGCCGTTCTGGCGGATGCCATGGCGCGCAAATCGCCGCCCGCATCCACCTGGACATCCGTAAACCCCTGCGCCCGCAAATATTCGATGGCGGCATCCACGGCATATCCTTTGGCAATGCCGCCGAGATCGAAAGCGGCTGCCGCATCCTCAAAGGCCAGCGAATCTCCCGAGAGGCGATAAGTAGGTTGACCGACATGCTGCAGCGCCTCGCGGATTTCTCCGGCTGACGGTACGGTCATTGTATCGCGACGTCCGAATCCCCACAGCGCCGTGAGCGCTCCGAGGGCGGGGGTAAAGCTGCCCCGGGAGAGGCTGTCGATCCGCCCCGCCTTTTTCAGCAAGGCTGCGAGCGCGGGCGATAGATGGACGCGGGTGCGGGCCGCGGTGTGGTTGACCCGGCTGATTTCGCTCTGCGGCTGGTAAGTATCGGCCAGCGCCTCCAGGCGAACCATTCGCTCCAGCGCGGAATCCAGAAACGCCGCCGCCGTTCGGCTCTCCTGCACCTCTACAAACAGCTTGATTGTCACCACGGTGTCCATCAGGAAAGCCGTTTTTTCAACCGTCGCCACAGGCGCCTGGCTGCATGACAGTGAAAAAACAGAGACGAGAGTCGCAACGACTGGGGAGGCGGGGACAAAGGCAAAGTACCGCTTAATTTTCTCGGGATATCGCAAATTGGGCCAGCGTAATTAAGCTCGATTTTGCCCGGGATTCGGGATAAGATTGAATGATTTCATGAGCCTGCTCTGCGTAGGATCGGGCCACATTTTCCGCATACGACAATCCACCCATTTCCTGTACAAAACGAACGATCATTTTTACTTTATCTTCTCCAACCTCATCCTGCTCCAACAGTCTGATTATTTCCTCGCGTTGCTGTTCATCGGCTTGGGTCAGCGCGTGGATGAGCGGGAGTGTGATTTTATTCTCACGTATATCGTTGCCAACCGGTTTGCCGAGGAGGGCGGCGTCTCCGGCATAGTCCAGCAAATCGTCCTTGATCTGGAAAGCGATGCCGAGGCATTCGCCGAAACGCTTCATTCTTTCGCGGGCCGCCGCATCGGCTTGCGTGGCCAACGCCCCCAATTCGCAGCAGGCGCTGAAAAGAGCCGCTGTTTTTTTGGCGACCAGATCGTAATAGACCGATTCTTCAAGGCGGTAATCGCGTTCATGTTCTACCTGCAGCAACTCCCCTTCGGTGATGCGGTTGGCGCACTCGGAGAGAATACTCAGGGCTTCCTGGCTTTTGAGATTGAGCACCGCGGTCAATGTCCGGGAAAACAGCAAATCTCCCACCAGAATGGATATGCGATTATCCCACAGGGAATTGACCGTGGGATGACCGCGACGCAGGACGGAATTATCCACCACATCGTCATGTATCAGCGTTGCGGTGTGAAGCAACTCGACCACAACGGCGGCGTCCATCGCTTTATCAGTGAGGATGCCATGCAGCTGGGCGCTGAGAAAAACCAGTGCAGGGCGCAAGCGCTTGCCCTTGAGTTCCGAAATATATTGAACGATCTTGTCAGCCAGCGGAACCTGCGAGCGGAGTATTTCAGCAAATGCCTTTTCGAATTCCTGCAGTTGCGTCTTGACCGTGGGTGTGATGGCGTCGATGTTCACTGGGTATCCTGTGCGTCTCCCTGTCAGACCGTAAATAATTTGCGTACAATTTACTAATTATCGCTCAAACAGTCAACAGCTAAGTCGTTTTCACATGGGGACATCACTGTCTTTGGCGATGGGCAGTTTGACCATAAAGGTGGTGCCCACGCCTTCGCGGCTCTTCACCAGAATATCGCCGCCCTCGCGCTTGATAATCGTGTAGGAGAGATAGAGTCCCAATCCGGTACCGCCCGATTCTCTTTTGGTGGAGAAAAA
Organism: bacterium UBA2214; assembly: GCA_002327255.1. Lineage (GTDB taxonomy): Bacteria > Zhuqueibacterota > Zhuqueibacteria > Residuimicrobiales > Residuimicrobiaceae > UBA2214. Next base: position 12,120 of record DCUM01000190.1, on the reverse strand, counting down.
GGGCGTAAAAATGTGGCTGAGATTTTCCTCGGAGATGCCCAGACCGGTATCGGAAAAATCGATCTGGACCCATTGCTGATCCTTGCTCAGCGCTGTCTTGATGCGCAGAAATCCGCCATTGGGCATCGCCTGGACGGCATTGTAGATGATGTTGAGAAAAACCTGTTTCAAAGAATCGAGACTGAAAAAGACGCGCGGTATATTCGTATAGTTCTTTTCCGCGACGATGTTGCGCACGGCGATCTCTTTTTCCAGCAATGACAGCGTCGTATCCACCAGCTTTTCCACATCGATGCGTTCTTTTTCATAAACCGAATGCCGCGAAAATTGCAGGAGATTTTCAATGATGGCCGACGCCCGCCGCACATTCTTCTTGATAATTTCCAGCTTGCGGTCCATCTCCTCGTTCTGATGTCCGAGGCCATCCTCGATGGAATAGCGCGCCGTCTCGATGACATTGAGGGGGTTGCGCAATTCATGGGCGATGCCGGAAGAGAGCAAGCCAATCGTGGCCAGCTTTTCCGATTTGATGAGTTGCTTTTCGATCTCTTTCTGATCCGTGACATCCTTGGCGTATTCGACGAGAAATTCCGGACGGCCATCGATGCCCGCCATGGGAAACGTCCAGAGATGAAAGGTGTGGCCCTGATGAAAGAGCTCGATGAACCGCGATGCGCCGGTGCGATAGGTTTCCGCGGACGGACAGTTGGGACAGGGATCGCTGCGGTCGAACAACGCCTTGAAACATTTCTGCCCCACCAGTCCGGAGGTATGCCCCGCGGTGATCTGCATGTATTTTTTGTTGCCCATGATGAGATTATGATCCCTGTCCTGAACGGAAATGGGATCGGTGATGCCATCAAAGAGGGAGATGAGCCGCTGCCGGCTGAGCAGCAGCTGGCGCTGCATCTTGACTTTTTCGCTGATATCGCGGGCGAAACACTGAATGACCTGGATATCCCCAACCGAAACCAGGCTGCCGTTGAGGTCGACCGGAATGAGACGATGATTGGCGCCCACCAGGACGGCCTGATCCATACTCGCCTGTCCCTCCTGGCGGATGCGGCTGAGAAAATCCTGTATTTCCTGCAGCGAGCGGCTGGCGGTGACCTGGAGAAAATTTTTCTGCAGCAGGTCTTCAACGGGATAGCCGATCATTTTAACCGCCTGGCCATTCGCCTGCAGGAGGCGGAAAGAAGCGGCATCGGCGATGAAAATGGCGATGCTCGCCTTTTCAAAGAGCGCAAAATAGCGCTCTTCGCTCTGCTGCAGACGCGAGGAGAGACTCTGTTCTTCAATGGCGCGCATGATCACGCGCGGCAGCAAATCAAGAAAATCCTTGGTCTTGACCAGATAATCATAGACGCCCTGACGCATGGCCTCCACCGCGATGCGTTCATCCCCCTGGCCGGTCACCATGATCACCGGAACGTCCGGACGCACCTGCTGTATCCTGGCCAGCGTTTCGAGACCGGTCATTTTGGGCAGACTGTAATCCAGTACCACGGCACTGAAAGCGGTTTCCTTCAGCCGCACCAGACCCTCTTCCGGATCATTGCATATATGCGCCTGGAAAGGCTGATTGTGGCGCTGCAGGATCAATTCCATCAGGTGCGCCTGCTCCGGATGATCCTCGATGATGAGGATCTGGTATTTATGCGGTTGCGAATTCTGCACGTTGCTCATTCCTTGATGATGGACGCCTGCCGCGACAAAACACGGGGCAGCGTGAATTTGATGGTGGCCCCTCCCTGCGATGCCGATTCCGCCCAGATGCGCCCGTGATGCTGTTCGATGATGCGTTTGACGATCGTCAACCCCACGCCGGTGCTTCTGTTCTCCACATCTTCATCCCGGGTATAAAAGAGATCAAAGATATGCGCCAGGTCAGAGGGCGCGATGCCGCTGCCATTGTCTGTGATGTAAAACTCAAAATCACCGTTATGCCGGTCACAACCGATTTCAATGCTGGGGATCTCGACGCCGCGGGTGAATTTCAGGGCATTGGAAAGGAGATTGGTGAAAACCTGCGTCATCTGCGTCACGTTACAGGTGATTTGCGGCAGCGCCGAGTCGATGATCAGGTTGATCGGCCGCTGCTCGATCAGGCCGGACAGGGCATCCAGGGCATTGCGCAGGATTTCGGAAGACTCTACTTCTTCGAATACGGCTTCTGTTTGCGTCAGCCGCGACCAATCGAGCAGATCGGTCACCAGATGCTCCATCTGCTCGATATTCACGAACATGCGTTCCACATAGGAACCGGCCTGCAGCGGCAGATGATAGCCATACTCTTCCCGCAACAGCGTGGCGAAACCTTTGAGACTCTGCAGCGGCGCCTTGAGGTCATGGGAAAGGGTGCGAATCAGCGTTTCCGCTTCCTTCTGCGACGCCTGCGGCGACGATTCGCACCAATCGCTGATGCAGATCATCAAGCGCCGTTCCGGCTCCCGGGTGGTCAGCCAGCAACTGAAAAGGTTTGTCTCCACTCTGCGCCCATCCGCCGCATGGATGGCGGCCGGGATGGCTTGCGGCGGCCATATCTCCTGTTCGATTTGATCGCGCGCCTCACACACCTCTGACCACAGCCGCGTGAATATGGTCTGCCGGTCGTAGCCGCTCCAGTCCAGGAAAGCGCGATTCACCTCCTCGAGGCGATCCGCGTGACCATGAACGACGACGGCCGGATAGGGAATGGCATCGAGGATGGAGAGGTACTTTTCCCGAACGGTTCGCAGGATGTCATGCGTCTGCTCCGCCCGCTTCTGCCAATGGATGCGCTCCATGGGATTGGCCAGCACGAAGGAACAGAGTTCGGCGAGGCGGATTTCCCCGGCATGGAAGGCCTGGGGTTCCAGACGGGCAAAATAGAGGCATCCCAGCACTTCCTCCGGAGCGGTCAGGGGCACAAACAGCTCCTCGCGGACATTTTCTAGCAGCGGCTCCTTGTACGTCCGGCGCACGAGCGTTTGCCGGCTCAGCAGAATATCCTGTATGAGCGGGTCTTCATAGGCGATGCAGATCTCTTCCTGGGTCGGCAGAGGCAGGGTGTTGCAGGTGCAGGAGGCGCAGAGGCATTCGCGAAGTTTGTCATTAAAAAATATCAAAAAATAATCAAAAGGTATCATCTCGAAAATCGGCGCGCGGGATTGCCGGAATATTTCCGCGGGATCGGAAATGCAGGAGGCATTGGCAGCGAGTGCATAAAAACGATCCATATGTTCCTGGCCGATAAGGGACATGGCGTCCTGTTTTTATCCTCGTTTTAGCTGAACAATTTTCTGGCTTCCCGGACCACCATTTCCACGGCTTGATCCAGATCCATGGCGAGCGTGGCGCCGGACGCGAATTTGTGCCCGCCACCGCCAAACAGAGCCGCCATGCCGTTGATGGCCACCCGGCCTTTGGAACGGAAACTGACTTTGGTGCGCCCGGCTTTGGTCTCGGTGAACATCAGACTGACCTCGACGCGTGCGATGTGCCGCGGCAGTTCGGAAAAGCCTTCCGTCTCCCACAACTCGGCGCCGGTCTCCTGCAGTAATTTTTGCGAGAGCACAAAATAGGCGATGCGGTCATCGCACGCGAACTGCATATTCTCCAGCAACCGGGCCTTGAGCAGGGTGCGCTGCCTGGAATTGCTTTCGTAGACCTGTTCATAAATCGCACGGTACTGCGCACCGCGCTGCAGCAGATCGGCGGCGACCAAATGGGTTTTCGCGGTGGTATTGGTGAACCGGAACGAGCCGGTGTCGGTCATGATGCACGCATACACCGCATCCACCATCTCCTGGGTCCAGCGGGCGCCGCAATCGATAAAAAAATCGTACAACATTTCTCCCGTTGAGGAGGCTTCCTGCATGCAGACATGCACCTCGCCCATGTCGTCGCCGGGAATATGATGATCGATGCAGGCCAACGGCACCTGGTACTGCCGCAGCCTCGCGCCGATGCCGCCCAGGCGTTCCCAGTCACTCACATCCACGACGATGCATCCATCCACCTCCGCGATGACCGGATTGTGTATCTTTTCATCATAAATGAGGATCTCTTCCGCAGGATCGAGAAATTTAAAGTACGGCGGCGTCGGATCGCGGTTGATGAGAATCACCCGCATGCCGCTCTGACGCAAATAATGAGCCAGGGCCATCTGACTGCCGATGGCATCGCCATCCGGGTGCACATGGGTGGCGACCAGCACCGTCGCTTTGCCGGCGAGAAAATCCCTGATAACCTGCCAGTTTCCGTGATGAACCATCACATCCCTTTTACGGCCGTATGCAGAACCGAATAATTGCCATTGCGATCCGTTGTCTTGATGGTGATTTCCATTCCCTGAGCCGGCAGCGGCAAGGAAACCGCGAACGCCTCGCACAGAGCGTCACTCAAGCCATCGGCCGGATAGAGCGGTTGCCAGCCGCCGGCGTTGACGCTGACCCAGGTTTCACCCACGGGGCTGAGCGCGTCGCAGACCGTGAAGCTCAGCTCAACCCTGTTTTCAACGCGCCGGGTCAAAAGATTCCTGATCACCGGTGCGGTATTATCGACGGTGAACACCGGGCTTATTTTTTCATCGCTCAAGCCCATGCCGAGCGGCAGCGATAAACTGTCGCTGGCCGTGATCCTGAGCTCATAGTCGCCATCCGCCATCTGCGAGGCATCCCACGAAAAGGCCCGCTGCGACAGCTCTTTGCCGAGAAAGCGCCAGTGCTTCTGGCCCACGCCCCGGTACTGGAGCGCAAACCACAAGGCATCCGCATTCGCATCGACAAAATCCCAGGAGACGCTGCGAAATCCCTGACGTTTTTCGATTTTGGGCAGGGGAGCGGGTTCCTTGATGCCGGTCGATGCGGCAGCGCTCACCGCGTCGAGCGCAAAGGCGATGCCCTGGGGAAGCACATATATTTGCGTGATTTCAGGCGCGCGATTCTTCTGAATGAAAGAGAGGGTCACTTCCCGCACGTGCGGGGGTTGCTTGCCCCCCCACAGTTCGCAACGCCATTGCAAAAAGCGCGCAGGGGGAGAAGCGATGCGCAGCACCCCGGCGTCGCTGCTGACGGCCTGCCAGGTACTCCAGGTCGCTTCGGGCTTTTGCGTGTTGCCCGATCGCGTGAAAAAGGCGACTTCCCCTTCTCCTTTCCAGTGGATGCTCCCCCAGGTTGACAAGGCTTCCGCATCGAGGGGCTCCGACTCGTATCGTCCCATCCGCGCCGCCGCTCCGAGCAGGATGCAGCGGCCCATATTCGAAGTGGCGAGCGCCAGCCGTCCACCCGCCGTGGCCGTGATGGCGGAGATATGGGAAGCATCCGTCTGCAGGATCAGGGTGAGTTCCCCGCTGCGGTTGATGCGGTAAAGACGGCCGTTGTCGCCCGTGCCGGCAAATACATTCCCCTGGTTATCCGAGTAGAGTACTTGCACGGCGCCGTTTTCCGAAAGCCAGAGATCCCGGGAAAAGCCATCCGCTTCGATGCGCAGCAATTGCGATTTTGCCGCGGTCGCGGGCAGTGATTCGGCGGTGGTGGATTCCGCGGCGGCACCGCTCTCTTCCTCCCCGGCGTCGCTCATTTCGCCCGCTTGCCGCCCCGGCTGCGCCGTTAAAATCTGAAACAGGGAGGCAGCGGCGGGGGCGGACCTGGCCAGCGTTGCGGCATAGAGCATCCCCTCGCGATCCATGGCCAGACTGTGCACTTCCTCGGCATCCGCATCCAGCAGGACATGGGGCGGCTTGCCGTCCGCAATACGATAGACCAAACCCGGCCGGCCCGTGCCGGCGTAAACGCCATCTGAAGCGAGCAGGATAGTGCGCAGGTGTTCCGCCTCACTGCTCAGGGCGACGGTGACGGCGCCGTTCGGGCGGATGCGCAGCAGCTGCGCCTTGGCGCCGGTGGCCGCCCACAAATCACCCCGTGCATCAAAGGCCATGGCCCAGATGTAGGTTTGACCCGGCTCGCAAAAAACGCGCCCGCGTCCCGCCGCATCCACTTGCAGGATACGGCCCCGCGGGGAAGTGGCCACATAGACCCGGTCCTGACGATCAACGGCAATGGCAAAGACGTGCGCTTCCTCCGCGTCAAAAAAGAGCGTGCTGTCGCCTTGCGGCGAAATGCGGTAGACTTTGCCGTCCATTCCGGTGCCGAGATAGACATTGCCGCGCGTGTCGCTGGCGGCGCACCAGGCATAGGTCTCACCGGTGTTCACGGAATGCTGCATCTGCGGGGCCAGGGTGAGACGTCCGTCATGCGACAAGGAGAGATTGATGAACTTGCCGGGCGTCAAGTCGGCAAAGGTCGAGTAGGTTTGCAAAACAGGAGCGGCGGCCACCAGGGCCTTCGGCAAACTCGCCACGGCCGCCAGTGCGCACAGGAGCAGGGGCATGAATGAGCTTCTTTTCATAGTTACCATTCGCTTATGGGAGTGACAGGTACGCTTCTATTCGCGGCGCGGTTCGGTTTGAGCGGCTGGGCGATGCGCACCGTGATGCGCTTGATGCCAACGACTTCGCACGGCGTCGGGATCGACCATTCGCGCAGAACCCGTTCGTGCAACGAACGCTCGCTCCCCTTGCCGCTCATGACCCCCAGGATCGACGGCGGCAGGGAAGCCATTTCCTCGCCCAGGACCGCGATACCCGGCGCGGCTTCGCGTATCTGTATGTACAACGCATCGGCCTGACGACGGTTATTGAGGATGTGGCGCAGCTGCGCAAAAGATCGTGGCCGGTATTTGTCCGGATTGCTCTGCATTTCCTGCATGGTGAGCGCGGCGGCGCCACCGGCAATGACGGTGAGGCGGCGGGCCTGCAGATAATGCGGCACATGCACATCCTGGCGTATTTCGATCTCCTCGCCGTCACTCCGCCGCAGCGTGAAGAGCAACTGCAGCGAATCCCCCGGCTGCACCTTGAGATGATCCTGCCGGATTTCCTGGATTCTCGCCAGAGACTCCCCCGGAACGATTTCCGCAAGCACCCGCAGCGATAAAATCTCCGGCGTTTTGAAATCGTTGACCAGCACAGCGCCGGTGCTCATGGCCACCAGATCAGCGGCCTCCGCCACTTCCGAGCCGGCGCCCATGAAACCGAGCCGTTCTTCATAGGAAATGAAATCCTTGATGCGAAGGGTGTCGCCATCGCCAAGGCGCATCTCATACTGCAGCCGTACCGTGGACGGATCAGCGCCCATCTTGCCGGTCACCAGGGCCTGATAAAGGGCGGAACGCAGAAAAAAGGGCATGAGATTGTTAAAGGCCGGGTCGGACGCCATGCGCAGCTGAAACTCTTTTTCTCCGCCAGGCGTTTTTAAGCCGATCTCCACGGGAATCCACACCGGCATCTCTCCCAACTCGCCATAAATCCCCGACAAGCGATCCTGACGAAAGGTGCCGACAATGCCCACCGATTTGCCGAGTTTGCTGGAACCGATCAGGCTGGGGATGGTGGCGAGAATGTGCGTGCGCGCCATGGGCATGCGTGTCGGACCGATATTGAACAGCGAATGTCCGAAGGCCAACACTTTGTTCCGATCCACCGCCGTCACCGTCCCGATCATCTCCATGCTGAGATCGCCGCTGATGAAGACCTGGGAGACGGCTTCGCCCGGCATCAGGGTGGCCGATACGGCTTCGCCTGAGGCGGCGCTGCCGCCGCCCGCCACAGGGACCCATCCCAAATCCGACAGAAAAGGCTGCAGTGCCGCGATGGCCTGGCTGGAAAATCCGCCGAGCACCAGGGGCGTTTCGATTTGCCGGGCCGGGCTCAGATGCGCTGACACGGGCACTGCGGTGGCCAGCACCTGCTGCCACAATGCGTCCGCAGTGCCGATCAGAACGGCGCGCAGATAGTTGGCGCCCATGCGCTTCGGCGCCGCAGGCGCAGGTGTTCGCTGGTGCTCGTAGCCGCTGGCGCGCATCATGGCCTCGATGGGCATCACACCCGCGATCGCTTCCTTCTGAAAGTCGCCAAACCGCATCGCCAGGGCGCCGGCGAGCTTGCCCTCGAGATAGACCGGACTGCCGCTCATGCCGCTGACGACGCCGTTGCGCTCCGCCTGCTCGCCCAGCAGGCGGACGATAAAGAGGTCCTGCTGCGGATAAAAACCTTTTACCACATCCAGGACTTCCACGCCGAACGACTCGACCGTCTCACCCGCAAAGACCGTCTTGCCGATGCCTTTCATGCCGGGTTTGACATCCTTTGCCGGCATAATATCCAGTTGCCAATCCGCATCTCCGGCCAGGGCAGGCGATGCGGACAGGAGGAAAAGCATCATGAGAGGCAGGAATCGGGCGGGCAAAGTCATAAGCACCTGTGCGTTGAATAAGAAATTGTCATGAAAACGATTTACAAACTGCCCAAAACGGCCGCGCGCACCGATCCATTCTCATTTCCGGCGCGATCGTCCGCTGTGAAAGAATTTTATGGAATCCGGGCTCCATGTCAGTGGACGCCTAGAAAGAGAACGTATCGCCCACCGCCATCACCTGAACGCGACAGCCTTTGGCTTCGGCCTTGGACTTGAAGGATTGCGGATCCGCGGCGATGACGTCAAAGGTATTGTAATGCATCGGCACCACCCATTGCGGCTTGAGGAACTCGCAGGCCTTGACCGCATCGTCGATGCCCATGGTGAAATTATCGCCGATGGGCAGAAGCGCCACGGTGATGGCATTCATCTCGCCGATGAGCTGCATGTCGAGGAACAATCCCGTATCGCCGGCATGATAGACCGTCTTGTCACCCAATGTGACGAGAAATCCGCACGGATTGCCCATATAGGCCAGGGCCTCGCCGCCCAGGTCTGCGCCCGAGCCATGATGGGCGATGGTGAGCTTGACGCGGCCGAAGGGAAAGTGATGGGCGCCGCCGATATGCATCGCATGCACGTTGCAGCCGCGTTTGCCGCAGGCGGTGGCCAGTTCGAACGGGGCGATGACGGTCGCGTCATTGGCCCTGGCGATTTCGATGCCATCCCCGAGATGATCGCCGTGGCCGTGCGTCAGCAGGACATAATCGGCCCGGATCTCATCCGGCTTGAGCCGCGCCGCCGGATTCCCCTTGAGGAAGGGATCGAAGACCAGCCGCACCGTTTCATCTTCGAGGAGAAACGCATCGTGACCCAAAAAAGTCAGAGTCGGCATACGGAACACCTCCTCTCAAAAGGTTGGATGAACGCTTAAAGATCACCACCCTTGGGGCGAATGACCAAATCCTCCACCGTGGCCCCCTCACCGGCCTGCAGGATGGCGATCACACTTTCGGCGATCTCTTCGGGTTGAATCATCTTCCCGTGATCCACATCCCGCTCCCCCCAGAGCTGAGTATCGGTGGCGCCCGGCATCAGGGCGGTGACGCGAATGCCGTGCTCGCGCGTCTCCATGCGCAGCACTTCGGTGAAACCGAGCAAACCGTATTTGGAGGCACAATAGCCGGCGCATTTATAATAGGGCTTTTTGCCCGCCACGGAGACGACATTGATGATGTGACCATACTTTCGTTCGATCATGCCGGGCAAAACCGCCTGGGTGCAGAGAAAAGCACCCTTCAGATTGGTGGCCGACATCGCATCCCAATCCCCCTCGCTGATGTCCGTCACCTTGTCAAAAACCGCCACCCCGGCGTTGTTGATCAATATATCGATCTCACCATAGGTTCGTTGTACACCCACCACCAGTCGATTGACCTGGTCGGCCTGACGGACATCGCAGGGCATGGCCATGGCCTGCTTGCCCGCCTCGTTGATTTCGGCAGCCACGGCTTCGATCTCCGCCACCGTGCGCGCCGATAACACCACGCGGGCGCCATGCTGCGCCAGAATCCTGGCAATGGCACGTCCGATGCCGCGTCCGGAACCGGTGACCCAGGCAACTTTTCCATTCAAATCCAACAGCGTCATACTACTCCCACGATTTGATTAAATTCAAGAATTCCATACGCGTTGCCCGGTCCTCCTTGAAGGCCCCCAACATGGCGCTGGACGTGACGAAACTGTTCTGCTTTTCCACACCCCGCATCATCATGCAGAGATGTTTGCCCTCCAATACCACGGCGACGCCATAAGGATCCAGTGTCTCTTGCAGCGTGGTGGCGATCTGATTGGTCATGCGTTCCTGAATCTGCAGCCGGCGGGCGTACATATCCACGATGCGCGGGACCTTGCTCAATCCGATGACCTTGCCTTTGGGCAAATAGGCGACGTGCGCCCGGCCGAAAAAGGGCAGCATGTGGTGCTCGCACAGACTGTAAAATTCAATATTGCGCACCAGCACCATCTCGTCGCACACCTCGGAAAAGACCGCATCGTTGAGGATTTCCCGGATATCCTGATCATAACCGCGCATCAGAAACCGGTAGGCCTCTTCAACCCGCTGGGGCGTCTTCAGGAGCCCCTCCCGCTGCGGATTTTCACCCAGACTGCACAAAAGTTCCGTAATCAGCGGCTGGATGCTTTTTTTCACGTTATTATCCTTTCTCCGCAAAAGCCGAGTCCAGATTATTCTCCGCGATACACCGCCATGTTGCGCGGCGTTTCGTACAGCTTGAGTTCATACAAACGACAGGTATGGAACTGGTCTTTCAACAGCTGCCAAATGGCGATGACGATGTTTTCAGCCGTGGGGACCATCCCCTGGAGAGACTCGACTTCAAAATTCAGAAACTTGTGATCCATGCGGTCGATCACTTCCCGCTGCACGATCTCTTTGAGTTCCTTGAGATCGATCACCATCCCGGTGACGGGATCGGGTTCCCCCACCACCGTCACCTCGAGATCATAGTTATGGCCATGACCGAGCGGATTGTTGCACGCCCCATAGAGATGGGCATTGCTCTCATCATTGAGAAGGCTGCTGTGCAGCCGATGCGCAGCGCTGAAATGAAGGTGACGGGTGACATAAACAAGCGGCATATACGTTCCCCATCTGCTCCCGGGCTGTGGAGAAAAGACCCGGCTTATATTACAAAAACTCTCGCAATGAAGCAAACTGATTTTTTACCCGCAGACCGCGCCGAGGACACGCATGAAATTGTTCCAGCAGATGGCCTCGACCTCATCGCGGCTGTAATCGCGCTCGAAAAGTCCCGCGCGGATGTCGCCAAACACGGAACAGTCCTTGACACCCTGCGGCAGCAGCGGCACGCCATCAAAATCGGAGCCAAAAGCGATGAATTCCGCGCCGACCAGCTCACTGAGATAGAGGATGTGATCATAATAGCGTTCCAGCGGAATCGAATGGCCCGCCATGGCGGTCTGAAATTTGGCGCTGAAATCGGGGAATAAACGCCCGATGCGGGCCAAATCCATGCCCGCCGACCGCTCCAGGCGGCCCAATTCCGTGAAGAGATCGCCGGCCTGCTCCGCTATGAGACGGTTGAAGGCGCCATCGAGGAATCCGGGATAGATATTCAATCCGATCAGCCCGTCGCCCGCGGCGATGCCGGCGATGAGATCATCCGGCAGGTTGCGCGCCGTGTCGCACAGCGCCCGGGCGCAGGAATGGGAAGCGATGACGGGGTGTTTGCTGATGCGTAAAACCGCCTCAACGGCCCGGTCGTGGGCATGGGACAGATCGATGATCATGCCGAGATCGTTCATCGCCTGGATCACCTCGCGGCCAAAATCCGACAGACCCGGAAAGGGAGGCCTGGCATCGTTGGAACTGATGACCCACTCGTTGCTCTCGGCGTGGACGATGGTCATCAGACGCACCCCCATGCGATACAAGGCCTCGAGTTTGCCGAGATCGGCTTCGATGGCGTTGCCGTTCTCCACCGCCAGCACCGCGGCGATCTTGCCCTGCTTTTGGCACGCCATCACCTGCTCCCGATCAAGACAGAGCTGCAGGTCCTGTTCATGACGCGTCAGCACCTCCTTGAAGCGGGCGATGAAATCGCTGATCATCGCAAAGGCCTTGCCTTTGGGAATGGCCGGTGGCAGATAACAGGCGAAAACCTGCAGGCCGATCCCCGCTTTTTTCATGGCGGGCAGATTGACCTGAAGGCGGGGATCCAGCAGCGAATCACCGATCAGGAGATTGGTGGCGGTGTCGCAATGCAGATCGCAAATTGGTATGACGGATTCGGGCATGTCTTCATTTCCACAGTGAGATTGATAATTCTGTTGATTTACC
>DCUM01000013.1 GCA_002327255.1 bacterium UBA2214 | reverse complement strand
CGACGACCGATCCGCCGGCTGCCGTGAGAGCGATATCATCGAGATAGAATCCGCCATCCACATGATTCACCGTATTCCAGCGAATAAACCAGGACCCTTGCCGTTCGATGACTACCGTCTTTTGAAAATATGCCAATCCAAAATCCCCGCCCGCTCCCTTGCTGGGGAAAAGGGCCAGTTCGGTCCAGGTTCCCCCATCAGAGGAGATGTTCACGGACACCGAGAGGTTGGTGGCATCATTGTAACCGGCAATCCAAAAGGTCAACGTTCCGGGATTGGTGACCATTGGCATCTGGATGTAATGGTTCATATTAGCGGCCTCGCCCCAACCGGCGTATTTGTCGGAATTATGACCATATCCTGCCACCAGCCAGGTCTGGGCATTGCTGAAAATCCAGCCAGGAATCGGATCGCCGCTGGCGGCAATGCCTTCAAAGTCCTGCACCAACGGCAGGGCAGCGCCGCTGTTGCTCGCGCCACGGCTAACGTTGCCCACCACCTGCCAGACACCGCCGTCGGGAATTCTGCTGTAGGATTGGGCAGCCGTCAGGGCGCCGAATTCGACCGAATCGACCATCGCGCCCGTTGTGTTTTCCAGCCAGACCTTGTCACCGCCGCTGCCCAAACCGAAATCGGAGGGATCACCGGTGTTGTCGACCACGATCACGTAATAACCCTTCGGGAGGAGCAATGTACCAGCGGGAATGACCTTTTTCGGCTTGGTGCCCGCCTGGCCGCCGTTGTCGTAGACCAGCCAGCCGCTGATATCGACGGTGTCAGTGGCGCTGTTGTAGAGTTCGACCCAGTCCGGATTTTCGTTGGTGCCGCGCGAATAGGCCTCGTTCAATTTCACCGGCACATTGGAGGTGCCGCGCGTGATCGGCTTGGTCATTTTGCCCTCGCCGATGCCATCCGGCACCCGCTGGAACGACTCGGCCGGATCCATGGCGCCGAATTCGAGCGAATCGATCACCGCGCCGCTTCCGTCTTCCAGCCACACCTTGTCACCGCCGCTGCCCAAACCGAAATTGGCCGGATCCGCCTTGTCATCGGTGATGACCACGTAAAAACCATAGGGGGGAATCCTGGTGCCTTCCGGGAAACCCATTTTGGGCTTTGTGCCCGCCTGGCCGCCGTTATCGTAAATCTTGTACGCCGAGATATCCACTTCCGCATCCGTATGGTTGTAAAGCTCGACCCAATCGGGATCGGCGGTCGTGCCGCGGCTGTACGCTTCGTTCAACAGGATGGCCGGCGCCGTGGCGCCCGTCACCGTCACCATATGGTTCATGGAGGTGTCCGCCCAGGCGTTGTCATTGTCTATATCCAGCGGATTGATGCTGCCCAGCATGTCGACCGTGTTCTTGGTGACCAGGTAGCCGATCGGAAAAGTGCCGGTCGTGGCGCCGGCCTTGAGCTTGATGGTCGCTTCGTGAACGACATTGGCGTCATTGGTATAGGCGGCATCCGACAACAATCTGATCCATTTCATCCCCGCCGGAGGCGGCAGCTTGGCGTCAATATCGCCGTAAAGCGGAGGGGTTGCGGGATCGAGTTCGAACGCACCGGTACCGACCTGTGAGTTATAGGTGCCGGAGACGAACTCCCAGTCTTCCGGCGCCAGAATGCACAATGCACCTTTGTAGGCATTGGCATCCGCGGTCTTGTCGGTTATTGTGATCTTGACCTCAAAAACACCGCCGGCAGCGACGATGGCCGACTGAATGATTTCCGTGATCAAACAGCCGCTGACCAGAAATGCAACCAGTGCCACACTCAGAAGCACCTTGATCATATTGGTAGCTTTTTTCATGGTTCCTCCTTTTTATTGTTCTTTTCAATTTACAAAACCAGACGTTAACGCACAAGGATTATTCGTCTTGACTCAAAATGGCCTGGCAAACGTATAGAGTTTGCCATCCTGATCGTTGACGACATACATCTTGTCGCCCGCAAAAGCGATCCCCTCCCCCTTGTCAAAGGGCAGACCCCATTCCCCCAGCAGTGCACCGCGGCGATCGATCTTGATGATTTTTCTCGATTCGTCGCTGATGATCCACAAGCCGTCGTCCATGGTATCGCAGCAGATATCGGAGAGATCGCTGACATGCGAGATCTCCAGGCGGCTCACTTCCAGGCCGTTGAAAAACTGCAGCAGCAGGCGCGGATTCTTTTCGTTGATCACCCAGAGATGGTTTTGCCGGTCCACCGCGACGCCCTCCAGGGCATTGTTGTCCAGCGTCGCCACCCTGACGGGAATGGAATGCAGCCGCACCCCCGCACCGGAATACAGGGTAACCAGCTGGTTGCGCTCCTCCGCCACATAGAGCGTGTCGCCGGTGCGTGAAATCGCAACCCCTTCCAGATCGGAACTGGTGGTCGGGATGGTGCGGATCAGGGCGCCATCCAGTCCAATCTCAAAGATATCGGATTTGGCATCGGACACCACCATCAACGTATTATGACCGGGGTTCCAGACAAGTCCCGAGGGCTCCGGAATGTGCGGCAGCAGATCGACGGCCGCGATGGGCTGCAGCGTCTTACCATCCGGATCCGGTCTCACTTTGACCGGATCCGGACGGGAACATCCGGCCAGCAATAGAAGGCATGAAAAGAGATAGGCGTATTTCATGGCGCTCACGATCAAGAAAGGAGACCGCCCACAAGGAGGCGGTCTCCATCGGTTACCAAAGAACCTGTTCATTATGGTTTATTGGAAGTACCCTTGGTGGCGATCGTTATGATCTGCCAGTTGTCGGCCCCGTCCGGGATGCGGGCATAGGAACTCGTCTCCACCGGCATGGCCGGGATTTTGACATAGTCGATCTGCGCGCCGGAGGGATCCTCGAGCCAGATTTCGTCGCCGCCGCTGGAAAGGCCGAATCCGGCGGCCGTTGTGTCATCGACGGTGATGACGTAAAAGCCTTTGGCGGGTGCAGCGGCCCCGGCCGGGAAGACCAGCTTGGGCTTGGCCCCGGACTTGCCGCCCGGGTCATAGATCCGGTAGCCGCTCAACGAGAC
>DCUM01000208.1 GCA_002327255.1 bacterium UBA2214 | reverse complement strand
GCTGGCAATGGACGGGCAGGCAAAGGGCAGTATCATCCATGAAGCGAAATACAATTCTTATGGTCGGACCGCTGCCGCCGCAAATCGGCGGCGTCGAATTCTTCGTCGAGGCGTTGCTCCATTCTCCACTGCGCCGGCGCTTCCCCATCCGCCATCTTGACATCTCCAAACCCAGGAGCCGTCAGCACAGCCAGTTCGCTTCGCCGAGCGGATATGCCCGCTCTTTTCATCGTAATCTCAAACTGACGCTCTACAGTTTTGCTTATTCCATCTGCCACTTCATGCGCTACCTTTTCATCATCCCGCGCCGCAACATCGCCATCGTCCACCTTCATACCAGCTCCTATATGTCATTCTGGGAGAAGTGCCTCTACCTCCATGTGGCCAAATTATTCGGCGTCAAGGTGGTCCTGCATGTGCACGGCTCTTCTTTCGATCAGTTCATCGTGGCGAGCAAGCCATGGATCCGGCGTATCATTCTGAGAAATCTGCGCCGCTGCGACTGCGTGGTGGCGCTCTCCGCAACCTGGTACCATTTTTTTACCACTTATTTGCCATCCGATCAGGTGGCGCAGGTCGAAAACGGCATCGATCTCTCTATCTACAAGACAGTCAAGACAACACCGGCACCCTACCCGCTGGTGGCCTTCCTCGGGGAGATCTGCAGGCGAAAAGGGGTCTACGATCTCTTGCCGGCGCTGCACAAGGTGTTTCTTGAGCTGCCCGAAGCGCGCTGTCTGTTCATCGGTCCGGGAGAGATTGAGCAGGCGCGTCAACAAGCCGGGGAACTCGGCATCTCTGCCAAAATCGAGTTTGCCGGCCGACTTTATGGTGAAGAAAAGGCCGCAAGGCTGGCCGGCGCCTGGTGCCTGGTTCTGCCATCCTACGCCGAAGTGCTTCCCCTGGTTCTGCTTGAGGGATATGCGGCCGGATTGCCGGTTGTCTCCACGACGGTTGGCGGCATCCCGGATGTGGTCACAGAAGGTGTGAATGGTTTCCTGATCCGGCCGGGTGATGGCGAGGCCCTGGCTGCGTCCATTCTGCGCCTCTTGAAAAATCCGCTCTTGCGTCAGAATATGGCAGTGAGCAACCGCCGGGCCGCCTGGGAACAGTTCGACATCGATATTTGCGCCCAAAAAGTCGGAGATATCTATGCCCGCCTGCTTGCATGAAATCGTCTAACTCATTGGAAACGGGATTTTTGTCTTGCATTTTGACCATTTATTTAATAAATTTACAGGCTAACATGGTTTTCATCAGCTCATACGGGTTGTACCATCGACACCATGCCGATCTACGAATTCAAATGCCCGAGCTGCGGACACGAATTCGAAGAACTGGTTTCTTCACACGCCGCAGCCCAACATATGCACTGCATACGATGTGGCACCACAAAGGCCGAGCGCAAGATTTCGCCCTTCGGATTCACTGGCAAAGGAGCGCACAGCGAAACGATGCACGCCTCCTCTTCCAGCCGCCCCTGTAGCGGATGTGCCACGCATCACTGCAGTCGTTGTCACTAGCAGACGGGCGGAAAGGGTGTTGTTATGACAAAAGCCGACATTGTTGATGTGGTCGCGGAAGGCACTGGCCTCACCAAAACGGAGACGCAAGCGGTCATCGAAGGTTTCCTTGCCACCATCGGATATGCGCTGAAACAGGGAGATCGCGTCGATTTGCGCGGATTTGGCAATTTCAGAATCATGCATAAAAATGCGCGAACGACGCTGAATCCGGTTACCAGGAAAAGAGTGGATATTCCGGCACATCGTTCTCCCTCTTTTAAACCGTCAAAAGAATTAAAACGATATATCAATTCAGAGTGAGATATCTAAAAAGCGCGCCGCATGAGGCGGCGGGATTGGAATGGAGGTGATCGTTTTGCCAAGCGGAAAAAAACGCAAAAGAACCAAGATTGCTACGCACAAACGTAAAAAGAGATTGCGCAAGGACCGACATAAAAAGAAATTACGCTAATCTTGATACAGGGCTGGGAGAATTCTCTTGGCCCTTTTGTATTCCCTTGTCAATTTTACGTGCCGCAACTGCAGGCGCTGTAAAATTGATCGTTTTATATAACCCTGTTGATTGACAAACCGCTACAGGTCGAGCCGCCGGGGTGAATCGTTGCTATCACGGAATGATCCTCAATCTGAGTTTTCTGCCCGGCATCACTGCCAACGCTGAAAGATCGTATCCTGTTTTTTGCAAGCCGAGTCTCCCGGCGATGAATCATTCCGGATCGCGGTTCATTCTCTGGTGCTCAGCACTATTCCCTAACTCTATTGATCAACATCTATGGAATATCGGGATCATACACCCTCCAGTTATACCGTCGGCGAACTCACACGCCAGATTAAATCCCTGCTTGAGAGCGAACTGCCGCCTCTCTGGTTGCATGGTGAACTGTCCAATTTTGTCCGCCATTCATCCGGCCACATGTATTTTTCCTTGAAGGATGAGAACGCACAGATTTCGTGTGTGATGTGGCGGAGTAGAAATGCAGGACTCTTTTTCACGCCGCAGGACGGCATGCAGGTGTTGGCTTTCGGTCAGGTGAGTGTCTATGAGAAGCGTGGCAACTATCAGTTTGATACCGTTAAAATGATCCCCGCGGGCGTCGGACAGCTGCAGATGGCGTTCGAAAGGCTGAAAAACCGTCTCGCCGCGGAGGGGTTGTTTGATGCGGCGCGAAAACAGGTACTGCCCGCTTTTCCGGAAACCATCGGCATCATCACCTCACCGACCGGTGCCGCCATTCGCGATCTCATCCAGGTCTTGCGGCGCCGCATGCCCTCCGTGCATATCATTTTGCGTCCGGCGCTGGTGCAGGGAGATGGCGCAGCCGAAGATATCGCCGCAGCCATACGAGAGTTCAATGAATATGGCGGCGTCGATGTCATCATCGCCGGCCGCGGTGGTGGCTCCCTGGAAGATTTATGGGCATTCAATGAAGAGGTCGTTGCCCGGGCCATCGCCGCGTCCGGGATTCCAGTGGTTTCGGCTGTGGGGCATGAGGTCGATTATACCATTGCCGATTTTGTCGCCGATTTGCGCGCGCCCACCCCTTCAGCAGCTGCGGAACTGGTAGTCCCTGAAAGCGCTCAGGTGCGCGCCGGACTCGGCGAAATGGCGCGCCATAACCAGCAACTCTTGCGCCGTATGATCAAGAGCGAAAAACAGCGTCTTGCGGGATTGCGATCGAGTTACGGCCTGCGCCGTCCACAGGATTTGATTCAGCAGCGCCACCAGCGCGTCGATGAGCTGACGCGCGCGGTTCACCGATCCATGTCCTATTATCTCGAGAACAAACATCTCAAACTCGCTGCCCTGCAGCAGCGCAACCGCGATCTCGCACCGGAATCGATTCTCAAGCGCGGCTACAGTCTGGTCTGGAAGGTAGGGCACGACCGTTTTGTTCGCGCCGCAGCGGCATTGAACACCAACGACACCATTGCTGTTCAATTCGCCGCTGGACGCATCAGGGCACAGGTCCGTGCCCGGGATCCCCAAAAACAATTTACAGAGCTCTTTACGGAGAAATGCAGTGATGGCCAAAATGACCTTTGAATCCGCCATGGAACGTCTGGAAGAAATTGCTGATGTGCTGGAGGATGGTTCCAAAAGTTTGGAGGAATCTCTCAAACTCTTCGAGGAGAGCAACGAGCTCATGATTTTTTGCCAGAAAAAGTTGGCGGAAGCAGAAAATAAGATCACGGTGCTCAGTAAAACCGCCGATGGTTTCCAGTTGAGCGATCGGGAAGCGGATTAAGCGCCCCTTGCGCGCTGTTATACATCGTGTGGCCACGTTGCCTGATCTCTCTGTCAGGCAGGATGCAGCTATTTTTCAATAAAGGTTTTCAATGGAAGATTTATTGTCAAAGATTGATTCTCCGCAGGATATCAAGCATCTTGACATTCCGCAACTCGCGCACCTGGCGCGGGAGATCAGGGAATACATCATCAATACGGTGAGCGAGACCGGAGGTCATCTGGCGCCCTCGCTGGGCGTGGTCGAGCTCACGCTTGCACTCCATCATTTGCTCAATACGCCGGTGGATAAGATCGTCTGGGATGTCGGGCATCAGGCCTATGCACATAAAATCATCACCGGACGACGCGAAGCGTTTCATAAAATCCGGCAGGAGGGAGGCATCAGCGGCTTTCCCAAACCCAGCGAAAGCGTCTATGATGCCTATGGGGTGGGACACGCCAGCACCTCCATTTCCGCCGCTTTCGGGATGGCGTGCGCCCGCGATCTCGCCGGCGAGACTTATCGGGTCGTCGCCGTTGTCGGCGATGGCGCACTCACCGGCGGCCTTGCCTATGAGGGCTTGAATAATGCCGGCGCCTCGGGGAAGGACCTGATTGTCATCCTCAATGACAACAGCATGTCCATCAGCCATAACGTCGGCGCCATGTCGAAATATCTCACCAACATCATCTCAAATCCAATCTATAATAAAATAAAGTCGGAGATATGGGATTTCACCGGCAAGTTTGAAAAAATGGGCCCGCGCATTCGCGGCACGGCCCGGCGTATCGAAGAGAGCCTCAAGGCGTTTGTCATGCCGGGCATACTCTTTGAGCGCCTTGGCTTTCGCTATTTCGGCCCCATCGATGGCCACAACATCGCCGAACTGCTGCGTACCCTCACCGAAGTCAGGGATTTGCACGGACCCATCCTTCTCCATGTCGCCACGAAAAAGGGCAAGGGCTTTAAACCCGCAGAAGAGAATGCCCCCATTTTTCATGGACTGGGCAAATTTGACAAGGTGACCGGTGCGCCCATCAAAGCGAACGCTGCGCCAACCTACACGGAAGTATTCGGCACCGCGCTTGCCGAACTGGCTGAGCAATCGCCCAAAATCGTTGGCATCACGGCGGCTATGGCGCTGGGAACGGGCATGAGCCACTTTGCAGCGAAACACCCCGAACGCTTTTTCGATGTCGGCATCGCCGAAGGCCATGCGGTGACCTTTGCCGCCGGCATGTGCATGCAGGGCATGCGTCCGGTGGTCGCAATCTATTCCTCGTTTCTGCAGCGCGCCTATGATCAACTCATTCATGACATCGCGCTGCAAAAATTGCCCGTGGTGTTCGCCATCGATCGCGCCGGCCTCGTCGGCGACGACGGACCCACTCACCACGGCGTTTTTGATCTCGCGTTTTTGCGCACCATCCCCGATCTCGTGCTCATGGCGCCGCGTGATGAGGAAGAATTGCGTCATATGCTGCGCACAGCGCTGGCCTATGACCAAGGTCCCGTCGCGATTCGCTATCCCCGCGGCGCCGGTGAAGGCGTGCCGCTCTCTTCCGGCTTTCAACTCATCCCCATCGGAAAAAGCGAAGTGATGCGCAGCGGCAGCGATATCGCCATTCTCGCCGTGGGACACCTCGCCCACAAAGCAGTGGCCGCCGCCGAGCGGCTTCAGCACGAACAGGGCATTTCCGCGCAGGTCATCAATGTTCGCTTTATCAAGCCGCTCGATTCCGCCATGCTCGAAGAGGTGTTTTCCAAATTCCATCTGGTGATGACCCTCGAGGAAGGCACGCTCACCGGCGGTTTTGGCAGCGCCGTTGCGGACTATCTCGCTGATCACCACCATGAAGAGATCGTACTGATACGCAAAGGGTTTCCGGATGAATTTCTCGGACAGGGCGATCGTACGGCCATGCTCGACAAAGCCGGACTGAGCGCTGAAGCCATCGTCGAAATCGTTAAAAAATGGCATGAGGGTCACATTAACAACAAAACCAGCAGAATTCGCAATCTTTTCAGATTTGCAAAAACGTTGAAAAGTGCATGATCATCGGTATTGCCGGAAACAGGAACAAGGCGCACGTGCGCGAAGCGATCTTGCGCCTGGACGCGCATCTGCAGAAGAGCGGCGTCTCTGTAATCTACGACGAGGCGTTGGGAGATTTTCTCGGTTTGAATGCCGCAGCATCTGTGAAGCCGCTCGCGGAACTCGGTCACCATTGCGATCTCTTGACGGTGTTCGGAGGCGATGGCACCCTGCTCACGGCCGCCAGCCATACCGGCGCCAGCGGCACCCCGATCCTCGGCATCAACCTCGGCGGACTCGGCTTTCTCGCCGAAGTACCCCTCGATGAGATGATTTCAACGTTTGATGATGTCATCGCCGGGCGCTTCTCCGTCATCGAGCGTATGCTGCTCGAGGTTCGTATTCAACAGGCGGGGAAAGTGAAAACACTCTTCGCCCTCAACGACTTCGTCATAGAAAAGGGCATTTGGCCGCGGCTGATTTTGGTGGACGTGCACGTGGACGGCACCTATCTCAATACCTACCGCTGTGACGGCGTTATCGTCGCCACCCCCACGGGATCAACCGCCTATTCCCTGTCCGCAGGGGGACCTCTGCTCATGCCGACGATGCGCGCCATCCTCGTCACGCCCATCTGCCCCCATTCACTGACGGTTCGGCCCATTGTGCTCGATGAAAGCAGTCTGCTGGAGATCCGCCTGCTCAACCAGGATCGGCCGGCACAGATCAATATCGATGGCCAGAACCTCTTCAGCCTGCGCAGAGAGGATCACATCACAGTGAGACGGGCTGCCCACGCCATCAAATGGGTCGATACCCATCGCCGCGATTTTTTCAATGTGTTGCGAAGCAAATTGAATTGGGGCATCGATCTCTCCGCATTCAATACGACCGGCCATGAATGAAACAGCCAAGGTCCCCTTTACTGGAAAAATGAATTCGATGAATATATGCTCCATTTGACGCAGCCAACGAGCCTGGTAGTGGTGAACTCAGAAAAATCAAAAACACCCTTGATGGAACAGTACTTCGCCATCAAAAGCAAACATAAAGACGCCATCCTCTTTTTCAGAATGGGCGATTTTTATGAAATGTTTTTTGACGACGCCAGAACCGGTTCTGAAGTGCTGGGCATCACACTGACCTCCCGCGCGCATGGCAAAGCGGCGGACGTCCCCCTGGCCGGATTTCCCCATCACGCACTCGACACCTACCTGGCCAAGATGATCAAAGCCGGCTACCGCGTCGCCATTTGCGAACAGACGGAAAACCCCAAGTTCGCCAAAACGATCGTCAAGCGCGAGGTGCTGGAGGTGGTCACACCGGGCACCGCCGTTTCTGACGATCTGCTTGAGACCAAGCGCAACAATTATCTGCTCGCCATACACACCCGCGGCCTGCACAGCGGCATCGCCAGCGTCGACGTCTCGACCGGTGAATTCCAGGTGCAGGAGATCGCCACTCAGCAGTTGCCAGAGTTCACCACCAATCTGCAGCCTGCAGAAATTCTGCTGGGTGAATCGCAAGCCCAAGACATCATGGCTCTGCTCAAAGGACTTCCCATCACCACCTGGACAAGGCGGGAGGAGTGGCTCTTCAATTATGATTATGCCGTGGAGACGCTGAATGACCACTTCAGCACCCTCTCCCTGAAAGGGTTTGGCGTCGAGGAACTTCCCCTAGGCATCTGCGCCGCGGGCGCCGTCATTGCTTATTTGCGCGAGAACCAGCGTGAGAAATTGATCCACATCAACCGGCTCTCCCGCGCCTCCGATGAAACCTGCATGATCATCGACTCCAGCTCCCGCCGTAACCTGGAATTGATACAGTCCATTCATACGGCGCGCAAGCACGGCACACTGCTGGATATGCTCGACCAGACCCGCACGCCCATGGGCGGCCGCATGATGGTGCACTGGATCACTCACCCACTGCTGAACCTGCCCGCCATCAATGACCGTCACGATGGGCTGCAGGAGCTGATCGCGGATCATGAACTGCGCGCTGCATTGACCGGCACCCTGCGCCGGACGGGGGATGTGGAACGACTCATGGCGCGATTTGCCACGGGGAGAGCCAATGCCCGCGATGCCAATGCCGTGCTCGCCTCCTTGCAGGTCGTCGCAAGCCTCATGCAGACGCTGAAGCCTGTAAACGCTCCCTTGTTGCAGCGACTTTGCGATGGACTCGATCCCGCGACGGAGTTGGCGGAAGAAATCAGCCGGGCACTGGTGGAGGAACCGCCGCTTTCCATCACCGACGGCGGTTTCATTCGCAAAGGCTACAGCGCGGAACTCGATGAACTGCGCGACATTGCCCACAGCGGCAAGGACTGGATCGCACGGCTGCAGTTGCAGGAGCGCAATCGCACCGGAATACCTTCCCTGAAGGTCAGCTTTAACAAAGTGTTTGGCTACTATATCGAGATCACCAATCCCAACCTGGCCAAAGTCCCCGCCCATTATATTCGTAAACAAACGCTGGTGAATGCAGAACGTTACATCACCCAGGAGCTGAAAGAATATGAGGAAAAGGTACTGGGTGCCGAGGAAAAGATCGTCGATCTCGAATACCAGCTCTTTGATCAGGTGCGACGTAAAGTCCTGGCCTATACGCTGCCTCTGCAGGAAAATGCCCGGCTGCTGGCGCAGATCGATTGCCTGACCGCGCTGGCCCAGGTTGCGGTGGAGAATAACTATGTTCGTCCTGTCATCAATGAGGGCGATGCCCTCATCATCAGGGACGGCAGGCATCCCGTGATAGAGAAACTCCTTCCCGCCGGTGAGTCCTTCATCGTCAACGATACCCGTGTGGATACGCAAAAAGAGCAGATACTCATCATCACCGGCCCCAATATGGCCGGCAAATCGACCTATCTCCGGCAGATCGGCCTGATCGTGATCATGGCGCAAATGGGTTCGTTTGTGCCCGCGCGCGAAGCCCACATCGGGCTGGTGGACCGCGTCTTTACNNGGCACCA
This sequence comes from bacterium UBA2214, assembly GCA_002327255.1. GTDB lineage: Bacteria > Zhuqueibacterota > Zhuqueibacteria > Residuimicrobiales > Residuimicrobiaceae > UBA2214. The sequence continues at coordinate 17,857 of DCUM01000208.1, read as the reverse complement.
GCACGTTTGACGGTTTGTCCATCGCCTGGTCCGTCGCCGAATATCTGCACAACACCCCCAGGTTGGCGGCAAAAACCGTTTTTGCCACGCACTATCACGAATTGACGGAACTTGAGTTGATTCTGCCGCGTGTAAAGAACTATAATGTCGCCGTCAAGGAGTGGGGCGACCAGATCGTTTTTTTGCGTAAAATCATCCCCGGCGGCTGTGACCACAGCTACGGCATTCACGTCGCACAGCTGGCGGGTCTGCCCAGGGAAGTGATCAGCAGAGCGCGCGAGATTCTGGCGAACCTGGAATCGGAAGCACTCACCGCCTCGGACATTCCCAAGCTGGCCCAGCACCATCACCGAAAATCGCCGGTGGCGCAGCTCAATCTCTTCTCGGAACTCGAGCAATCCCTGCAGGAGGAACTCAAAAAGCTGGACCCCAATCAGCTGACCCCATTGGAGGCGCTGAATAAACTGGAACAGCTCCGACAACTGGCTGCCGATCATTCGCAATGAAACCATCTTCATCAAACTCGTTTCATGCCCTGGCCTTTGAAGACATATAATCAATCCATCGAAACCCTTCATGTTCTTGTGGCCTGTGTTTTTCGAATCAATCCGATCGGCAGGCAAAACAGGGTCGATCTCAACGGCGCGCAACAAAAGTGTTGCATAATTATGATAAACTTATAACTTGATGGCTATTGATCACTTTCCTGAGGTTTGTGTGCGCAAATTTGCTCTGTCATCCGTCATCGTTCTGCTCAGCGTCTCTGCACTGTTCGCAGGCGTGGGGATCAAAAAATATGCCGGAGAATTCATGGCCGGCGGTGTGGGCGGGCGCGCCCTCGGCATGGGCGGCGCCTATGTGGCCATCAGCGAAGACGTGACTGCCGCTTACTGGAATCCCGGCGGATTGGCATTGATACGTTACCCGGAGCTGAGCGCCATGCACGCCCGTCGCTTCGGCGGTGTGGTGAATTATGATTATATGGGCGTCGCTTTGCCCGTGCGCAGCAGGGAATCCCTGGGCTTTTCGCTGGTGCGCCTCGCTGTGGACGATATCCCCGTCACCGCCGTCCCGCGGCCTGATCTGCCACTCGATGCCACCTATGTGGATGAACACGGCAATGTCAGGGCCAATCATACCTATGTCGCCTGGACCACTTCCGATGCGGAATACGCATTTTATGTGAGTTATGCCAAACTGCAAAAGGGTAAATGGGCCTGGGGCGCCAACTTCAAGATGGTGCACAAAGGCGTCGCCGGTCACAGCGCCTGGGGCCTCGGCTTCGATATCGGTGCGCTCTGGAATCCCTGGAAGAGCCTGCGGCTCGGCGCCAATTTCCAGGATGTCACGACCACCTTGCTGGCCTGGGATACGGGAGCGAAAGAGCTTATTTCGCCGACGCTGAAACTCGGCATGGCGTATCCGTGGGTCATGAAATCGCTCAGGAGCCGGTTGCTGGTCGCCGCAGACACCGACCTGCGTTTCGAGGGCCGGGAGATCGCCGCACAGACTCATTTTCGCGGCCTCAGCGCTGATTTTCACGCCGGCATCGAATGGCTGTTTCATAACCGCCTCTCGTTGCGCGCCGGGTCGGATATCGGTCATTTCTCCGCCGGCGCCGGCCTGCGCCTGCCAAAACTCGATGTCGATTATGCATTCCTGAAACACGACAAACTGGAGAATTCTCATCGCGTTTCATTGCGCTTGCGCCTCGAGGAAGCGAAATTCGCCAGGAAATAGTCCCTGGATACGATACAGCGCTTCGCGGACATGCGTATCGCAACAAGCCACCTTTTCGTGGCGCTCTCCGCATTTCTGTTCCTATGCAGGTAAAAAAAACAATTGACTATATAGAAAAAAATCACTAAAATAAATGTTTATTTTATAGGTGAGTTCATTTATATCAGGAATTCTTATGGTTTCGAGCATGACGGGTTATGGCAGGTCGGCGTATCAAAAGGATGAGATAGAAGTCGCCGTCGAAATTCGCTCTGTCAACAACCGTTTTCTGGACATCTCGTTGCGGAATCCGAGGATTTTAGCCGATTTTGAAAACCAGATCAAGGAACTCATCGGCAAATCACTCTCCAGGGGCCGCATCAACATCAGCATCACCGTGCAGAGTCAGAACGCCAATCTGCAAACGCTGACACTGAATAAACCGCTGGCTCTCTTGTATCACCGTCTGGCAACCGAGTTGCAGCAGGAACTCAACCTCGGGGGGCGGATCGAGCTGGGGCAGTTGCTGACGCTTCCCGATATCATTATCAGTGATGATAATGCGCCTGAGACCGAAAAATATTGGGAATGCACCCGCCAGGCGCTGACGGCAGCCCTGGAAGAGCTGCAGTCGATGCGCCGGAATGAAGGCGCTGAATTGGTGCGCGATTTTATGCAGCGCATCGAGAATCTCGAAAAAATGATCCGCGCCATCGAAGCGCTGGCTGCAAACAGACCCAGGGAGGAGATGGACAAGCTGCGTCAACGCGTACGCGCCCTCGTCCAGGAAGAGCGTATTGAAGAGGGGCGCCTGGAAATGGAACTGGCATTTCTCTCTGACCGCCTCGATGTCACCGAAGAGTGCGTGCGTTTTCACAGTCATAACAAAGCTTTCGTTCAGATTCTGGAAAATGAAGCCGCACCGGGCAGAAAGCTCAATTTTCTGCTTCAGGAAATGAACCGGGAGGCCAACACCATCGGCAGTAAAGCCTCTTCCGCGGAAATTTCGCATCTGGTCATCGAAATAAAAGATGAAGTAGAGAAACTGCGCGAACAAGTGCAGAATATCGAATAAACCCTGATCGGGATTGGAGCCGTGACCTCACCAGGACTTCTCGTGGTTGTCTCCTCGCCGTCAGGCGGAGGCAAAACCACAGTAATCCGCAAGATACTGGAGGAGGGCGATCGCCGCTATCGCTTTTCCATTTCGGCGACCACGCGCCCGCGGCGCCCGCTGGAAAAAAACGGCGTTGATTATTGGTTTGTGGATGAGACGACGTTTCAGCATATGGTTTGCGCCGGGGAACTGGTCGAATATGAACGAGTCCACGACCACTGGTATGGCACCCCGCAAAAACCGATTTTAAAGTGGCTGAAAAAAGGCTGTATTGTTTTTTTTGATATCGATGTCAATGGCGCTGTTAGCATCAATAACCATTTTCCTGATCAGACGCTGATGATTTTTCTCGATCCTCCGGATAGGGAGACGCTGCTGCGCAGATTATCGGGACGCGCCACCGAGTCTGAGGAAGAAGTCGCCCTGCGACTGAAGCGCATGGAAATGGAATTGGAAATGGGGGAACTCTTTCAGCACCATGTGACCAACATCGTACTCGGCGAAGCCATCAAAGGCGTAAAGCAGCTCATTGAAGATCGCTTAAACAGCAAGCATATATAGATGGATTGGAGGCAACAAGTATGATTCGCACTTTACCACTGGACAATTTCGACCAGTATGCAGAAAACGTCTATGAGGCGATTATCATGATCGCACGGCGCGCCCGCCAGATTAACGAAGAGCAGAAACGTGTGCTCGATGCTGAAGCCGCCTCGATCAGCAACAGCGATAATTATGATGACGAAGGGGTGAGCCAGGATGTCGTGGACCGTCAATATCTCAAACTTCCCAAACCAACCTCCATGGCGTTGCAGGAGATGTTGGACGGGATGTTGAACAAAGAATACCCTGAATGATCCCTGAATCGCGGGAGATTCCCTCCGGTGTTGCAGGATAAAAAAATAGTCGTCGGTGTGACCGGTGGCATCGCCGCCTATAAAGCGGCTGAACTGGTCCGCTATTTGATAAAATCCGCCGCCCACGTCCGGGTGATGATGACTCCGGCGGCGACTCACTTCATCTCACCACTCACTTTCGAAACGCTCACCGGCCATGCGGTTTTGACCGATCTCTTTCCGGCTGCAGGCGGCGGCACCCTCCATATTGACTGGGCGCGCTGGCCCGATACCGTGCTCCTGTGCCCGGCAACGGCCAATACCATTGCCAAGATTGCCAATGGTCTCGCCGACAATGCCGTGACCACAACCGTGGCGGCTTGTACGGCACCTGTCATAGTATGTCCGGCCATGAATAAAGAGATGTACGCCAACCCCCTGTATCAACAGAATCAGAACAAGCTGCTGCAAAACGGATACCTGGTGGTGACGCCGGGACAGGGTGAGCTTGCCTGCGGTGAGGTGGGATGGGGGCGTTTGGCTGAACTGGATGAAATCGTCGATGCGGTCAAAACGGCCGTCACGGTGAAAAAAGATTTCACGGGCAAAAAAGTTCTCGTCACCGCCGGTCCGACCTACGAAGCGCTTGATCCCGTCCGCTACCTCGGCAACCGCTCTTCCGGCAAGATGGGTTTTGCCGTCGCCGAACGCGCCGCGCTGCGCGGTGCACAGGTCACGCTCATCACCGGTCCGAGTCATGAACGGGCGTTCTCAGGCGTCTCCCTGCAGCGCGTCCAAACCGCAGCGCAAATGCTCGAAGCCGTAGAGAAGCATCTCGTCGATCAGGATGTCCTCATCATGGCCGCCGCGGTCAGTGACTACATTCCCGGCAGCGTCTCCCCGCAAAAAATTAAAAAGAGCGATGCAGAACTTTTACTGCGCCTGGTGAGAACGCGGGATATTCTTCAGGCAGCCGCCAGCGGCAAAGGCGAACGGATTCATGTCGGATTTTCACTCGAGACTGAAAATGAAATTCCATACTCGTTGCATAAAATGGAGCAAAAAGATCTCGATTTGATCGTGCTCAATAATCCGCTCGAACCGGACGCCGGTTTTGAAGTGGATACCAATGTGGTGACGCTTCTGCACCGTTCGGGCCAACAGGAAACCTGGCCAAAGCTCTCCAAGCTCGAGGTGGCTGACCGCATTCTCGATGCGGTGCAAAATTTGCTGACGGTGAGGTGAAGGGATCATGAAACCATCGCAACCCGACCTGGCGGCTTTCATCCGTGAACAAATTGAAATCTACGGTGATGAATTGGCACTCCCGGCAAGGGATTTGCGCCTGGAGGCCGGGGCCTTTTCTCAGGAGAGCGAAGAACCCTGGAGGAAATGTGCCTCATTGCAAGCATTCGTGGCGGAAATTGCCGCCTGCGACAGATGCCTGTTAAGCAAGAGTCGGAATAATTTAGTCTTTGGAAGTGGCAACGAAAATGCGCATATTGTGTTGGTGGGCGAAGCGCCGGGCGCCAGAGAAGATCAGATGGGCAAACCCTTTGTCGGTGATGCCGGTCTCCTGCTGGATAAGATACTGGCGGCCATTCAGTTGCAACGGGAGCAGGTGTATATCTGTAACGTGCTTAAATGCCGTCCGCCCGGAAATCGCGACCCTCTGCCAGCAGAAATCTCGCAGTGCCTGCCCTATCTCGAGCATCAGCTTCACCTGATCAAACCGGCCTTCATTCTCTGCCTGGGAAGGCATGCGGCACAAACGCTCTTGCACACCCAGGCGGCCCTCTCGAGTCTGCGCGGCCGGGTGCATGACTGGCAGGGTATCCCACTTTTGGTGACGTACCATCCAGCAGCGCTGATACGCTATCCGCAATTCAAGCGTGAGACGTGGGAAGACGTGCAACGCCTGCGACAACTCTACGATCAATTTTTACAGAATATTCAACCTTCTTGAGCAGCCGTCTATGGCCAACACCAACGAAACCAGCATCACCAAAATGCCGCCCCAGGCGCTCGAGGCGGAAATGGCAGTGCTCGGCTCCCTGATGATCGAGCCCCATGCGGCCAATACGGTGTTCGAACTTGTCGATGAAAGCTGTTTTTACAAAGAGGCGCATCGCAAGATCTTTCTGGCCAGTCGCGCCCTGTTTGAAAAGAGCGAGCCCATCGATATCCTCACCGTCTCCGAAGAGTTGGGCAAACAGCAGGAACTGGAGAAAATCGGCGGCTACTATTATCTCACCGAACTGGTCGAACGCATTCCCTCAGCGGCCAATGTGGAGCATTATTGCCGCATTGTGCTCAACAAAGCGCTGTTGCGCAAAATGATCGAAGTGGCCAATGAGATCCAGATTGATTGTTTCCAGGCCAGCGACGAAGCCCATGACGTCATCGATGCCGCCGAGAAAAAAATATTTGCGCTCTCCGAACAGCGCAAACGGAAATCCTTCTCTCATCTCAGGCCGATTCTATTCCAGACCATGGATATGATCGACAATTACCATGGCAAACTCGACGGCGTCACGGGCGTGCCCACCGGCTATAAAGCATTGGACGGTCTGTTGTCCGGTATGCAAAGATCCGAATTGATCATTCTCGCCGCGCGCCCCTCGATGGGTAAAACCGCTTTTGCGCTCAACATGGCGCGATATGCGGCCGGTTATGGAGTGCCCGTCGGCATTTTCAGCCTTGAAATGTCCTCGCCGCAGATCGCCATGCGTCTGCTCTGCGCCGAAGCCCGGGTGGATGCGCACCTCGTGCGCATCGGCAAACTGCCCGAGAATGAATTGTCCAAACTGGTGGTTGCGGTTGGATCGCTTGAAAAAGCACCCATCTATATCGACGACTCCCCCGGCATGACCATCATGGAAATCCGTTCCAAGGCTCGCAGGCTCAAAGTGGAATTTGATATCGGACTTTTGGTCGTTGACTATCTGCAGCTGGTGCGTGGTGTGGGGCGGCCGGAAAGCCGCCAGATTGAAATTGCCCAGATATCCCAATCTCTCAAGGCCTTGGCCAAGGAACTGGATATACCGGTGCTCGCTTTATCGCAGCTCTCCCGCGCCGTGGAATCGCGCGGCGGTGAGCGCAAACCCATGTTGTCCGATCTGCGCGAATCGGGCGCTATCGAGCAGGATGCGGATGTGGTGATGTTCATCTATCGTCCCGCTGTGTACGGGCCGGTGGAACCCGACCAGGAGAATCTCGCAGAGATCATCGTCGCCAAGCAGCGTAACGGTCCCACGGACAGCATCGAATTGATCTTTTTAAAAGAGTATGTCTTATTCGCGCCCAAAGAGACAGGGCGGGTGGAAATTCCAACCGTCTCGCCAGCGCCCTACTGATGGACGCTTAATCTCTCCGATGGTGATTGTGCATGGATGCTGTCTACGAAGAAGTATTCGAAGGATTGCTGCGCCGTATCAGCCGCTACAACCAGAGCCTGGATGCGGCCTTGCTGCGCAAGGCGTTTGAATTCAGTTTTGATGCCCACCGCAACCAGCTTCGCAAATCCGGCAAACCCTATTTTGAACATCCCCTTGAAGTCGCCAAAATCCTCACCGGCCTGAAGATGGATTTCGAAACCATCGCCGCGGGCGTGCTGCACGATACCGCAGAGGATACCGAACTGACCATCGAGCGTGTCGCAAAGGAGTTCGGCGGGAACATTGCCAGTCTCGTCGACGGCGTCACCAAGATTTCCGATATCAAATTGCTCGAGTTCGAGGAAAGGCAAGCGGAAAACTTTCGCAAAATGCTTCTTTCCATGGTGAAGGATATTCGCGTCATCATCATCAAGTTTGCCGACCGTCTGCACAATATGCGCACGCTCGAATATCTGCCCGAGCGCAAGCGGCGCCGTATCGCACTGGAAACGCGCGAAGTCTACGCGCCCCTCGCACACCGCCTCGGCCTGGCAAAAATCAAATGGGAACTCGAAGATCTCTCCCTGAAATTTCTCGAACCCGATATTTACGTGGATCTGGTACAACGTGTCAACAGCACGCGCACAAATCGCGAAAGAATCATTCGCGAGGTGACGCACCCCATCCGCGATGCACTGGTGAAAGCCAAAATTCACGCACGTTTTGAAGGACGCCCCAAACACTTTTACAGCATCTACACCAAAATTGTCAAACGGAACATCCCCTTTGAAGAGATCTATGATCTGCACGCCATCCGCATCATCGTCGAAAAAGTGGAGGAGTGCTATCACACGCTGGGATTGGTGCACATGCTCTACGCCCCGATCCCGGAGCGTTTCAAAGACTATATCGCCACGCCAAAAACCAATGGCTATCAATCGTTGCACACCACGGTGATCGGTCCCGCCGGCCGGCGCATCGAAATCCAGATTCGCACAGAGGTCATGCACCGCACCGCAGAGGATGGCATCGCCGCGCATTGGCGCTATAAGGAAGGGCGCCTCCGTGAAGACGATCTTGACAAGCACATGATTTGGCTCCGCCAGATGCTGGAACTCGCCGACGAAGACGAGACGGACACCAGTACCTTCATGGATCACCTCAAAGTCAATCTCTTTCAGGATGAAGTGTTCGTCTTCACCCCAAAAGGAGACCTATACCGGCTGCCGATCCACTCCACACCGCTCGATTTTGCCTTCGGTGTTCATACAGACATCGGTTTGCACTGCCTGGCGGCAAAAGTGAACGGCAGCATTGTACCATTGAGCCACCAGTTGCACAGCGGCGACACCGTAGAAATCATCACCTCGTCCAACCAGCGGCCCAATGAGGGGTGGCTTGATTTCGTCATCAGCAGCAAAGCCAGGGCGCGCATTAAAAAGTGGCTGCGCGATATTCAGTTTGAAAACAGCGTGACGCTCGGCGAAGAAATGCTCATGCGATCCCTGGCGCGTTTTTCCATCAAGATCAAGGATATCAATGTCACGGATCTCGCCGGCAAACTGAACTTCAAGGAACCGCGCCATCTGCTCGCTGCGTTGGGCCGGGGTGATGTCAAACTTGATTCGGTGCTGAAAAAAATTCTTCCGGACGACAAACCCATCACCGAGGATGAATCCCTTTTCAAACGCTTCATTGAGCGCGCCCGCAAATCAAGCCGCGGCGTCCGCGTCGCCGGCATGGACAACATCATGCTGAGTTTCGGCAAATGCTGCAATCCGGTTCCGGGTGAACCCATAACCGGCATCGTCACCAGGGGCCGCGGCATCGTGGTGCATACCAATACCTGCAACAACCTCTTGCGTCTGATGCAGGAACCGGAACGCATCATCGATGTCGCCTGGGATGTGGAGAAGGGCAGCCGTTTTCTCGCCGGCCTCTATATCATGGGTGAACGCCGCGGCAAATTCCTCTCGGAACTCTCCGATGCGGTGGCGGCGGCGGATGGCATCATCGCCGGCGCCAATATGAACTCTGAAGTTTCACTGGTGAATTGCATACTCAGCATTGAAGTCCATGACCTCGACCACCTCAACCGCATCATGCAAAAAATCAGGAAAGTCGATGGCGTCATCTCCGTCAATCGCTGGTCGGAACGATAAAAAAGTGCCATTTTTTTAAAAAAAATAAGCAAATATGAATTTTTTTGTTGTCTTTTATTGTAAAAATCGTTATTTAGTATTATTATTTATAGTGTTATAATATTGAGATGATATTTTTATTGGATAGACGCGAACCTATTTGAAGGAGCTGAACATGGCTAATGAAAACGTAAAATCCACGATTACCAAAAAAGATGTGGCCAAGCGGACGGCCAAACTGGTCGGAGAAAAGATATATTTGACCGAAAAAGTCGTGGATGGCGTGTTTCAGGCACTGCGCGAATTCATGTCTGAGGCGAATCCTGAGGTGCGGATCGAGATTCGTGACTTTGGCGTTTTTGAAGTGAAAAAGACAAAACCAAAACCCAAAGCGCGTAATCCCAAAACAGGCGAGATCATCTACGTGCCTGCGCGCCGGAAAACCCACTTCAAGGCCGGAAAGCTTTTGAAAGAAGTCCTCAAACAACCCTTGGTTGAGGAGAGCCAAAGCAATTAAGGTGTAAATACCCGGAGGCCTTTTGAATATCATGCCCATATTTGATGCATCTGTTCTGAACAGCCTGCCTCTGGGACGCCTGCTTGGAGTTGACTTTGGGGAAAAGCGAATGGGACTCGCCCTCTGTGATCCGATGCAAACCATCGCATCTTCCCTGAAGACACTGGTTTATCTATCTCACCAGTTCCCCTGTGCCGAAATTGCCGACATCGTGCAGGAGCAGAATGTCATCGCTGTCATCGTCGGTCTGCCCCTGCACATGAATGGCCGCGCGGGTGATAAAGCAACCCTGGCCGCCGCATTTGCAGACGCGCTGTCCGGTTGCCTGAAGACTCCGGTCTATATGTACGACGAAAGATGGACGACAGTGAGTGCCCATAAAAGCCTGCAGGAACGCGGTAAATCGCCTTCGAAACATCGCGACAGGGTGGATCAGATAGCCGCTGCATTTCTCCTGCAGTCATTTCTCGATCGCCTGCAACATCACCGCAAAGATTCAGCCAGGGCTCGAACCCAAGATTGAAATGAAAAACTTCAGCACTGCTTCATCGTCTGTATAAATAGAGATGATGAATACTCCTTACCTTTACACTCTGCAGAGATAGACCGGATCATGCGCTCTCTGAATCGACTTTTATGCCGCGACGTCGGCTATAGTCTGGCTACCGGGCTGCTGCTGGCCTTGGCCTTTCCACCCTTCAAGACTGGCTTTTTCGGCTATGTGGCGCTGGTTCCTTTTTTTATTCTACTGGAAAATAAAGGTTTTCGTGAAGTTGTACGATGGAGCTATTTAACCGGGCTGTTCATCGCCATCTTTACGCTGTTCTGGATCGGTCATGTCACCCAGGCCGGTCTGATCGGGGCCTTGCTGGTCATTCCGCTCTATCTGGTCTTTTATGGCATCTTTCATGCACTGATTGTGCGCTTGCAACGTCCCCGGGCGTTATTCTTTCTGCCCTTTTTCTGGATCAGCATGGAATATGCACAAAGTCTCACGGAATTGGCGTTTCCCTGGAACTGCCTGGGATACACGCAATCCTACTATCTGCCCCTCATCCAATTTGCCGAATTTACCGGCGTCCTGGGTGTCAGCTTCTGGGTTCTCACCCTGAATCTCGTCATCTGGTATCTGCTGCGTCATCCACTGTCACGACGCGTCTATATGGTCTGGGCGGCTGTCATTGCCTGCTGGTTCCTCGTTCCGCTGCGGTTTGGCCTGAAGGCGATGCGCACACCCGACTTTCCCGCCCGGACGATATCCGTCGCACTGGTTCAGGGAAATGTGGACCCCTTCGAAAAGTGGGAGGAGGGGAGCACGGAAAATAATCTCATTCTCTATGAGCAGATGACGCACGCGGCCATGGCGCAAAAACCTGATCTGATCATTTGGCCTGAAACGGCCTTGCCATTTTACCTGCGCGCCGAGCACCAATACCTTGAGCGTCTTCTCGATCTGGCTGACTCCATTCGTACGCCCATCCTCACGGGCGCGCTGGATTATCGCTATCCCGACGAAGAAAAATATCTCTATTACAATTCTGCGTTTTTGATCGAACCCGGAGAACGCTTTCTGCAAAGTTATGCCAAAATGCGGCTGGTGCCCTTTTCTGAACGCGTTCCTTACCGGAATTATTTTCCCTTTAAATACATAAAACATTTGTTGTACGATATGGCGTTGGGCATCGGGGACTATGCCAGAGGCGACGAATGGACCGTTTTTTCCACCCCTGTCAAAGAAGCGTCTCCTGAACCGACTCCGGCCGCAGCGCCATTCAGGATCAAATTTTCCGTTCCCATCTGCTATGAATCGGCCTTTCCCGACCTGGTGCGCCGCTTCCATCAGGCCGGGGCGCACTTTTTGGTCATCATCACCAACGATGCCTGGTTCGGACGCACCACGGCACCTTATCAACATGCCCGTTTTGCCGTATTTCGTGCGATCGAAAACCGTATTGCGATCGCACGCTGCGCCAATACCGGCGTCTCCTGTTTGGTAGACGCATCCGGGCGCACCTATCGCGCAACCAAAATTTTCCAGCCCGCCATTGTCGTCGATAACCTGCAAATTCATGGCAGAGAAACCCTTTACAGCCGCCATGGTGACTGGTTCCCCGGACTCTGTGTCCTTGTTGCAGCGGCAGCCCTGGTCGTTGTCATACCATGGTCCCGAAAGGCCGGAGATCAGCATGCATCTTCTGCCTAGATTGAAGTTGAACTGTGCTGCCGGCGTCGCTTTTTTAACGGTCCTGGCGGCACCAGCGCATGCGGCAGACCGTTATCACACCATTGCAACGGGAATGGCGCGCTGTGCAGCCATGGGATATTCACAAACGGCGGCGGAGGTGTCCACCCTCCAGGGTATCTATAACCCGGCGACCCTCTTCACTTCCACTTCCACGGAAGACGATGCCTTCGATCTCTGGCTGGATCCCGTCGGCATTTACACGGCGTCACAGTCAAAATCCAAGTTGTCTCAGGCGCACTCCTGCAGCGCATGGGATTGGCTGAATCGCGCGGGACTCTTTGTCCGCGCTCTGGGTGGCCGTTACGCCGCATTCGCGTTCGCCGGCATCCTCACCGAATCACTGCCGGGGAACCCCCTCTTGAACAACAGTTCGGATCGTTTTCCCGTACAGGGCGTCCTCGATTGGCAATTCAGTCAAGCGCTGATGCGCATCAGGATGGCAGAGGCCTTTTCCATCGGCGCTTCGCTTTACATGGTGACAGCGCGCGGGCAAGCCGGTGACTTGAGAAAGTTTGGCGGCAGTTATGGTGTGCTCCTGCGCCCTGCAAAAGCCTGGCGTGTCGGGATCATGTATGTCGACGTTCCGGATGAAACCGCTGCGCTTTTCCTGGCCTGGAACCGGACCATCGATGAGGCGATGAATGTGGGGATTACCTTTCAAGCACAAAAAAACTTGCTTCTTTCCCTCGATGTGCGTAATGTATCAGAGGAAAATCAGACCATTAAACGGGAATTGCATGCCGGACTCGAATGGCAGCCCTTTTCATGGCTCGCGGTTCGAAATGGCTACTTCCGCATGTCCGAATTGAAAACCAGTGTCTACGCAGCCGGAATTGGTCTTTGCAGCCTGCGACGTTCTTTTTCACCCCGACAAGGCTGGTTTGATCTGGATTTTACCCTCGATTATGGTCTGCAAATCGAAAAAAGTGCTCAAGCAAGGCACACGATCCATTTTTTGACGGTCGGCATACTATTATAGGGAACAACGGTCACTGAAAAGAGGTTTATATTGCATTTGCTGGTGTGTCCTCCTGATGGCTGGCTCCAGGGCTGTCGGTGATGAAACACCCAGGCCAAACCTGGAGATTGAACAGGGACTGGTGCAGGAGATTATCGCTCGAGCCGTAGCCAGGATGGAACTGCCCGACTCGTCGATTCTCTGGCTGCATGAATTGCCCAACAGCAGCACCTGGAGCTGGCTCATCGAACAGGGTTTGGCGCGCCACTGCGCTGCACGTCGCTTGCAAAAAGGGACGGCAGAGCAAGGTGATTTTCCACAGCTCTCTTATGCACCGCTCACCCTGTCCGTGCAATACACGGCAGACCGTGACCAACAGGGCCGGGCAATCACCCGAACCATCACCTGCGCCATTCACCTGCGCTATGAAACCCTGTCAGGAATGCTGCAGTTTGCGGAGGATTTCAAAGCGGAATATTCCGATTCCATTGACAGAGCATCCATAAGCCGGATTGAAAATAAAGCGTACGCGTTCACGACCGGGCCGCACCTGCCCGCCACGCTCTTTCATAAAGTTATCGAACCCATACTCATAACTCTTATCACAGGCGGTATCATCTATGTCTTTTATTCATTTCGCAGTCACTGACGGAAACCATAGCAAACGTCACTATCCACTCCCGATCCTTTTCCTGCTCTTTGTTCTGTCCCTGTCCCTGTCCAGTTGTGGTGGATCGCGTATCAAGGCAACGATGACCCTGGAAGAGCGTCTGCAGGTGGCACAGCAGCTATTCGAAAAAAAGAACTATTTCGAGGCCAAGAATCAGTACCGCATCATCACACTCAGCTACAGTGGCAGTAATCTCGCCGATCAGGCCCAATTTTATATCGGTGAATGTCATTTTGGACTCAAAGAGTATATTCTCGCGGCCAGCGAATATGAGCGGCTCCTGAAAATCTATCCCAATTCGCAATGGGTCGACGATGCCAAATACAAATTGGGCTTGTGCTATTTTCAACTCTCCCCCAAGTCATCTCTTGATCAGGAATACACGCTCAAAGCGATACGGGAATTTCAGGAATTTCTGGAGGAATTTCGCACCAGCCCGCTCGTGCCAACCGTCGAAGAAAAACTGCGCCAATGCCGCGAAAAATTGGCGCAAAAGGTCTATGCAGCCGCGGAACAGTATTATAAGCTGGGATATTTTGACGCTGCCGTCATCTATTTTAACACCGTGCTCGACAAACACTACGATTCAAAATACGGTCCGATGGCGCAATTCTATCTCGGGGAATCACTGCGGCGCATGGGCAAAGCGGTGGACGCCAGAGAAGCTTATCAGCGCATGCTGGACAAGTACGCCAGCCATGATCTGGCAACCAGAGCCCGGCAGCGCTTGCAACGCCTGCCGGCTCAGGATACGGCGCCGGAAAGTAAATGACCATTCGAATCCTGTTTTACCACGACTGCGACCTTTAAGACGAGTTAATTTGACATGAGACTCGGTATATATGGTGGGACGTTTAATCCTGTTCATATGGCGCATCTGCTCATTGCGGAACGCGTCACCGATGCGCTGTCGCTGGAGCGGCTTCTGTTTATCCCTTGCGCGGTGCCGCCGCTTAAACCGGACACCGATCTGGTGCCAGGAAATCACAGATACGAGATGGTGAAGATCGCCATTTCCGGGAATCCCCGCTTTTCTGTCAGCGATCTGGAGATCAGGCGTGCCGGAAAATCCTACACGATCGATACGGTCACCCAAATCGCAAGCGAATATCAGCTCCGCCGGGATGAGCTGTTCCTGATCATCGGGGCGGATAATTTGCCCACCCTGCCCAAATGGAAAAATACGACGGCCATTCATGCCCTGTGCCGCTTTGTCCTGGTGCGCCGCCCGCACCATACGCTCAGTTCCGCCATGACGACCCTGCTCGATGACAGTGTGGTGGTCGATGTCCCCTTGCTGGAAATTTCTTCCAGTGAGGTTCGCGCCAGAGTGGCGGCGTGCAAGTCGGTGCGCTATATGGTGCCTGAAGGCGTCCTCGATTATATTCAAAAACAGCGATTGTACCTTTGAGGCATTGCATGCCGCGACTGCCAAGCCCCAAGCGCATTGCCCAGATATGCTCATCGCGGAGCTGGGGGGGGCTCGAGATGTATGTGAGCACGCTTTGCGTCTGGCAGATGCAGGCGGGTCTGACGGTTGAACTCTTTTGCGTGCCGGGGTCACCATTATCCATCGAGGCGCAAAAAGGGGGCCTGTCGCAACACGCTTTTGCGCCGGCCGGATATCTCGATGGCCTGGCGTCCTGGCGGCTGAACCGGGATCTCAACGCCCTGGATATCGATCTCATCCATGCACACTATTCCAGGGATTTGTGGAATATAGCACCAGCCATACGCTTTGGAACACGGCGGCCGCTGATTTTCAGCAAACATATCGGCACCCAAAAACCCAAACGGGACCCGATACACCGCTGGATATATGGTTCGGTAGATCGCGTCATCGCCATCTCTCAGGTCATCAAGGATAATATCCTCGCGACCCATCCCGTTGAACCGGAGCGCGTGCTTATTCTCCACCATGGCATCGAAAGCACGGATATCCAGGCGGGTGCCTTGCAACGGGAACGGATCCGCGCGCAGTGGGGAATCGGGGATGATGAAATTCTCATCGGCACGATCGGCCGTTTGCAGGCCGGCAAAGGGCACCTGGAGTTCCTTGAAATGGCAGGCCATGTAGCTGCCCGTTTTCCGCAAACCCGGTTTGTCATCGTCGGCGAACCGACGCGCGATGAGGAGGTGCGCGCCGAACCCATCTATCGCAAAGCGGAGACGCTGCAGCTAAAAGAGCGGCTCTTCTTTGCGGGTTTCAGAGCGGATATTCCTGCCGTGCTCGCGGCCATGGATATTTTCGCCTTCCCCTCACGCGCCGAAGCCTTCGGCCTGGTGCTCATTGAAGCCATGGCTGCCGGAAAAGCCGTTGTCGCTACACGCTGCGATGGGGTACTGGATATCATTCAGGATGGCAGAGACGGTCTCATGTTTGCACCGATGGATGTCGAGGATCTCATCCATCGGATCGTGACGCTGATCGAGGATAGCAGACTGCGCTATCGACTCGGCATGGCTGCGCAGCAAAGGGTGCAGGACAAGTTCACCCGGGCGCGAATGCTCGACGATTTGAACGCCATCTATGCGGACGCCCAAACCGCAGTTCGATTGTATTCCGCAAAGCGCAGAAATTTATTTATTATATAATATCACGCCACTTTGGGTATGCCGAATTCAATCAACCATTCGGTGTTACCCGCTGAAACCATTAACCCGGCGGATGAAGGAGTTATCGAGCTATTGGCGCGGTAAAGAGAATCCGGGTCAATGCCTCTCACCCCCTAACATCAGGGAGAAGAAATGGCAGAAGAAAGAATTGTCCGGCTGTTAAAGAAAGTGCCCTTGTTTGCACGCATGTCCGATGTGGACGTGGCGCAAGTGGCGGACCGCTGCATGCATAAGAACTGCCACAAAGACCAGGTCATACTGGTGGAAGAAGAACTGGGTCAGACCCTGTTCATCATTCTCAGAGGAACTGTAAAAATCACCCGCGGCAGCGATGAAGGACGCGAAGTCATCATCACCATGTTGAAATCGGGGGATTTTTTTGGTGAGCTCTCCATTCTGGATGGGAAGGGACGCTCCGCCTCGGTGGTTTCCATGGAAGAGTCCGAGCTGCTCACCCTGCGGCGCAATGATTTTCTGCACCTCCTCGAAAAGTATCCCCAAATCGGTGTTGAAATGCTCAAAGTGCTGGCGGATCGCATCCGCCGCGCAGATGCCATGATCGAGAATCTGACCTTGCAGGATGCCGTCGGCCGCGTCGGGTCAACCATTATTCATGTCGCAGAACAAACCGGCTACATGCGCGGGCCGGGGATGATCATTGCCAAGCTTCCGGTGCAACAGGACCTCGCCAATATGGCCGGAACCGCGCGAGAGACTATCTCGCGGGTCATGTCCGTCTTTGAGGGGAAAAAGTTGATCGAACGGGATGGCCATCGCGTGATTATACCCGATTTTGAGAAATTCAAGCGTGAATATTGGACCTGAGTTTGGAAAATCTGGAGCTGAAAGCCCATTATCCTGATTTGCAAGAGGCACACCATCGCGCTATCCAGCTGGGTGCGATACGACAGTGGTGTGTCTCGCAGACAGATACCTATTTTTTACTATCTGACGGAAAAATGAAACTACGCCAGGTACAAGGCCTGTCGGCCGAATTGATCACGTACCAGCGGCCGCAGCATCAGGATGCCAAACGGAGTGCCTATCAGATCTACCGCACCAGCGAGCCGCAAGCCCTGATCAAAACGCTTTCCATGCTGTTTCCGATTGACATCATCGTGCAAAAAACCCGCACGCTTTATCTCTGGAACACCGTCCGTATCCACCTGGATAGCGTCCACGATCTTGGCAATTTTATCGAGTTTGAAGCCGTCATTGGCGCCCCGGCGCACTACGAACAAGCCCAAACCTGTCTGCAAGAATTACAACATGCATTTGCCATTCCCGGCAGCGCATTGTGCGCGTCAGGCTATTATGAACTGATGCAGCTGCGCCTTCTCAAACCATGAGCGGGATATTCCTCCTGACCTGAGTCTTTCCAGCACGAACGGTAAAAAAATCCATAGTGCATCCCCATTCATGGAGATGAAGCCATGTTTGAAATGTTAAGGGTTTTCAGCGGTTCCAGCAATCCGCAACTCGCCCAGGATATTTGCCGGCATCTCGGCATCGAATCGGGCAAAGCCAAAATCATTCGCTTCAGCAACAATAATATCAAAATCAAAATCGAAGAAAATGTCCGCAACAAGGACGTTTTCATCATCCAGACAGCCGCCCCGCCGGTCAACGAGCATCTGATGGAACTGCTTATTTTCATCGAC
>DCUM01000241.1 GCA_002327255.1 bacterium UBA2214 | reverse complement strand
ATCGTCTTTGGCCAGCTCTTCATGTGGAACGGCTATACCGGTCCCAGTTGGGACGTTTTCGTCGATGTCGTACCGGACCAGGGGCACCGGCTCGTCTACGAGACCTTCGCCGGCGGCATCCATTCGGGCGCCGATTTCTATATCAATTCGGCCGGCATCATGATCGGCGAGACCACCGTCAATCAGACCCCCTTCAAGGTGGAGGGCACGCCGCAGTCCAATCGCATCCGCCTCGCCGCCCAATACGCGAGTTCCATCGACGAGGTCGTCAAATACCTCTGGAACAACAATAACGGGCTCTACACCAACGATTGGCTCATCGGCGACTGCAAGACCGACGAGATCGCCATTTATTGCCTCGGCACCCAGGCCGCGAAATTGTGGCGCAGTTCACAACGCGAGTTCTATGACGGTCAGGTGGACTGGTACTGGAGCAACAACAACCCCAAATCGCTGGATATCCGCAAAGAGTATATCGTCAATGCCAACAACGCCCCGGTGGATCTCTCCTTCCGGCCGTGGGATCGCGACCTCGCCTTCTGGAAATTCTATGAACAGCATCGCGGCAAAATTGATGCGGAATTGGGCATGAAACTGGTGGGCTCCTCCCCCATCAACCGGCCCCACGCCTGCGACGGCAAGATCACCACTTCCGCCATGGCGGAAAAATTGATGTTCCATGCCCATTACGGCAAGGTGACCTGTCGCGAAATGTTCGTCAACGAGAACGGCCGCATCCCCGACCTGCCGCTCGCCATCCCGCGCCTCAGTCTGGGGTACACCACCTTCAGTCCCCTGACCCTGGCGGCGATGATCGCACCCTTGCCGCGTGCGGATCGGGAAACGCGCGGCGCGGAAATCACGTCGGAGCCGGATTCTCTTCTCACGTTTCCGCAAGAGAAGCTTTGGGCCAACACAGTTTATCCGGCATCCAATCGTGACAACTGGTTCGTCAGCGCCACCGCCGGCTACTGGCAGACGCTGCACCATCTGCCCAAAGATGCCGCCAAAGCCCGCGTTTTTCTGGCCCATGAACTGGCGGAACTCAACTGCCGGCTGCTCTATACCGCGGCCCGGGAGGGCGCACTGATTCCATCACAGGCGCAGACCAATTATCATCTTGCCAAACATTATTATGTTCCCAAGATACGCGGAACCTATCTGTTGCACCAGATCCGTCTCAAGGTGGGCAACCAGCGTTTTGCCGCCATGATGAACCGCCTCCATGATCAGTATGCCGGCAAAAACCTCACCACCGCGGATTTCATCCGGCTGGCGGAATCCGTTACGGGGGATAAATTGCAGGAAATGGTCGATGCCTGGATCAACCGCGATGATCTGCCGGATATTCACGCGACCTGCACGCTCACGCCCGTTGATTCACTCTACCGCATCCATTTGCAGATCCGGCAAAATAACAAACCCTATCCGCTCGTCACCTCTGTACGCATTAAAACGGCGAAACAGTACCTCTGGAAAAAAGTGGAAATCACCCGGGCCGCGCAAGAATGGAGCTGGGAGACGGCGCAACAGCCCCTCGAGGTCACGCTGAATGCGGGCAATGATTATCCGGTGGCGCACGATCTCTATTACACCTTTACCAATTTCTATGACGATTTCAACAGTTCGGTGATTGTGTACGGCACCGCGCGGCAGATCGAAGCCAACCACACCCTGGCGCGGCGCTTCGCCCAGGCTGCGGCCGACCGCTTCACCGAGACCATCCTGCCGGTGCGCAAAGACTGCGAATTCGATGTGGCGGAATTCAAGGATCATGACGTGATTCTGTTGAGCCTGGCGGGTGATAATCAATGGATCAAAATGGCGGCCGAAAAGAGCGGCGCGGAATTCGGCAACGGATTCTTCACTTGGCGGGGTGTGACGCATGCCGCGCCCCATGAGGGGCTGATGGTTGTGGTGCCGAATCCGTACAATCCGGAGCGGATGGTCACGCTGATCGCGGCCAACAGCGCGCTGCAGCTCCATCACATGGCCAAGGCGCTGCCGCGTTTTCCGCAGTGGGCGTTGTTCAAGGATGATCAAGTTGTGGAGCGAGGCTATCACGAACCCAACGGCGCGATTGCGTTGAACTGAACGATTCCTGATTCAACCTCTCTGCCGCAGCGCCGTTTCATCGGGATTGCGTCTCTTTTTCCCGGCGCCTTTGCGGGCCGTGAAATACCCGGGCAAAAGCCCGTTCTGACAGCCCTTTCGCCGGGCTTTTGCCTTCACACGCCTTTGCCCGGGTTGCCGGCCGCCCGGCGCCTTTAGCGGACGAGCGTCACCTTGATGCGCTGTTCAAAGCGTCCGGCGCGCAGCGTGCAGAAGTAGAGTCCGGCGGCCGCCGGCGTGCCATTATCATCCGTCGCATTCCACTGGATGAGATAGATACCGGCCGGTTGATGACAATCGACGAGGCGGCGCAGCAAACGGCCGCTCCGGTCGTAAATGGCCACCAAGACATCGCCGGCGCGCGGCAGCTCATACTGCAGATGGGTGACGGGATTGAATGGATTCGGATAATTTTGGCGCAGACGGTATCGGTTTGGCGTCTCATGCTCTGCTGTGCCCGGCCTGATTGCAGTCGCCATGGGTATGGAAAAGGCCGAAGTGCTGCCCATGTAATCGGCGGCCGTCGCCGTGATCTGCGGTAACGTCGGAGGCGTCGACAAGGCGAGGGTAAAATCGCCGGAAAAATCGGCGACTGTCGAGCCGAGAAACACTTTCCCCTGTCCGTTTTCATCGGCAAAAACTTCCACAATCTGACCTGCAACAGTCGTGCCGGATACCTCTGTCGCTGATACCCCCGTCAGCAGCGGCGGGGTGAGTTCCGAATTACCGCCGCGAAAATTCCTGATACCCTCACTGCCGTTGGCGAAAATGGCGTTGCGGGTGATGGTATTGCCGATGGTGCCGGTCAAGCTGCCGGCGCCGTCCACCAGCACGCCGGTTTTGCCGTTGAAAGCGATGATATTTTCCCTGCCGATGACGTTGTGGCACGGGCCATTGAACAGGGCAATGCCGAAATTCACATTGGGGATGGCTGCGGTGCCGGCGGCATCGCAGCCGATGCGATTGCAGCGAATGAGATTAAAGTGGGTGCCGGCATCCTTCAAGTGGATGCCGATATTGGAATTGCCGGAAACCAGATTCTCTTCGATGAGAGTATGCGTGCTGCCGCCTTCGATCACAATGCCGGCATTGCCGTTGCCCAGGGCTGCATCGCCGGCCAAATTGGTGCCAATTTTATTCCCGCGAATGTTGTTGCCCGANNGTCGAGTCGCCGGAAACGGTGATCCCGTTCCAGTTATTGCCGGAGATGAGATTGCCTTCGATGAAATTGCTTTTGGCGTTGGCATGGATTGAGACGCCGTCCGCGGTATTGGGAATGGCGGCGCTGCCGTCGGCATTGGTGCCGATGCGGTTATTGACGACCGTACAAAAGCCGGTTGCGCTGCCGCTGATGCGGATGCCGCTGGCGCCGTTTCCGGAGACGAGATTGGCTTCAAGATACGCATTTTGCGCGCCATGAATCAGGAGCACGCCATCGATATTATTCGGTTTGGCAACCATTCCGCTCGCATCGGT
>DCUM01000022.1 GCA_002327255.1 bacterium UBA2214 | reverse complement strand
CGTTCAACGCCGTGCGTCATCAGTGATTTTCATCCCGGTACGAATAATAAAAGGCTATCCCAAAAACGGACAGCCGCTGTCGGGATAGCCTCCACGAACCAGGACGCTGAACAGGCGTCCTAATCTTTAATGCCGTATGTGGCGATGCCTTCCTGGTAAATGTTGCCGCCGTGGCAATCCTGCGCCACGATGGCGGGAAAATCCTCCACCGTGAGTTTGGCGATGGCCTCGGCGCCGAGTTCTTCGTACGCCACCACTTCACTCTTCTTGATCGACTTGGCGATCAATGCGGCGGCACCGCCGACCGCCACCATATAGACCGCCGTATTCTTCTTCAACGCTTCGGACACGCCCGCGTTCATTTCTCCCTTGCCGATCATGCCCTTCGATCCCACGGCGAGTATCTTCGGGGCATAGGCGTTCATGCGGCCGCTGGTGGTCGGACCGGCCGAGCCGATGGGTTTCCCCGGCCGTGCCGGCGAGGGTCCGACGTAATAGATCAGATGCCCCTTGACATCCACGGGCAGCGGTTTCCCTTCCGCCAGCAGATCGACCATTTTCTTGTGCGCGGCATCGCGCGCGGTGTAGATAATTCCCGTGATGAGAACGCTGTCGCCGGCATGGAGCTGCTTTACCTGATCGTCGTTCAACGGGGTCGTCAGTTTGATCACTTCGGCCATATCAAGACTCCTGTATTGGTAAGTTGCACAAGATACGATGCACTCAGATCACCACGGTTTTATGACGGCAGGCGTGACACTGGATATTCACGGCCGCGGGCAGCGAGGCGATATGACACGGATAGACTTCGACATGGACATCCAGCGCCGTGGTGCGTCCGCCCAGACCCTGGGGCCCAATGCCCAATTTATTGATGCGCTCCAGAAGTTCAACTTCCATGGCGGCGTAGAAGGGATTGGGATGACGGTCGCCGAGGGGACGCAGCAGCGACTTTTTCGCCAGCCAGGCGACCTTTTCGAAGGTGCCGCCGATGCCGACGCCGACGACAATGGGGGGACAGGGATTGCTGCCGGCGCGCCGCACCTTGTCGACGACGAAATTTTTCACCCCTTCGGCGCCATCCGAGGGATTGAGCATGTTGACTTCGCTCATATTCTCGCTGCCGCCGCCTTTGGGCGCGATGGTGATTTTCAGCTGCGTGCCGGGCACGGTTTCGATCCACACCACCGGCGGCGTGTTATCCTTGGTATTGATCCGCTGCAGGGGATCGGAAACGATCGACTTGCGCAGATATCCTTCGCCATAGCCCTTGCGCACGCCCTCGGTGATGGCTTCCTCGAGGGTTTTGCCGGCGACCAGCACCTCCTGGCCGAGCTCGACGAAAAAGACCGAGAAGCCCGTGTCCTGACACATGGGGAATTCGCCCTCTTTGGCGATGGCGGCATTTTCGATGATCTGTTCGAGGATCGCCCGGCCGGTGGGAGATTCCTCTCCGGCCAGCGCTGCATTCAAAGCATCCAGCACATCCTTGCCCAGATAGTAATTGGCCTCAATGCACAATTTTGCAACCTGATCGGTGATGGTTTGAGCTGCTATTTCTCGCATATCTCGCTCCTCTGGAAAACCCGCTCGTGAAAGCGCGGGCTCTCGTGGTTGATTTCATTCTCTCCGGTCTTGCACGATGTCAAGGCGCACCCGGAACAAGAGGGTATCCTCGTTATCAATCTAACAAAGCTGAAAATAAATGTCAAGGGTTGCGGTCAACAATTGTCATTTTTTTCTCATCCGCTGACGTCAGGCCCGCTGTCACGCCTCTCAGGAGAGGGCGCGGAGACGGGCCTCGAGCGCATCCAGT
Organism: bacterium UBA2214; assembly: GCA_002327255.1. Lineage (GTDB taxonomy): Bacteria > Zhuqueibacterota > Zhuqueibacteria > Residuimicrobiales > Residuimicrobiaceae > UBA2214. Next base: position 4,000 of record DCUM01000022.1, on the reverse strand, counting down.
TCCTCGACGAGTTGCCGGGGCAAGCGCGCTGCAAAGGTTTCGTAAAAAGAACGGATGGCAGCGGCTTCATTGAGCCATTGGTCGCGATCCACATGAAAGAGTTCCTTGAGATCGGCGGCGGAGATGTCGAGTCCCGTGGTGTCGAGCGCGTCCGGCGCCGGCACGCAGCCGATGGGCGTCTGCACCGCGTTATCCACGCCGTCGCAGCGTTCGAAAATCCATTTCAAAACGCGGCAGTTTTCGCCGTACCCCGGCCACAGCCATTTGCCGTCCTGATTCTTGCGGAACCAGTTGACATAATAGATGCGCGGCAGTTTGGCCGGATCATGGCGGTTGCCGAGGCAGAGCCAGTGGGCGAAATAATCCGCCATGTGATAGCCGCAAAAGGGCAGCATGGCGAAGGGATCGCGGCGGACGGCGCCGACGGCGCCATCGGCGGCGGCGGTGCGTTCGGAAGAAATCACCGAACCCAGAAAGACACCGTGGCGCCAGTCGAAGGCTTCGTGCACCAGGGGAATGACCGAGGGTCTGCGTCCGCCGAAGAGAATGGCGGAAATGGGCACGCCGTCGGGATCCTCCCATTGGGGGTCGATGCAAGGGCAGCGGCCGGCGGGCGCGGTGAAGCGGGCATTGGGATGCGCCGCCGGTTCGTTGCTTTCCGGGGTCCACTCCTTGCCGAGCCAGCTGGTGAGGCGGGCGGGCTTTGCACCGCTCATGCCTTCCCACCACACATCGCCCTGCGGTGTCAGGGCGACATTGGTGAAGATGGTATCGCCCGCGATGGTTTTCATGGCATTGCAGTTGGATTGCATCGAGGTGCCCGGCGCGACGCCGAAGAAACCATATTCGGGATTGATGGCGTAGAGGCGGCCATCCTCACCGAATTTCATCCAGGCGATGTCATCGCCGACAGTCTCCACTTTCCAGCCCGGCAGGGTCGGGATGAGCATGGCGAGGTTGGTCTTGCCGCAGGCGCTGGGAAAGGCCGCGGCCACATATTTTTTTTCACCGGCCGGATTGGTGATGCCGAGGATGAGCATGTGTTCGGCGAGCCAGCCGCCCTCGCGCGCCATCACCGAAGCGATGCGCAAGGCAAGGCATTTTTTGCCGAGCAGGGCATTGCCGCCATAGCCGCTGCCGTAGGACCAGATCATCTTTTCTTCGGGGAAATGGACGATATAGCGGTTGCCGGCGTTGCAGGGCCAGGGGACATCCTTGTCACCGGCGAGCAGCGGGCGGCCGACCGAATGCAGGCAGGGGATGAAGGTTCCCTCGCCGAGGACATCGAGGACGGCCTTGCCCATGCGCGTCATGATGCGCATGTTGGTGACGACGTAGAGGGAATCGGTCAATTCGATGCCGATGTGGGCGATGCGGGATCCCAGCGGTCCCATGCTGAAGGGGATCACATACATGGTGCGGCCGCGCATGCAGCCTTTATAGTGTTGTTTCAGTTCCTGCTTCATTTCCGCGGGCGCGCGCCAGTTGTTGGTGGGGCCGGCGTCGGATTGCTCGCGGGAACAGATGAAGGTGCGGCTCTCGACGCGGGCGACATCCTCGGGATCCGAGAGGCAGAGATAACTGTTCGGCCGCAGCGTCTCGTTGAGTTTGCGAAAAGTCCCTTGTTGTACCAAAGTGGAACAAAAGCGTTGATTTTCCTCCTCAGACCCATCACACCAATGAACGTAATCCGGCTGACACAGGTCCGTCATTTCCTGCACCCAGGACAATAACCGGTTGTTGGACGTCATAAGCACTCCGTTAAGGTAATTTATTTTTTAACGCATATATATTACAGAAGTTAAACGTCAGAGTCAAGAGGTATCCCGGGGCGCAGATGTCGTCTTTTTGTCTCAAATTGGAACATTTATTTGCTATGTGGCGTAGAAAGGGCTATCCAAAATGAGACGATGGGGTGAAAAAGATTTTATATTTTTGTTTTTATTATTTTTATAATCTGTTTCGTCTTCGCGGGGCCCATCCGGCATTGTGAGATCGGATACACTGCAAGCGCGGATTTTGGTCAAAAACGCAGCACCTTGTCATGTGGTTCCGAGGGGGTTGCCTCATTTTAAGCCACTTTCCGGGTTATCCGGGAGTAGCCCACCACTAGAGATTGTGTTACAGAATCGTAATTTGTCAATAAATAGATTGATTATTTCTAATAATATCCGTACATTAAAAGCTGTATTTGAAAAGAGACACCCTGTTTTTTTCATTTCTGGCACGTAGTTTGCAATGGAATGGGCAACAGGGCAAACACCCTGGAATACAAGATGCATCTTGGCTGTTACATGTCCCTGATTCGCTCATACCCAGTCACCATCCAGCGCCGCGGCGCTGCGGATGGAACGCTGGCTGGGGAGGAGAAATCAAAAGGGATAAAATCGAAAACAAACGTAAAAAAGAGTTATGGAGAAACCATTTAAAAAAATCAATCCAAAGCAGCAGTTGAAGCGTGAAATGGCAAAGCTCAATGAACGCTACAAGGCCTCTAAAAATCGGAACCATCGATTCGTGGAGGGGACTATGCAACTTGGGAAAAATGAGCTGAAAAAAATCGCCGGACTGGTGATGCTGATCGTTTTCATCCTCATCGAGGGCATCAGCATCTTGTCAAACGATCCATTCGGTTCAACGCAACATGGCAAGACGGATCAGATTACCTCCCTCTTGCTGGAGCAACAGACGCTGACCGCCATTGATACACAAAGACGCAGCAGTGTGAACAAGATTGTCGCTATCATGTCACGGTACAACAAACGCATGTCCGACGGTGAAAAGTATGCGATTGCCAATGAGATCTTTGAGATGACGCACAAGTATCCCAATCTGAATGAAGATTTCATCTGTGCAACAATTACACACGAAAGTGCGAAATCGTGGAATCCACGCGTGATTTCGCCGGTTGGGGCTATGGGTCTGATGCAGATCATGCCGGCCACGGGTGCTTTTCTGGCCGCGCAGGAAGGAATCGATTGGACGACACCCGAGCAGGTGCTCTACAATCCGATTACCAATATTCGCCTCGGATGCCGCTACCTCAGCGAGTTGGTGGACATGTACCAGGTGGACGGTGGTTTGGCGGCATATAATGGTGGTCCGAAACGGGCCGCACTATGGTTGGCCTCCAATCGCAACGACAGCACGCTCTTCGCGGAGACGCGGCAGTACGTGCCGGCGGTGCGAAAGCTCTACGATCAATTCCGCCGTGAAGGCGTGATGTAATCCTCAAAAAAGGCGGCGCAAACGCGCCGCTTTTTTTTTGCCCCTCCCCTCTGCCTGATTTCTCCACCATCCGCGTGAAAGTGGACGCATCCGATTGGTTTCCACCTGCTTTTGGCTACGCCCCCCTGCCGATTTTTTGACACAGAGGTGGGGGCAGACCCGGCCAACCGCGTCACCCTGACGTTGACCGACCCGGGTCAATGCCACGACCTCGCAACGTTTTTTGCTGCAGAGGGTGTCCTGGAAATCCATCCCCAGCAAAAAGCTGCCGCAAAAACCGTTTGCTTCTCTCCCATTTTTTCTTTAAACTATGAACCACTTTTTGAGAGGAAACCATGTCAGCGATCACCCTTGACGGCAACTCCCTTACCATTCCCGCGCTCTGCGATATCGCCTGTAAAAATACCCCGGTCGCCGTGGCCGCAGGCGCTGTACAGCGCATGCAGGAGGCGCGCGCCTGCATCGAAGAGATCATCCGTCAGGGCCGCGTTGTCTATGGCGTCAATACCGGTTTCGGCAAACTGGCCAACATACACATCGCCGCTGACGAACTCGAAGCCCTGCAGCTCAATCTGGTGTTGAGTCACGCCTGCGGCGTCGGCGATCCGATCCCCGCGCCCCTCGTGCGCGCGCTCATGGCCCTGAAACTCAACGCCCTGTGCAAGGGTTTTTCCGGCACGCGTCCGGAGATCGCCTGGTTTTTACAGGAGATGCTCAATCGCAGCGTCATACCCGTCATCCCGCAGAAAGGTTCGGTCGGCGCCTCCGGCGA
>DCUM01000248.1:2417-6289 GCA_002327255.1 bacterium UBA2214 | reverse complement strand
CGCGCCATAAAATCTACTGGCGCAGTTAGCCTGGCGAAAGGGTGAACCACGAAAGACGCGAATCAGATCATTGGCCGGCTCGTCTTCATGTACAGGCTGATGAAGACTTTTTCGTGGCCTTCATGTTCCATACCGCAAGAAAGTACCAGGCGCAGAGACTGTGTGAAAACGGAACGACCCTGATGTTGCCACGTTTTTTGCGGCAACTCGGGCGTCACACCTCATTAAAATCAGCCACTTACGTAACCCCGGGATCGCAAAAAACGCGACACCCGGGGTTTGTCCGGCGTTTTCACACAGTCTGGCAGCGAGGGCGGGACGTCATCGCGCCGGGGGGTACTCCATTTTGGGCACGCTTTAAAACCCTTGTTCCCGAGACGCTTGCGCGTCTCGGGAATCGCGCGGTTTTTTTGCGAATTAGCTCTTGATTGTTTGGCCAAATTTAACTAAACTATTAAATATAAACCAGTAACACATTCCATAACCAGTAAATCTCTTGCCCTCACCATTGGATAAAATACGCCACTGTGATATCTTTATTGCCGGCGGCGGCCTCGGCGCCTGCGCCGCCGCCCTGCGCGCGGCGCAGTGGGGCCATTCGGTCACCCTGGTCGAGCCCTGTGACTGGATCGGCGGGCAGGTGAGCAGTCAGGGTGTGTCCGCCCTGGACGAGCACCGCTGGATCGAGGAGTTCGGCGCCACGGCCAACTATTATCGCTTCCGCCAGGCCATCCGCCGCCACTACCAGTTGCAATCGCCTGAAGGTTTTTCCGATCCATCCTTCAATCCCGGGCAGTGCTGGGTGAGCCGCCTCTCCTTCGAGCCGGCCGTGGCACAGAAGATTCTCGAAGAGATGCTGCAGCCGTTCGTGCTATCAGGCCAGGTGCAAATTTTCCGGGCGCACACTTTTCCCGATGCGCTGGTGCGCGACGGACATATTGAATCACTGACCATCGCGCCGCGCCAGGGCCCCGGACGGATTTGCCAGGCGCGCTGTTACATCGATGCCAGTGAGCTGGGCGATCTGCTGCCCCTGGTGGGCGCACCGTATCGCGCCGGCGCCGAAGCCCGGGGCGAAACCGGCGAACCCCATGCCCCGGAACAGGCCCATCCCGACTGGATTCAATCCTTCACCTTTCCCTTCATTGTCGCGTTCCGCCCGGGCGAAAACCATACCATTGCCAAACCCGCGGATTACGAGAAGAACCGCCGTGAGCAACCCTACACGCTCAATGCCGGCAAAGGGGCACAGGGTGAAGCGGTCATCTATAAAATGTTCGGCAAAACGGCACAGACGCCCGGCGGATTCTGGGAATACCGTCGCCTCATCGCCGCGCAGCAGTTCGCGCCGCAGACCCATCCCCACGACCTCAGCATGATCAACTGGCACAGCAACGATTACCGTGGCGCTTCCCTCATCGATGTCACGCCTGCGCAACGGGAACGCGCGGTCGCAGCGGCCAAAGCGCTCAGCCTCGGCTTTCTCTACTGGCTGCAAACCGAGGCGCCGCGCGACGACGGCGGACGGGGCTATCCCGAGCTCCAACTGCGGCCCGATTTAATGGGCTCAGCGGACGGCCTGTCGCAGCACCCCTATATCCGCGAGTCGCGGCGCATCCGGGCGCTGGAGACGTTGCGCGAACAGGACATCATGGCCGCCGCGCAGTCCGGAGCGCGCGCCCGGCTCTACCCAAACAGCGTCGCCATCGGCCATTACTGGCTCGACATCCACAAGAGCCGTCATGAAACCGAAGACCTGTTCGCCGAGACGCGGCCCTTTCAGGTGCCCCTCGGTGCGCTGATCCCGCAGCGCCCCGACAATCTCATCGCCGGCGCCAAGAACATCGGCACCACCCGCCTCAGCAACGGCGCCTGCCGCCTCCACCCCATCGAGTGGGCCATCGGCGAAGCCGCCGGGGCGCTGGCGTCATTCGGCATTCGTCAGAATCTCACGCCCGGACAAATCCATGCTTCTCTTCAGGCGACGCGATCCCTGCAACGGGAACTGGTGCAAGCCGGCGCGCCGCTCTTCTGGTTCGTGGACCTCCCCCACACCCATCCCGCCTTTGCCGCGGTGCAATGGCTGACCGTTGCGGGAATTATCGAACCCATGCAGGATCATCTCCTCTTCGAACCGGACCAGCCTGTCGGCCCGGAGTGTGCCGCCGCGTGGCTGCAGCGCGCGCGCGCATCTGGCCCCGTCTGCGAAAACGCCGTTTCAACAGGACGAAACAGGACGCGCGCAGAGTTTGCACAGCGTCTTTTTGAGCAACTGCGAATAACAATAACTTCCACCTTCGAGGCGTAGAATGACAGAGACCTTGCAAATCGCCGGATTCCTGCTGGTATTCTTCACCATGGCCCTGTTGATGTTCTTCCGCAAACTGCCCGCCCTCATCGCCCTGCCGCTGATGGCGGTGCTGGTGGCCCTGCTCGGCGGGGTGAATGCTTCGGACCTCCTGGTGCATGTCATCGGCGCGGGGGCGGTCAAGCTGCACACCGCCTACACCGTGGCCATCTTTGGCGGCATGCTGAGTTTTCTGCTGCAGAAATCGGGGGTCGCGGAGAACCTCATCAAAAACGGCGCCGAACTGGCCGGCGACCGGCCGTGGAGCGTTGGGCTCATCATGCTGCTGCTCATCGCCATGCTCTTCACCACGCTGGGCGGCCTGGGCGCCATCATCATGGTCGCCACCATCGTCCTGCCCATCATGGCGTCGGTGGGCTTTAGCAGTCTCACCATCGCCGGACTCTTTCTCATCGGCATCAACCTCGGCGGCATCCTCAACGCCGGCAACTGGGCGATTTACCTCGATGTGCTCAGGCTGGACATCGGCACCATCCGCAGTTTTGCCCTGGTGCTCTTCGCACTCTGTCTGCTCATGGCGCTCGCTTTTCTCACCCTGGAACTGCGGCGCGAGGGACACAAGCTGCCGCTGAAAAAACTGGCCGGCTATGGCGTTGCGGCCGCCTTGCTGCTATCCGCGGCGGCATGGCTCTATTTTCACTTTCGGGATCACGCCGTTTGGGGCGAGGGCCTGCGCATCGCCGGCCGCCTCCTCAACGGGATCCTGGCGACAGCCGCCGCACTGACCGCCCTGCAGATTCTTTTCGACCTCGGCAAGAAGGTCAGCGGCCGCGAGCGTTTCATGAGCCGGATCAAATGGTACGCCTATCTCGCGCCCATCGTGCCGCTGCTGCTCATCCTGATCCTTAAAATGAATTTCATCACCGCCTTTGTGATCGGACTCTTTTACGGTTTTTTGACCACCTGGCGCAAGGGCAGCATCAACATGCTCAGCCAGGCGATCATCGAGGGCGGCGGCAGCGTCATGCCGGCGGTGGTGCTGATGATGGGCATCGGCATGCTGCTCAATGCCATCATGGGGCCGGGCGGCGCATGGAATCTGGCGCATGCGGGCGCCGAATGGCCGGTGATCGGATTTCTCCGGCCGGTGATGGAGAAGATTATCCCTTCTTCGCCGTGGCTCTACGTTCTTGTTTTCACGCTGCTGGCGCCATTGTCGCTCTACCGCGGTCCGCTCAACGTCTGGGGCATGGGCTATGGCATGGCGGCGATCATGCTGGCTTCGGGCTCTTTGCCCGCCGCGGCGATCATGGGCATGCTCCTCTCCGTGGGGCAGATTCAGGGCATTTGCGATCCCACCAATACGCAGAACGTCTGGATCGCCAATGAACTGCATCTGGATGTTCAGGAAATCCTCTGGCGCACCCTGCCCTATGTCTGGATCCTGGCGGCGCTGGGGTTGGCGGCTGCAGCTCTGCTGTTCTTTTAGCCGGAGTGATTCGCAACAGCCGAGCCGGCGCAAGTCGCAGACGGCCCCTGCCGGCGTCATTGAACCATTCCTGAT
>DCUM01000248.1:0-2403 GCA_002327255.1 bacterium UBA2214 | reverse complement strand
GGCACCTTCACCCATGCCGTGGCCGTGGACGTCGCCACCTATGCCATTGTGGCCAAGAGCTATGTGCCGACGACGCACACCGCCCTGGAGGGCGTGGCGCGCGGTGTGGTCGAGGCGATGCAGAAACTGCTGCAGGATGGAAACATAAAAGCGGAAGAGGTGGTGCTGATCGCCCACAGCACCACGCAGGCCACCAACGCCCTGCTGGAAGGGGATGTGGCCAGGGTGGGGGTGATCGGCATGGGCAGCGGTCTGGAGACGGCGCGCGCCCGCCGCGAGACCCAGGTGGGCGACATCGAGCTGGCGCCCGGGAAATTCATTCACACGGTGCACCGCTTTCTCGACAGCGCGGCGCTGAACGACGAAACCCTTCAGGCGGCCCTGCAGGCGCTGCGCGCAGCGGGCGCTCAGGTCATCGTCGCCAGTGAATCATTCGGGGTTGACCATCCCGAAAATGAAGAGCGCGTCGTTGCCGCTGCGGCTGCCCTGGGGCTGCCCGCTAATGCCGCCTCGATGATTTCGCAGCTCTACGGCTTGCGCATGCGCACGCGCACCGCGGTCATAAACGCAAGCATGCTGCCCAAGATGCTCGAGACCGCGGACATGACCGAAAGCAGCGTACGCGCCTCCGGCATCCACGCCCCGCTGATGGTGATGCGCAGCGACGGCGGCATCATGGACATCCATGAGATGCGGCGCCGCCCCATCTTGACCATGCTCTCCGGACCGGCGGCCGGCGTGGCCGCGGCGCTGATGTATGCGCGCGTCTCCGACGGCATCTTTATCGAAGTCGGCGGCACCAGTTCGGATATTTCGGTGATCCGCAACGGCAGGCCGCTGGTGCGCAGCGCCATCGTCGGCGGCCACAAGCTCTACATCCGCACCCTCGATGTGCGCACCGTTGGCGTGGCGGGCGGTTCCATGCCGCGGGCTCAGGACGACAAGCTCATCGACGTGGGCCCGCGCAGCGCCCACATCGCCGGACTCAAATATCCGGCCTTTTCGGACATTCCGGCGCAAAGCCAATTAACCCTGCAGTACGCGCAGCCCAGGCCGGGCGATCCCGAAGATTACGTGCGCATCGACGTGCAGGGAGACGGGAACGCCTATACCGTGACCCCCACGGAAGCGGCCAATTTTCTTGATCTCGTCCCGGATGTGGGCTACGGCCTCGGCAACCGCGATGCCATCCGCCGAGTATTCCGCTTCCTCAGCGAACGGTGGGGACTCGAGGCGGAAAAGATCGCCCGCCGGATTCTCGATCTGGCCTGCGCCAAGGTGATCACCGTGGTAGAACAGTTGATCAAGGAGTACAAGCTGGAACGGTCGCTGGTGCAGCTGGTGGGCGGCGGTGGCGGCGCCACGGCCATTGTGCCGTATACCGGCCAGTCGATGAAACTGCCGCATCAGATCGCGGAAAATTGCGAGGTCATCTCCGCCATCGGCGCCGCGCTGGGCATCATCCGCGACAGCGTGGAACGCACCATCATCAGTCCCACGGAGGAGGATATTGTGCGGCTGCGCAGTCAAGCCATTGAATCGGTGCAGCGCATGGGCGCGGCCCCCGACTCCATTGAGGTGACCATTGACATCGACCGCCAGAGCAAGCGCGTCACCGCCACGGCCACCGGCGCTTCGGAACTGCGCTTCAGGGAACTGGGCAGGGCACCGTTGCTGGTGTCCGATCTGCAAAAACTGGCGGCACAATCGCTCAGGGCCGATGTCGAAGCGGTACATGCGGTGGCGCAGACCTCGATGCTGCACGTCTTCGCCGCGCATCAGGTGACGACGCGGTTGTGGGGACTCATCCGCCGCGAGAGAAAACCAGTGCGGATTCTCGACCCCGATGGCGTCGTGCGCTTGCAACTGGCCGATGCCGAGGTGTGGCAGGGACGCATCGCCGAGGCGGCCGCCTCCATCCATACGGCCATGGAGAACCTCACAGTTTACGGCGATGCCGGCGCGCTGCTGCCGGACATCTTTATGCTCATCGGCCGCCGCATCGTCGACATGACCGGACTGGTGGAAAAAGCGCAAATCCTCGCGCTCGCGAAAATAGAGACGGAGAAACACGATCCCGAAGAGACCGTGGTGGTGCTGGCATCGAGCCGGTGAGAAATTAACGAGCGATTCATCATGCAAAATCCATCTTCTCTACCCATTCGTTTCGGCACCGATGGCTGGCGCGCCCTCATCGCCGAGACGTTCACCTTTGACAATGTCCGCCATATCGGACAAGCCATGGCCGATTATCTCCATGAGCGCGGAGAGGACGAGAACGGCGTGGCCATTGGCTATGACACGCGCTTTCTCTCGGATCGCTTCGCGGCGACGCTGGCGCAGGTCCTCGCCGCCAACGCCATACCGGTCCTTTTGAGCGCTTCTTTTTGTCCCACGCCGCTG
>DCUM01000085.1:2640-2865 GCA_002327255.1 bacterium UBA2214 | reverse complement strand
AAAGAAATTGTTTGACATTGTACAAAATATACTTATATTGAAGGAAATTCATTTCTGGATACAGGGAACGATGAACACAGCCCACGAAAATCTTTTTTCGCACTTTCATGACCGTCCTGGTGATGGCCGTGATGTGGCGCGTTCCGTCCGTTCCATACGCCTTCTCCCTCTACCCATTATTCTTCTGCAGCACCTGTTGTTGATTAACCTCTTGCTCTTGATTAT
>DCUM01000085.1:0-2603 GCA_002327255.1 bacterium UBA2214 | reverse complement strand
TTTTTTGGGCACACATGATAAAGGATGAAGAATATGACTGGCGCTGAGATGATCATCCACGCCTTGCGGCAAGAAGGCGTCCGTGCCCTCTTCGGCTTTCCCGGCGGCATGGTGATCGATATTTTTGACAAGCTCTATCATTCGGATATCCCGTTTTATCTCACCCGGCACGAGCAGGGCGCTGCGCATGCGGCCGATGGCTTTGCGCGCGCCAGCGGGGAAGTGGGCGTCTGTATGGCGACCTCCGGTCCCGGCGCCACCAATCTGGTCACGGGTCTGGCGACAGCTTATATGGATTCCATCCCCCTGGTGGCGATCACCGGACAGGTCCCNNCTCATCGGCAACGATGCCTTCCAGGAGGCGGATATGCTCGGCATCACGCGCTCCATCACCAAGCACAATTTCCTCGTCAAGAACGTCGATGAACTGCCCGGACTCCTCAAGCAGGCTTTTTATATCGCGCGTACCGGCCGGCCGGGTCCGGTTCTCATCGACATTCCCAAGGACATCCAGCAGGCGAGCACCATGGAGCCCTATCCGGAGCAGGTCAGCATTCGCAGTTACAAGCCGACCATCCAGGGACATCTGCCGCAGATTCAAAAAGCCGCGGATCGTATCGGCCGCGCGGAACGGCCGGTCATTTTTGCGGGCGGCGGCGTCATTTCCAGCGGCGCGGCCAGGGAGCTGATCGCGCTGGCACGGATCATCGACGCGCCGGTCACCACCAGCCTGATGGGACTGGGCGCCTTTCCGGAGACCGATCCCCTGGCCCTGAAAATGGTCGGCATGCATGGCACCGCCTACGCCAATTATGCCATTCAGGAAGCCGATCTGCTCATCGCCGTCGGCGTCCGTTTCGATGATCGCGTCACCGGTAACGTGAGCAAATTCGCGCCCAGGGCGGACATCATCCACATCGACATCGATCCCACCACCATCCGCAAAAACGTCAAGGTGAGTATCCCGCTGGTGGGTGATGTCAGGAGCGTTCTGACTGAATTGAACCAGTGCGTTGCCCGCCGTCAACATGCGGCGTGGTTGGAACAAATCCGCGCATGGAAGCAGGAACATCCGCTGCAGTATTCGCCGAACGGCGGCATCAGCCCGCAAGCCGTGATCCGCACCATCGCCGAATTGACGCAGCACCGCGCCATCATCACCACGGAAGTGGGCCAGAATCAGATGTGGACGGCACAGTTTTATGATTTCATCGAACCGCGCACCTGGATCAGTTCGGGGGGGCTCGGCACCATGGGATTCGGGTTCCCGGCGGCCATCGGCGCCCAGGTGGCGCATCCGGATCGTCTGGTCATCGATATCGCCGGCGATGGCAGCATTCAGATGAATATCCAGGAACTGGCCACCGCCGTAAAATACCAATTGCCGGTAAAAATCGTCATTCTCAACAACCGTTCCCTCGGCATGGTGCGGCAGTGGCAATCGATGTTCTACCAGCGCCGCTTCAGCGGCGTCTGCCTGAACCGGGATGCGAACTGCCCGCAAAAGTGCGACGGCAGCCGCGCGGAGTGTCCGGTCTATGTGCCCGATTTCGTCAAATTGGCGGAAGCCTATCATATTCCCGGCTATCACGCCGACAAGCCCGACGAAATCAAACCGATCCTGGAAAAAGCGTTTGCGCATCAGGGACCCGTCATCATCGATTTTGAAATCGATGCTGAAGAAAACGTCTTTCCCATGGTGCCCACCGGTGCGGGATTGAACGAGATGATGCGAGGTATGGCATGAGACACATCATAAATCTTGAAGTCGAAAATCAGGCGGGTGTGATGGCGCGTATCGTCGGACTCTTCAGCGCCCGTGGTTTCAACATCGAAAGTATCGTCGCCGGCAAAGCCCTGGAGGATGGCACCGCCCGCATCACCCTGGTGGTGCATGGCGACGCCTGGGTTATCGAACAGGTCAACAAACAGCTCAACAAGCTCATCGACGTCATCCGTGTCACCGATGTCACCAGGAACGACTATATCAATCGCGAACTGGTTCTGGTGAAAATTCATTGCACGCCGCCGCGGCGCACCGAGGCTTCCCTGGTCGGCAATATTTTCGGCGCCAAGGTGGTGGACATCTCCGGGAAATCCTTGACCTTTGAATTGATCGGCAGCGAGTCCAAAATCACCGCTTTTCTGCAGACCGTCCATCCCTTCGGCGTCAAGGAGATCGCCCGCACCGGTCCCATTGCCATGGTGCGGGATTTCAATCCCAAAGCCCAGGGGGCTTCTGGTGCGTGAGAGGCATTTCGCTTGCCAAGCGAGGATCATCTGCCGGAAGAAGAAGGGGATCAGCGTGGGCCTCGGGGGCGTGAGAGGCATTTCGCTTGCCAAGCGAGGATCATCTGCCGGAAGAAGAAGGGGATCAGCGTGGGCCTCGGGGGCGTGAGAGGCATTTCGCTTGCCAAGCGAGGATCATCTGCTGGAAGAAGAAGGGGATCAGCGGGGGCCTCGGGTGCGTGAGAGGCATTTCGCTTGTCAATGGCTGTTTTTACTTCAGAGACGATTTACGGTGAACGACATGCAGTAGATTGATCAGTTGCATCTGTCGGCCTTTCTCCCCGTGCGTTGTTTTGCCCGGGGTGAAAATTTAA
>DCUM01000047.1:21644-24356 GCA_002327255.1 bacterium UBA2214 | reverse complement strand
TGTACGAGCGCTCTCCAGAGCGCGACGTGCAAGTTGACATCTATAGGCTGGTCCGTTGCAGCGCTGCCATGTAAAATCCATCAAATCCGAACGTGTGCGGATCCAGCCGCTTTTCTTCCACCAAACTAAACCGCTCCGCAAAACTCTGCAAAAATGGCCGCACCTGATCTTCCCCCTCCGACGGCAGCACGCTGCAGGTGGCGTAAACCAGCCGTCCTCCCGGCTTGACCATGCGACTGTAATAGCTCAAGAGATGCTGCTGTTCTTCGAGCAATCGCGTCAGATCCTCCGGCCGCAAGCGCCATTTGATGTCCGGATTGCGGCGCAGCACGCCGGTTCCGGAGCAGGGCACGTCCAACAGAACACGGTCGGCGGAATCCGCCAGCCGTTTGATGATTTTGGTGGAAGTGATCAAGCGTGTTTCGATGATCGTGGCGCCGGCGCGGCGGGCTCGTTTTTCCAGTTCAGCCAATTTTTCGGCATCCACATCCAGTGCGATGATCCGGCCGCGATTCCGCATCAAGGCGGCCAGATGCAGCGTCTTGCCGCCACTGCCGCAGCAGGCATCCACCACGCGCATGCCCGGCCGGACCTCCACAAACGGCGCCACCATTTGCGAGGCGGCGTCCTGGATCTCAAACCAGCCCTGTTTGAAGGCTGGCCATTGAAAAACAGGGGCAAACGCTTCCAGTACCACCGCCTCCGGCGCATCCTCCAGCGGGTGCCAGGGTACGCCCGAATCGCGAACCGAATCAAAAAATGGACCCGCCGGCGTTTTCAATGTGTTGGCACGGAGCACCAGTTGTGGTTTTTCATTCAGGGCGGCGAGTAACGCATCCCACGTCACGCCGCGTTCCGCGACACCGCGCGCATCCAGCCAGTCGGGCACGGATTCGCGCACCGCCCTGGGCAAATCCGGCGACTCGATGCGACGTACCAGTTCGCTGTCCGCTTCTCCAGCGGCCGGACGCAGGCCGCGCCACAGCTGCCAGGCATCGTACCATCTATCCGGATCAGCCGCCGATGGCTCGCCGGACATCTCCATGGCTGTTTCAAGGCGGCGGATATAGCGGATGATATCATAGACCGCATCCACGATCTGACCGCGATCTTTTTCACTCAATGCCGGATGGCTGGCCAGACTGCGCTGCAGTACACGATCAGCCCGGTTATTATGGATGAAAACCTGACTCAGCGTTTCAGTGACAAGGGCTTGAATCCACAGTTCATTGAACATAAGAACTTTCATCAAGAAGGAATGAGGTTCAAAAGCCGGAGTTGTCCGCTGCAAATCTCGAGGGCTCGCTCCGCGAAAAGAGCGGCCTGCTGGCGCAAGAGCTCGCTGTCGAATGCGCGGGGTGCAAAAATGACCAGCCATGCTTCCCGGGTTTGCAGAGTGACGGACGTGTGAATCGAATCGGTCACCGGGGAACCGAAGGGGCCGCGGCTGTCAGCCAGGCAATAACGTCCTTCGAGGTGGATTTCCTGGTCGTTGAGGCCGATATACGATTCATCTGCCTGCCCCAGACGAATGGAGACCGGTGAATCGATTTTGCCGGCATCGTAAACGCAAATCGGCAAGAGAAAATCCAGGGAGCACCAGTTGCCCACATCGACGAGGGAATTCACGCTGTAGAGCTCCTTGTCTTTGAGGGCGCGATTGAGCAGCGCCTCGGAGGAAGGGCGCCGTTTGGTGGGATCCAGACCAATGGCGCGGAAAAAAGAGCGGCTGGCCTGTACACCCGGAATGTCGCTGATCGGGATTTCAGCAAATCGCGCCCGGTAACTCCGCGCCAGGTCGGTCATTTCGATGAAAGCTTTTTTGTCATTTGTGATCGTCAGCTGCTCCAGACGAATCACGGCCAACTGAACGGCCAGATCGGGATCGATGCTCCACATAAAGGATCCTCGGTAAATACAAATCAAATACGTTATTGTTTGATAAAGTCACTTCGTCCAAGCCCCGCGGATTTACTCCTAAAAATCACGGCCGCACCCTCTGATGAGGATCAGCCTGCAGGCTGAACGCAGAGCTCTGCCGCAATCGCTCTATATATGCCCTGGAATAGTATAACCAATAATTGCTTGCAAAGCAAGCTTTTGTATCGGCGCATGGGCCTCTTCACTTCGCTGCGGTTGCTGTGCTGCGGCATTTGGACTTGATTTTGGCGGCCTGAATGCCTAATTTGGCCTGTACCACTATTTTCTATTCCTGTCAAGGATTTTATCCCATGTGTAGCGGCAACAAAAATGCGCCTTGCGAAGAACTCGCCCGACTCATGCGGCGACTCCATGAACGCGGTTTGACGACATCTGCCGGTGGCAATCTCTCGCTGCGCGATGAAAGCGGAGCGCTTTGGGTAACGCCCTCCCGGGTCGACAAGGGCCGGGTGACGGCCGCGGATATGGTCTGCATCTCGCCATCGGGCGATATCAGCGGCCGCCACAAACCGACCATGGAGTACCGCATGCATCAGGCCGTCTATGCGGCCGATGCAACGGTGCGCGCCGTGGTGCATGCCCATCCCGCGGCCTTGACGGCTTTCTCTCTGGCCGCTCCCCGGGACCCCTGGGCCCTGCTGCCTGAACTGAGCGATGCCTTTTGTCCCGTCGCACGCGTGCCGTTTGCCCCGCCGGGCAGCGCCGGACTGGCGGAACGGGTGGCCGCCGTCGCCGCCGGGGCGCGAACGCTTCTCATGGAACATCACGGCG
>DCUM01000047.1:0-21621 GCA_002327255.1 bacterium UBA2214 | reverse complement strand
GCCGCTCCTGCCGGAGACGCGATGGCTGCCATCATCGACGCCCTTGCAACCGCAACATCACGCCATGGCGATGGAGATCATCCAGGCCGGGCGGCGCAGCTACGGCCGCGCTCTCTTCACAGCCGCGGCGGGTTCTCTCTCACAGCGCATCGGGCGTGACGATTTTCTCATCAGCAGCGCAACACTGGACTGGCCGGATGCGGACATCCGGGACATCGTGCACATCAAAGACGGCATCGTCATGAGTGGTGTCCAGCCTTCGCGCCATGCCGGGCTGCATCGTCTCATCTATCAACAGCAGCCACACGTGCGTGCGCTCGCCACAGCTGTTCCGCCGCATCTGACGGCCTTTGCGGTGACGGGTCAACCCCTGCCGGTGGACGCCTGCGCGGAGAGTTATCTTCTTCTGCGCGATGTGGCGCACCTGCGCTGTGACACGCCCACCGCTGTGGATCGGATCGCTGCCTGGTTTACCCCGGGACGGGTTGCGGCGCTGATCGACGGCGAAGCGGCGCTTGTCGCCGGCGCGTCGCCTGGTGAGGTTTTCGAACGCCTCGAGGTTGCGGAACATGCCGCGGCCACCTGGATCGCCGCCAGCGCCCTGGGCCAACCGCGACGGCTGCGGCGGGACGCGCTGGTTTCGTTGCGGGAGCATGGTAAATAATGGCATCCTCTCCATACTTCTTACACCATCAAAGGAATTAATCGATCATGAAACGCTGTATCTTTTTTTGCTGCACGCTCCTCACATTTTGCGCTCGCGGATGGGCACAGGATTTGGGCGGTTTCCCCCGGCTCACTATCAATGAAGTGCTGGCCTCCAACAGCAAGACCAATGCCTCCCCCGATTTCAGGGAGTATGCGGACTGGCTGGAACTCTACAATGATGAATCCGTTGCGCTTGATTTAAGCGGTTACTTTTTGACCGATAATCTCTCATCACTGCAAAAGTGGGCCATCCCGGCGGGCACGCTGATTCCGGCCAAAGGATTTTTGCTGATCTGGGCGGATGACCGCAACACGGGCCTGCACGCGAATTTCAAGATCTCCGCCGACGGCGAAGCACTCGGTTTGGCATTTTATGGCACCCTGGTCGATTCGGTGATTTTTGGCAAACAGACGGCGGATGTCTCCCTGGGACGCTCTCCCGATGGCGGTTCTTACTGGCTCACCTTCACCAAACCCACCCCGGGCGCCCGCAACAGCGCCTCCGGCTATTTCGGCCGCGCCGCGCCGCCGAATTTTTCCCGCGACGGCGGCTTTTATTCAGGCGCCCAGACCATCACGATCTCTACGCAGGACGCCGACGGCACCCTTCATTATACCCTGGATGGTTCCATCCCGGATGCACAGGCGGCGCTGTATCAGACACCCCTCTTCATCACCGCCACCACCGTGGTGCGGGCGGTCGTACGCCGGCCCGGCTACCTCGACAGTCGCGTCACCACCCACACCTATTTCATCGATGAATTCATCTCCCTGCCGGTGGTGTCAGTGGCCACCAATCCGGCCAATCTCTGGGATGATAAAATCGGCATCTATGTCATCGGCACCAATGGCATTGTGGGCTATTGCTCCAACCAGCCGCGCAACTGGAATCAACCCTGGGAAAAGCCGGTCAGTTTTGAATTGTACGAAGCCGATGGCGGGCCGGGTTTCAAAATCGATGCCGGCATGCGCATCGGCGGCGGCTGCACGCGCCTCTACCCGGAGAAACCGCTGGCCTTTTATACGCGCTCTGAATACGGATTCACCGAAATCAATTACCGGCTGTTTACGGACAAACCCATGACCCGCTACAACAATGTGCTGCTGCGCAACGGCGGTCAGGATTGGTGGCGCGCCATGTTCCGCGACGGCATGATGCATACCCTGGTGAAGAACCGCATGGACATCGACTGGATCGCCTACCGCCCCGCCATTCTTTTTCTCAATGGCGCGTATTGGGGCATTCATGATCTGCGCGAAAAACACAATGAACACTATATCGCCGGCAATTACAACATCGATCCCGATCAGATCGACATATTGGCCGACAACGCCAGCGTCGAGCAAGGCTCTGCGACGCATTATAAAAATATGATCCGCTATCTCGAGACCCAGGATATTACCCAACCCGCCCATTATGCCTGGGTGTGCACGCAAATGGACATGAACGAGTATATCGATTATCAGATCGCCGAGATCTATTTCGCCAACATCGATTGGCCGGGCGGCAACATCGAATTCTGGCGCCAGCAGGGTGATGGTCACAAATGGCGCTGGATTCTCTACGACACCGATCTCGGTTTCGGCGCCCACAACAAGGGCCAGTACGACAGCAATACCCTGGAAAATGCCACCGCCGTCACCTCCACCTATTATGCCAATCCGGGCTGGTCGACTTTTCTGTTGCGCACGCTGCTGCAGAATCGTTCCTTCCGCGATGAATTCATCCAACGCTTTGCCGGGCATCTGAACACCACCTTTGCGCCTGTGCGCGTCCTTGCCATCATCGACAGTCTCAGGGATCAGATCGCACCCGAGATACCGCGTCATATCGAAAAATGGCCGCAGTCGACTTCCTTCAACGGCGGCTGGGCGTATCACCTCGACGTCATGAACGAATTCGCCGCCAAACGGCCCGAACACGTCCGCGCGCACATCGCCGGCAAATTCGCCTTGCAGGGAACGGCCGCGCTGACCCTGCAGACCGAGCCCGCCGCAGCGGGTTGTATTGTCGTCAACGGCATCCCCATGCCATGCGGCGAGTTCCAGGGCATCTGGTTCAAGGGGGTATCCCTTGCGGTGCAGGCCAGGGCAAGCCATGGGTACCGTTTCGCGGGCTGGCAGGGGGCCTATACAGCCTCCCTGGATTCGATCGGGCTGATGCTGTCCGGGGATGCCACCCTGACCGCTCGTTTCGAGCGGGACGAAGCCGTCGTTTACCAGGGCCTGCGCATCAACGAGATCATGGCCTTGAACAGCAAAACCCGCGCCGATGAATACGGCGAATACGATGACTGGATCGAACTCTACAACGACACGCCCGAGCCCGTAAATGTCGGCGGGATGTACATCAGCGACAATCTCTCCAGCCTGAACAAATGGCAGATACCCGCGACGGCGCCGCATCTGACCACCATCGCGCCGGGCGGGTTTTTACTGCTGTGGGCCGACGGCACCCCCTCCCAGGGCGTCCTCCATCTCGATTTCAAATTGAGCGGCGACGGCGAAGAGATCGGCCTCTCCCGGGCGGCCCCGGATGGCATCGTCCTGGTCGATGAGATGGTTTTTCCGGCACAAAAGAGCGATGTCTCCTGGGGAAGGATGCCGGACGGCGCGGAGACGATGGGGGCGATGAGCACACCGACCCCGGGGTATGCCAACGCGGTGACCGGGGTCGCTGAAACAGGACCCGTCCTGCCCGTCACCCTGCATTTGCATCCCAATTATCCGAATCCTTTCAACGCGCAAACGACCGTGCCCTATGAACTCGATCGTGCCGGTCGGGTGCGGCTGTCGCTCTTTGATGCCGCGGGCCGGGAGGTGCGGGTTGTGCGCGACCGTTGGCACACGGCGGGACGTCACACCGTTTCCGTTGATGCGGCCGCTCTGCCCAGCGGACTCTATTTCATCCGTCTGGAAAGCGGGGCCGTAATACGCGTGCAAAAAACAGCCTTGATTCGCTAGCTATCGTGAGGATTTCATGAGAAGAGGAGCATGGTTCATCGCTTTAAAAGGGGTTTTCAGTCGGATAGTAGTTGCCTTTGGGCAGATTGAATGAGATATCGGGAACGCCGAGCATGCGCGCCGCGGCGAAGAGCGCCTTGCCGGCGTGCGCGAAAGCGACGGCGGTGTGGTGCGGGTAGCGTTTTTCGATGAGCACATGGCGGTAGAAGCGCCCCAGTTCCCTGACGGCAAAGACGCCGATGCTGCCGAAGGATTGGGGATCCACGTCCAGTACCTCACCCTGGGCGATGTACGATTTGAGCTGCGCCTCCGCGGTGGACTGGAGCCTGAAGAGCGTCACCGCTCCCGCCTTGATCCGGCCTTCCAGGGTGCCGCGGGTGATGTCGGGCTCCTTGCCAGGCTCCATCAGGCGGTGCATGATGAGCTGATACTTCATGTTGGGCGTTATCATGCAGCTCGATGAGGTATTGCCGCAGTGAAATCCCATAAAAAGATCCGTCAGGGCATAATCGCCCATGAGCTTGCGGTTGGCTTCGTACAGATCCACGGGCACCGTGTTGTTGATGTCGAGGATGGCCGGCGGCAGGAGGGTGGCGCAGGCGGCGATATATTCGCTGAGCGCGCCATAGATGTCGACTTCGCAGGAGACCGGGATGCCCTCCGCCGCGAGCCGCGCATTGATGAAGCAGGGCACGTGGCCGAAATATTTTTCGAACGCGGGCCAGCACTTGTTGGCGAATATCCCGTAGCTGCAGGCGCCGAGGTTTTGTTCCATAAAACGGCGCAGCGCGACTTCATACTGGGCCAGCTTGTCGAGGAGATCGGGATAGGTGTTGCCGGCGCCCAGCTCCTGCGCCATGGCGCGGCTGATCTGCGGCAGCAGGGGATCGTCCTTGGCTGCCAGGCAGATGTCGTAGAGGTCGAGTTCGCTGTTTTCCATGATCTCGATGCCGAGATCGAAGAGCGGCTTGATGGGCGCGTTGCAGGCGAGGAAATCCTGCGGCCGCGGACCGAAGGAAAATATTTTCAGATTGCGCAATCCCGTGAGAATGCGGGCCACCGGGATGAAATCCCCGATCATGGCGGCCACTTCCTCTGCGGTGCCGACCGGATATTCCGGGATATGGGGCCGCAGGCCGCGCAGGCCGATGCTGTAAGAGGCGTTGAGCATGCCGCAGAAAGCATCACCGCGCCCGTTGATCAAGTCTGAGGCGGTTTCCTCCGCTGCCGCGGCGAACATCACCGGCCCGTCGAATTTCTGCGCCAGAATGGTCTCCGGGCCCTCCGGGCCAAAATTACCGAGATAAATCACCAGGGCATTAATGCCTTCTTGCCTGATTTCTTCCAGCGCCTGCAGTGCCTGACGATCATTTTCAACGATGGTCTGCAATTCGGTGACCGGGAGATGCGCCTTTTTACAGGCTTCCACCACGCGCTGCCGCCGCGTGCGCGATAATTCAAGGGGAAAGCAATCGCGGCTGACCGCGATGACGCCGGGTTTAATTTGCGGCACATTCTTCATATCAGGCTCAGCTTTCTGCTTGTCCATAGTAGGCATTCAGGCCGTGTTTGCGGCGGTGATGCTTCTCAATCAATGTTTTTTTCAGGGGTTTGACATCCGGATTGATTTGCGCCGTCCACAGGGCGATTTTGGCCAGTTCTTCAAGAAGGACGCTGTTGTGGACGGCGCTTCCCACCGTTTTCCCCCAGGTGAAGGGGCCATGGCCCGCCACCAGGACCATCTCGATTTCCTGCTCGGAGAGCGTCGCAAAGGTCCGGGTTATTTGATGGCCGGTTTCGATTTCGTACGCTTTTTGAATCGCCTCATCCTCCATGAATGCCGTGCAGGGCACGGGGACGGGGAGATAATCGGCATGGGTTGTGCCGAGGACGGGGATGGCGCGGCCGGCCTGCGCCCAGGCCGTGGCGTACGGTGAATGGGTGTGCGCCACGGCGCCTATCCCGGTGAAGTGTTGGTAGAGCACCAGATGCGTGGGGGTATCGGAGGAAGGTTTGAGCACGCCTTCCACGATGTGACCCTGCAAATCCAGCACCACGATGTCCTGCGGATGAAGGGACGGGTAGGGAACCCCGCTGGGTTTGATGGCCACTACGCCGGCCTGGCGGTCGATGACGCTGACGTTGCCGAAGGTAAACAGGAGCAGTCCATGGTGGTAGAGATCCATGTTGCCCTGATAGGCCTGCTCTTTGAGGGAATCGAACCGGCCCATCGCTCACTCCGTCCATTCGCGTTCGACGAAGCGGCCCAGCTTGCGGTAGCGCTCATACAGGCGTTGATATTTGGTGGCGTTGTCCGGATTTGGATGATAGGTGGTATCGAAGCCCTGGCCCATGGCTTTTTGCGCGGCGGGCAGGTCGGGATGCAGACCGGCTGCGGTTGCCGCCGCCATGGCGGATCCGAGGGCGCAGGCCTGTTCGCAGGCAGCCACCCTGATCGGCATGTTGAGGACATCGGCGCTGACTTGCATGATGAAGGGCGATTTTTTAGGGATGCCGCCGATGGCGATGATGCCGTGGATGGGCACCCCTTCGCTGATGAAGCGATCGGCGGTGGCCTTGGCGCCAAAGGCGGTGGCTTCGACCAGGGCGCGAAAGAGACGCGGCGCATCGGAACCCAGACTGATGCCGGCGATAACGCCCTTCAAGGCCTGGTTGGCATCGGGTGTGCGCCGGCCATTCATCCAGTCCAGTGCCAGCAGACCCGATTCGTCGATCGGAAGCGCCGCCGCTTGTTGCGAAAGCGCCGGGATGATCAGCGTATCGAGTTGTTCGATGAGCAGTTGGCTGTTTTCGATCTCCAGGATCAATTCGGAGTCGAGCAGGTTCTCGATCGGCCACATCAGGACGTTTTTAAACCACGCATAGATGTCGCCAAACCCCGACTGTCCCGCTTCGAGGCCGAGTTGTCCGGGCAGGATCGATCCGTCCACCTGTCCGCAAATGCCTTTGACCAGATGTTCACCCTGCGGCGTCAGCTTTGTGGTGATCATATCGCAGGTCGAAGTCCCCATGACCTTGACGAGAAGATGGGGTTCGATTTCAGCGCCGACAGCGCCGAAATGGGCATCAAAGGCGCCGGCGGCGACGACCACTTGGGTGTTCAAGCCGAGCCGTTTCGCCCACTCCGGGGCGAGGGTGCCGGCGGGTTGATCGCCGGTGCGGGTGTGGCGATAGAGGCGTTCGCGCAGACCGGCGAGCAGGGGATCGAGCCGGGTGAGAAAGGCTTCGCCCGGGAGTCCATCCCAGGACGCATGCCACATGGCCTTGTGCCCCGCGGCGCAGCGGCTGCGCGTCATGGTGCGTGGATCGGTGTGGCCGGTGAGCAGCGCCGGAATCCAGTCGCAGTGCTCGACCCAGGAAAAGGCGGCGCGGCGCAGGGATTCGTCTTCGCGGAGCACATGGAGAATTTTGGACCAGAACCATTCGGAAGAGTAGACGCCGCCCTCAAAGCGGGTATAATCTTCGCCGCCCCAGGATTTGGCCAGGCGGTTGATTTCCTCCGCTTCGCGGATGGCCGTGTGGTCTTTCCAGAGGACGAACATGGCGTTGGGGTTTTCCGCGAATTCGGGCAGCAGCGCCAGCGGCGTGCCGTTTTGATCGACCGGCGCCGGTGTGGAACCGGTCGTATCGACGCCGATGCCCCTGACCCTGGCTGCCGTTCCGGCCGGCGCCCTGGAGAGGGCGTTTTTGATGGCCCTCTCCATCCCTTCGATATAGTCCAGCGGATGCTGACGGAAGCGGTTTGAGGCCGGATCGCAGTATTTACCCATCTTCCAGCGCGGGTAATGGACGACGTCGGTCGCCAGTTCCGCTCCGTCTGCGGCGTGGATGATCAGGGCGCGCACCGAATCGGTGCCGAAATCCAGGCCGATGACGCAGTTTTGATTATCTTTCATGGTCGTTTCCACGGGCAAAAAATCAGCCGACAAAGTAAAAGTAAGCCATCAGGATCAGCACCAGCACCAGTACCGAAGCGGCGGCATCGCCCCAACTCCAACTGGAGCGGGTCGCCTTGCGATGGGCGTCCGATGTAGTGCCGTAAGTCAAGCCGCTGATTTTGCCATAATTGGGTTCTGCCGTGGCATAGCTCACCGCCACCATGACAATGACGCAGATGATCGTGATCAGGATGCTGAAATACTGGAAAAAGATGCTGTTGACGATCCACAGGAAGGAGCCCTGGGCGTAAGAGAATCCCTGGATCAGCTTCACGGGGGTGTCAACGGCGAGGCGGAACATGCCGATGACAAAACCGGTGATCAGGGCGGCCATGGCGCCTTTGGCATTGAGGCGTTTGTTGAAGACGCCGAGGAAAAAGACGACAAAGATGGGCGGCGCCAGATAGGCCTGAATGCCCTGGAGATAGTCATAAAGACCCCGGCCGCCGCGAATGACGGGAATCCACAACAAACCGATCAGCACCATGATGGCGGTGGCGACGCGGCCGATCCACACCAGGCGTTCCTGGGAGACATTGGGCCGCAACCTGGCGTAGAAATCCATGGTGAAGAGCGTTGAGGAGGCGTTGAAAGCGCCCGCCAGTGAACTCATCAGGGCGGCGAGGAGGCCGGCGACCACCAGGCCGCGCACGCCTACGGGCAGGATGTGAGCGACCATCAGCGGAAAGGCTTTCTGGGCGTTGTCGCGAACCAGTTGTCCGCTGGCATCGAAGAGTTCTTTCTGCAGGATGGTGTTCTGGCCGCTCTGGGCCAGGGCAAAGCAGATGATGCCGGGGATGATGAAGATAAAAACCGGCAGCAGTTTCAGAAAGGCGGCGGCGATGGTGCCGCGCCGGGCTTGCTGTTCGTTGGGGGCGCTCAGGGCGCGCTGCACGATGTATTGGTCGGTGCACCAGTACCACAAACCGACAATGGGGGCGCAGAAGAGCATGCCGATCCAGGGGTAGTTGCTGTTGAAGTACCAGGCCATGCGGCCGGCTTCGTTCACCGGCGCCCAGGTGCTTTCGACGCCGTGCGGCACCAGCGGCTTCCAGAGATTGAACATCTCCGAACCGGCGATGGCGCGCAGTTCAGACCAGCCGCCCAATGCCTGCAGGCCAAAGAAGGTCACCAGCGCGGAGCCGACGATGAGGATGATGGTCTGGATCGCTTCGGTATAGGCGACGGCGGTCATGCCCCCGAGAATCGTGTAAAAACCGGTGATGAGAATGACCAGTATGGAACCAATCCAGAAACTGTCGAGACCGAACCAGTTCAATTCGGGCAGGAGCACGCTGAAAACCACACCACCGGCGAAAATGCCGACCGCGATTTTGGTGAGAACATAAGCCACCAGCGAGATGACGGAGAGAAAGGTACGAGCGGCCGGGGAGAAGCGGCGTTCGAGAAATTCGGGCATGGTGAAGACGCGCGAGCGCATGTAGAAGGGCACCATGACCCAGCCAAGGACGAGCAGGCACCAGGCATGGAGTTCATAATGTGCCATGGCCACACCGTCGGTGGCGCCGGAGCCGGCCAATCCGACCAGGTGTTCGGAACCGATGTTGGAAGCAAAAATGGAGGCGCCGACGATGAACCAGCCGAGGGAACGGCCGGCGAGAAAGTAGCCGTCAGAGGTTTTTTGTTGACGCCGCATGACATGCCAGGCCAGGCCGAGGATCATGCTGAAATAGAGGAAAATGATGAACCAGTCCCAACTGTGCAGGATCGACATGCGCAACTCCTTTTCGTTCGGGTGATGAATGGGGTTTATTGATACAAACCGTAACCGGGTAACATTCACAGCATGATAGATAAAGATACTTTTGCTCACGCGAAGAAATTTTTTGCACACCAGGGCACAAAGGACACGGAGGCGCNNTTCAGATAAAGGATGGCCGTTTGCCGGATCATTTGCCCTGTGTCGGTCATTGCCGGTACCGCCGGGAGCCAAAACATAAAGGCAGCTGTACACGTTGCCCATGTGATTGAGAACGCGGATACCATCCGGCGGCTTTCGCGCCGTTGCTGGTTTATCCAATGATCGGGTTAAAAAAATTTTAAACCGTTCCAATTCAATTTAAGCAAATATAACAAAAAAATGTTTTGGAATCCAAGAGAAAAATTGCCATGGCGCGTGGTACAACCATCCCGGGAGACAGGTATGCAGCAAAGTTGGGAAGGAGCACGCTCTGCGGGGTGGTCTCCTGACCCGGACCGTGGCTCTCCGCCCTGATGATCGTTTTTTCACACATCGAAACGGCAGGATAGGACGTGAATGACGGCTCTGCGTGTATGGCCGATGCTGAATGGCAGGCCGGTCAGCCGGGCCGGCCTGCCAAACGGTTGTTTGATGGATATCGCTGTAAAGATTTCGCCCCCGCGGGGGCGTCTTATTCAAGCTGCAAATAGCGATACATTCTCGCCTGGCTGGAGAGGGTAATCAGGCGCAGACCGGCGCGGAAAACCATATAGAGCTGCTGCCACAGGAAAAGCAGCGCCAAAGCCAGGGGAGTCGGGGCATTGAGGAGATTGGCCGCGGGATTGTAGAGCAGCAATACCAGGAGTCCGGCTGCAGCCAGCAGGATCGTCAGGGAAAAGACGAGGGCGAATTCCTTGCCGGCAAAGCGCAATGTGCGCAACAGCGTATTGCTCATTTTTTGATCGTTACTGTGCACAATCCGTATGCGGCCGTAGTCAAAAATCAGCTGCCAGACGAGAATGGCCAGAAAACGCAGTCCGGTCTTGGCCCATCCCAGCCAGTAGAGGACCGCCTCGCGCGGATCGGGTCCCCAGATCATTTTTTTCAATAAATTGAGGAGTTGGGGCGCCATTAAAAGCAGTGCCAGAACCGGCAGCGTCCACAAAAAGTAGCGCAGAAAACGTCCAAAATAGCGGCCGCAGGAGCCCCAGAAATCACGCGCCTTGTAGCGGCTGCCGGCCATCACCAGGCGCAGGGTTCCGCCCGAGAAGAATAACAGAATCAGCCAGAAGAGAAGCGAGAGCAGCGCGGCGAATAGGAGCACGGGACTGAGCGCATCGCCGCGATAGTGAAAAAATTCGAGCAGCAGCCCAAAGTCCATGCCCTGTGCCAGGTTGCCACCCATATGACTGTAACCGGCATAGTGGAGCATGATCCGCCGTGCCGGAAAGACCGCCAGTCCCGCCAGCACGAGATGGGTCAAATAGTAAAGCAGCCATATTTTTTTCAATGCCCAAACGCGGGCCAAACCAGCTTGCAGAACGTGAAAGATCATTTTTCAGGGCTCCTCTGCCAGAGTTCATTTGATTGCATGGAGAGCGGTCATCAGGTTTACAATCTGCGGCATATCCATTAAAAATTGCGTCCAGAAAAGCAGTCTGGTGCTCCATTTATTCATGCCCAGGCGCTGCATATCCACCGTGCGGCTGTTATTGCTCCATTGCACATCCAATGGAATCTTGCCATGGGGATCGACAGTGGCCGAGACCACAGGCTCCGGGCGAATATAATTGAATTTGATCCAGCTCGATCTGCCGCTCCATTTCTCATGCACGGTGTCTCCGCCGGCAAAGACGATCTCGACATCAACAGGAAAAATAAAATCTCCCAGTCTGCGCACGGATATGGTGGAGGAATAGAGGCTCTTTTCTGCGACTGGCAAAGAGTCGGCCGCAGTTTGTTCCCTGCCGGTGTATGCCGAATTGATTTTGCTGCCATCGAGATCGTGGGAGAATCCGTACCCCTGTCCCGCTTTTAGGGTCTCACATTTGATCTCATCAATGGCATAGTCCAGCGTAGCCGTGCTGTGCAGAACCTGGTTGAAGAACCAGTCCAGATCCTGCCCGGAGACTTGCTCTGCGATGGCGATAAAATCTTTGCTGCGCGGATGTTTGAATTTCCAGCGTTCGAAATAGGTACGCATGATCTGTTGCATCACAGGACGGCCGAGAAAGTTTTCCAGGGTGATCAGCGCCAATCCCGGTTTGGAGTAGCTCATGCTCTGATAGCTCCTGGCGGAATAGTATTTCCAGGCGGGTTGTGCCACAATATCGATGTCCGGTGTATTCCTGTAATTGGAACGATGTACCTGCAGATTGTCGATTTTGATGCCCATGAAATCGACGAGATCGCCCTGGCCCGGATAGGTGTCCTGGAGGATGCGGAGTTCACTGTAGGTGTTGATGCCCTCATCGAGCCAGGCCTCCTCGAATTCATTGGAGGCGACGAGATGGTACCAGTAGTTATGTCCAAATTCGTGAAACAGAATCAACTCGGGCAGGCGAATGCCGGCCGGCAGGCCGTACAGGGTTTGTCCTGTGATCAGGGTTGGATATTCCATACCGCCGGTTTGTCGCGCGCCGCGCCGCGGGTCGACGACGGTCAGGTTTGGAAAGGGATAATCGCCATATTCGTTCTGGAAAAAGGCGATGGCCGTTTTAGCCGCATCGAGATGACGTTTCCCCTGATCGGCATGATCCTTTTGCATGAGAATGCGGATAGCGACATCCTCGCAGTTGCCGGTGATTTCGATAAAATCCGTGCTGGCGCTCCAGGCGAAATCATGCACATCTTCAGCCACGTAGACATGGGTGGTGGTATGATCGGAGTTTTCGATCTTTTCCGCTTCCAGGCCGGTAGCGCCGACGGTATAGTTCGAGGGCAGCGTCATGCGGACGTTATAGACGCCGAAATCGGAAAAAAACTCGGAATGGGGATGAAATTGATGGCAATTCCAGACGCCGTTCTCGAGGACGCCGATCTTGGGGAACCATTGTCCCACCAGGAAGTATTCTTTTTGTGCGCCGGTTCGCGCGATGGGAGGTTCGGGCAGTTTGGCGGTAAAGGTGACGAAGAGCCGCGTCCGGCCGTAGGCGGGTACCGGATACAGGAGGGGCAGGCGCACCACGGTTTTATCCTCTGTGTTATCGTCGTCGGGTTGAATGAATTCGAGCCGATCGGTGATATCCATGCCTGTGGCATCGCTGATTTTGTCAATGTGAATGAACCCCCAATTTTTCTCCTCGCGAATTTTACGGCGTCTCGCCTCGCTCAACCCGCGCATGAAGGTGGATTCCGAGTTGCGAAAGGCGTTCAAATAGAGATGAAACTGGAGTTCATGAACCGGCTGTGACGATGTGTTGCGCCAGCTGAGTATCTGTCTGCCCTTGAGGATACGCCGATCCGTATCGAGCCGCACGTCGATCTCATAATTGGCAATGCGGGGGCTGCGCGCGGGTGCCGTGGCGGCGGGCTGCACAAAAAATACGAGGGTGGTTATGAAGAGAAACAGCAGGCAATGAATGCATCCGGGTTGCCTATAATGGGTCATGGACACCTCCTGACAGAAGCGGGACGTGATGATTTCTACTGAACAATTTTTGCCACAACAATGGTCATGTCGTCATGCTGTGGATAGTCCTGGACGAAGGAGCGTACCTTCCGGTATACCGCTGTGATGATTTCCTGCGCTGATTTATCCTTGTTGTGATCGATAACCTGTAACAGCCGTTCTTCGCTGAATTCATGATGCATTTTGTTCATCGCTTCGGTGTATCCATCTGTATAGAATACCAGCAAATCGCCGGATTGCAGCATGATTTCCTGTTCGGTGATGACCTGATTGAAGACCGTCCCTTTTTCCAGTCCCAGCGCCAGGCCTGAAGATTCCAGCAGCGAAAAACGGTCGCCGCTGCGGCTGAAGTAGATGGCTGGATTGTGGCCGGCGCGCGCATAGGTCATGCGCCGCTTCTTCATATCGAGGATGGCATAAAACATGGAGACGAACAATCCGCGCTCGATGGTGCGATAGAGCAGACTGTTCACCTTGGTCAACACTGTCCTGGGCGATATGTTGGATTCGGCATTGGACTGGAAGACGCCTTTGGTGAGCGTCATATAGATGGCGGCGGGTACCCCTTTGCCCGAGACATCGCCGATGGCGATCCCCAGTTTACTGTCGTCCAGATGGATGAAATCGTAATAATCGCCGCCCACCTCTTTGGCGGGAATACAGAGACCGGCAATATCGCAACCCTGAAGATTGGGACTGGTCTTGGGCAGCAGATGGATCTGCACCTGGCGTGCGATCTCCAGTTCTTTGGCCATGCGTTCCCGCTCGGTGATGCGGCGAATGTGGGCGGGTGTCGTATCCGGCTCATAGGAAAAAGGCTCGCGTTTGCTATAGCCGCGAACAATCACGATGATGGGCATCATCAGCAGCAGTATGGCCAGCCAGCCGCTTTTCTGCAAAGCGTCGGCGGGATTGCTGATGAGAACCAGTACCGCAAAAGACCCGACCAGGGTGTAATTGGCAAACATGGCCGTGAGCAGATCGTAGCGCCAGAAGATGAACGAGAAGAGCAAGCCATTCATAAAGCTGATGAAAAATAGCAGCGCGATGGGTTCCAGGGAGAGCAGCAGGTCCCAGATCGGAAAGGCGATGAGGGCAAATACCATCGAAGAGAGGATCGCCGCCAGCCAGCGGCGTTTCACCAATTTGAGGAAATAGGCGTTGGCGAACAAACGGATGAGAATTTCCGAGGTCACGGCGCTTCCCAGGGCGAGCAGAACGGGTACCAGAAAGGGGAGATAATTGGTGATGACGGCGTCGAAACCCGTCACCATGGTGAATCCGCCGCTGAACTGGAGTCCGAAAAAAGCGATCGCCGCGGTCAAACCCATGCTCACCGCCCCGAAGCCATAGCCGCGCAAGGCGGATTGCGCGAATTTCAGGGTGCCGAAGCGGCGGTTGATCAGCGCATCGAGGGTTTGCAACTTGTCCGCATAGGCGCCGCGCAGCATCGATTCACCAACGCTCCAGGATGTGAATGCCGTGGTGGCCATGAAGGGATAGATGATGAAAGCGGAAAAGATCAATTTCACCACACTGACATAGTCATAGCTCAGTTCCCCCAGGGCCCATCCCACGCCCTGCACCGGGAAGGCGAGAACCGCGCGCAGCATCAGGACGGACCAGAGGATGACGAAGATGGCCTGTGCGGTGCGGATGCCCACTTCGCCTTCGTGGTATTTTTTCAGAAACAGGGCCAGCGGCACGATGGAGAGCACGAAATAGAGCACCAGAGAGCCGGTGAGGACGAAGAAGAAATTACCCTGTTTCTGTTTCATTCGCAGCGCCGCTTCCTGGGGAATTTCGAATCTCTGGGCGAATTCGCAAATCTCGTCGCCCTGCACGCGCACGCTCAATGTGATTTTGCCGGGCAGGTAAGCATGCGCCCGGCTCCAGTGAAAGCGGTGATCGGTACGCTGCGGTTTTTCCTGGCTGGAGAATTCTTCCTTGAGATAAGCGGGCAAATCGATGCCCTGATCCTGTAAAAATTCCGTCACCAGTTGCAGCGCCTGCTCCTGACGCAAATGTCCGCTGTGACCCTCGGGCATGGAACTCTCCTGCGGGATGGTATGGCGGAATTGCAGAACCCGGCCATCCGGGGAAATGTGAGCGCCGTAGGATTCCTGCTGAGCGCTCCTGGGGAGATTTTTAAACCAGAATACATGCCAATAGTAGGAGAGGTAATCGTTGCCGGCAGAGCGAACCAGCGCGACGGTGCTGTCCAGCCCCACCCGGCTTTGGACATAATGAAAGGCATCAAGCGGACCCTCGGTGTTGGCGGAGACGCGATAGCCGCCCAGATCATAGCCTCTGTTGCGGAGATAGTCACCGGCGATACCAATGGCCTCATGCCGGTCCACTTCGAATCGAATTGCCCGGAATGGATGCACCTCTCCGATCAAATTGAAAAAGAGGAAGAGGCCGGCAAACGCGGCAATGATCAGAATGAAATCGTTTTTTCGATGAGACATAAACGCAGGTCCTTTTTCTCTGTTGTGGTCGCGACGGCGGGTTTGCTGGTGTATACGCGACAACAAAACGGAGGTTTCGCGCGGACCGTCTTCGCCGCGATTCAGGAAGGTGCGAAAACGGCCGTGTTGCCTGTTTGACCGCACAATGCGCAGGCGTTCACGTGCGCCGTGCTGCATTGTTCAGGACAAAATCTTTTCTCATTTCAAAATGACCAGGCGCCGCACCAGCGTCGCCCCTTCCGCTTGCAGTTGATAGAAATAACTCCCGCTGCTGAGCATGCGCCCGTCATCGTCTGTGCCATCCCAATGGGCGGCATGGGCGCCGGGTTTGAGCCTGGCGGTAACGAGCCGGCGGATGATCCGCCCCTGGAGGTCATGGAGGCGCAATTGCACGTCCGATTCGTGTTGCACCCGAAAGGGGATGGTCGTGCCGGCATTGAACGGGTTGGGATAGTTCTGTCCCAGCCAGAACGTGTTGGGTTGCTGTGGCGCCGCATCCGCAACAACGCTGACAAAAATCTGCTGCCGCAACAGCTCGGCATGATCTGCGGCGGTTTGCAGCGCGGCGAGATCATCGGCCGCGAGGAGCGCAAAGACTACCTCGACAAAGTTGCCGGCCGGGATGGTCATGGGGCCGGCGGCGATGACGTTGGAGATGTCGCCGGGCCCGGCGCCAGGATAGGCCTGCCCGCCGCTGATGGCCTCCCATTTCTCCGCATCGCTGAAGCCGTCATACAGGCCCCAGGTGGTGTTCTGGGGAACGGCTTCGTCGTTCCAGATGGCGCGGTAAGAGACGGGAAGGCCGCTCAAGACGCGGACGCCCACATAAGTGTCGGGTCCATTGCCGCCGTCATGGGCATAGCCGAGGTTGCGGCTGGCGTCGAATCCGGCCATGTTGGTGTCAAAGTGCATATCATCGATATCCCAGTCGAAAAAGAGTCCGAAATGAAAATTGTCTTTCCCGGTCTGCGTCAGATTCTCAATCTGATAGCGCAGCAGCACGATGTTTTCAAAAGGGGATTCGCTGCGCGCAAAAGTCTCCTGGGTGATGCGCAGGGTGGGGGTGGCGCCGCTGCCGCTGTCATCGAAACGGACAAAGCTCTCCTGATCGGCGCGGGTGCCGGGGGTGAAGAGCCGCACATCGCCGTCTGGGGTCGCCACCAGGTCAGCATCGTGGATAAAGGTATTATCCCAGCGTCTCAGGCTGCGGGCTGAATTGATGATGGTCGCGGGACTGCTGCCCATGATCAGGGCGCCTTCGAAGAGCAGCGACGGTCCGTTGTCATAGAGAAAACCGATGCCGGCATTTGCCGCATCGACATCCCAATAGCCGATACGGCCGTTGTTGGGAATGGTGGTGTGCAGACGATTGATGTCGAGATTGACAAATTGCGGATGCACGCTGATATCGAAATAATCGCTGTCCTGGTAGGCGCCGCTGCTGATGGTCAGGGTGAAGGGCAGCGAGGCGCCCTTGGGCGCGCTGGCCCTGACTTGAAATTCAAAGACGTTTTCCAGGGTGATCGTCTGGTTCGCCGCCAGCGCGGCCAGGGAAGCGGAGGCGNNGCGAGATGGTTGGTCAGCGTGATCGAGAGTTTGATTTTTTCCCCCGCCTGGATGATGCCGTCGTTGTTTTCATCCTGGCAGGCAAACTCTTTGATGCGAATGGAGGGGGATGATTCGCTCAGGGCGCGCCAGGCATTGACGCGGCCGCGCCCGAGCTGGCCGATATAATTGCGGTTAAGGAGGTCGATGTTGTCGGCGGTGACGCGCACCTGTTCGGCGGCTTGCACCCCGTTCCACTCCGGGTGACAGGTCTTGACCAGCGCGGCGATGCCCGCTACCAGGGGCGTGGACATCGAGGTGCCGTTCCAGCCGGCGGCTTCGTAGCGGCCGTTTTCGACGGTGCTGAGAATGGCGACGCCGGGGGCGGTGACGTCGACGCTGATGCCATAGTTGGAGCCATAGTATTTTACATCGGTGCTGTCGGTGTTGGCCACCGAGATCACGCCCCGATACGCGGCGGGAAAATTGTCATCGGCATTTCCCGGGCCATTCCCGGCGGCGGCGATGACGGCGACGCCCCGTTGCAGCGCATAATTGACCACACGTTTGCTGGCATTGGAGAAGGAACCGCTAAAGCTGCAGCTGATGATGTCCGCGCCCTGATCGACTGCATACACCATGGCGCGGTCTGCGAAGAGGCTGTTAATTTCCCTGTCGTCGGTTTGGGAGCCGACGTTCACCGCCATCACCCGCGCATTCCAGCTCGCCCCGGCGATGCCGAGGCCGTTGTTGGTCACCGCGCAGGCGATCCCCGCTGTGTGGGTTCCATGCGGACTGAAATAGGTGCCATAGAACAACGAAGCGGGATTGTTGCTGTTGTTGGCGTAATTCCAGCCGTGGATGTCATCCACCAGGCCATTGTGATCGTCATCGATGCCATTATTGGCGATTTCATCGGGATTGTGCCAGAGATTGGCCTGAAGATCGGGATGGTTGATGTCGGTGCCGCCGTCGATGATGGCGATGACCACGGAGCCCTGTTCGCCCTTGCAGCGTTCCCAGGCCTGCGGCAAAAAGGTCTTGCGCAGGGCGTACTGTTGCGAGAACAGCGGGTCGTTGGGCTGGGCGTCGAGGCGGGCGTAATATTTCGCTTCGGCGAATTCGACGGCCGGATTTTGCGCCAGTTCCGCGGCCACTTCTTCGGGCGGCCGGCCACCGCGATAGTGCGCGTAAAAGATGTTTTCCAGGTTTTCCCGGGCGTGCGATTTTTGCAGGCGATGGCTGCGAGCCGGGAAAGCCTGTTCCAGTTCATATACCTGCAGAGCCGCCAGCTGTGCATCGAGGGCGGTCAGTCCCGAACGCTGCAGGGAGGGCGCGGCGGGTTGATACGCTGTGATGGCCAGGACAACGACATTGGCGATGGCCCGGTGACGGCTCTGCGGGGGCGCAGCGGCATCGGGACGTGATTTGGCGGACGCAGGTGCAGAGAATAGTATTAAATATAAAAGATAGAAAAGAGATAACAGACAGCGCATGAATCATCTCACTT
This sequence comes from bacterium UBA2214, assembly GCA_002327255.1. Classification (GTDB taxonomy): domain Bacteria; phylum Zhuqueibacterota; class Zhuqueibacteria; order Residuimicrobiales; family Residuimicrobiaceae; genus UBA2214. Next base: position 3,131 of record DCUM01000047.1, on the reverse strand, counting down.
GCAGGGTGGCGGTTCACCAACTACCTGGAGGATCAACCATACAAAGACGAAAGCCGGGCAGGTCATGCTGAACGCGAGGTGATGCCTCATCGACGAACGGATGGTCGATGAATCCTCAGCGAATCATCCAGGTTGGAAATTTTTATATTAGTGAATATACAATTATTGAACGCCGATTCAAACAGCATTTTTTGGGCGGCTTGACGGCTGGCAGATCAGCTGCACCCTTTGCGTTCCCGGCGGTTAGGGCATCAATCTTGTAAAATTGGAACTTGGCGAATCGATAGCAAAACATTTTTTTGCGGCATGATTCCTGTTGCTTGTGGCCGGCGGCGGCGTTATATTATACCGACACCATAGCATGAGGCCTTTCATGAACGATAACGCCGTGACGATCTTCTGGTTCCGCCGCGATCTGCGCCTGAACGATAACGCTGCTCTCCATCACGCCCTGCAAGGCGGCGTCCCGGTGCTGCCGCTTTTTATTTTCGATGCGGATATTCTCGAACCCTTGTCGAACCGCGCGGATCGTCGCGTCGCCTTCATTCATGCCGCCCTCAAAGGCTTGGATCAGACGCTGCGGCGAACCCATTCCGGCATCGTGATCAGGCAGGGCCGCCCGCTGCAAGTCTGGCAGGAGGTGCTCGAGGAGCATACCGTCATAGAGGTTCATGCCAATCGCGATTACGAGCCCTACGCGTTAAAACGAGATCAGGAGATCGGCGAACTGCTGCGCTCTCGCGGTATTCCATTTCACACCCATAAAGACCACCTCATTTTCGATCGCGAGGAAGTCGCCAGGGAGGCGGGAGGACCCTATACGGTTTATACGCCCTACAAGAACAAATGGCTGAGCCGCCTGACGCCGAATGATCTGGCGCCCTATGACTGCGAGAGGCACCTGGAGCGGATGGCATCCTTCCATCCTCCCGACTTTCCAGCGCTCTCCGGCATCGGATTTGCAGAATTGCCCGGTGCTTTTGCAGAGCCCCGGCTTGATGAAACCCTTTTGCGCGATTATCATCTCCACCGCGATTATCCCGCCCTCTCCGGCACCTCACGGATGAGCGCGCATCTGCGTTTCGGCACGGTCAGCATTCGCGCACTGGTGCGGCAGGCGCGGGAATGGAACCAGACCTGGCTGCAGGAACTGGTCTGGCGTGAGTTTTTTTCGCAAATTCTTTTCCATTTTCCCCAGGTCGTGGATCAGCCCTTCAAGAAGGCTTATGCCGCCATTCCCTGGCGCGAAAATGAGTCGGACCTGGCGAGATGGTGCGATGGTCAAACCGGCTATCCCATGGTCGATGCGGGCATGCGCGAACTCAACCAGACCGGCTTCATGCACAACCGTGTACGCATGATCACCGCCGGCTTTTTGTGCAAACACCTGCTCCTGCCCTGGCTGTGGGGTGAGCGCTATTTTGCCGAGAAATTGCTGGATTATGACCTGGCCTCCAACAACGGCAACTGGCAGTGGGCAGCCGGCTGCGGCTGTGATGCCGCCCCCTATTTCCGCGTCTTCAATCCCGAGCTGCAGCAGCAGAAATTCGACCCGCAGCAGCACTATATCCGGCGCTGGGTTCCGGAGCTCGGGACCCCGAGATATCCCGCGCCGATGGTCTTCCACGCCGCGGCGAGAATCCGTGCCATCACCACCTACCGCAGCGCGCTGGCCGGCGCCACAACCCCTGCCTGAAAGCCCGTCATGGGCGACCTGGAGCCGTCATCAATCAGGGACACCCTGTCACTAAAAGGGGACATCTTGTTCATCAGCACCCCCAAAGCAGAGCTGTCAAGATAACACAATTACTAAAACAGGCGTATTTCCTTCAGTCCGTCACCTGGCACGAGAATTGCGATTTCAGCAGGCGTGAAGGAGACGGCCGGGATTCTCTGCAGACCGGGAATCCCCACCCAGGCCATAATCCCCGTAAAACACCCGACATCCCGGCAGCGAAACGCGGCGTCGTATCTCTCCACCATCCGCAGTGCTGCAATATTTTCTCAACCACCTCCGGCTGACATTTCTCGATAAAACGAATGATCTTCATCTCTTCGCCACAATCCGGACAACGCAGCGGCGCAAATCCCTGCCGCAAATCACCACACTTTAAATACTTGTCTATGGCGGTGCGAATGCCCGGACGCCAAAATCCATGTTTCGGCTGAAATCGTTCTGCGTAAATGAGCTCGAACTCGTCGGAATGGTCAGCACCAGTCTAAAATTCAATCATCTTGTGTTGTCATAATTTAATAAAAAACCCTGGCCAACAGCAGTTGGTCAGGGTTTTTTATTGTTCACAGTACGGAATATTTAACTGGGCCATACTTTTTATGGCAGTTATTTTCGTTTAGGAAAATTTTCCCTGGTCCCCATTTTCAGAGCGGCTGGCCATATCCATCCTCCTCCTCGCGTCTAACCTGCCGGTAAATGGGCCGACAAAAAAGGAAATATCAGGCACATTTGCCATATCGCGGCGGGATCAACTTGCGCAGAAATTAGTGAAATGCAGACGCGGTCAAGTCAGTTGTATAGGAGGCTATGATCATTCCAGCACTTCAAATCCCACCAGCGTCGCATCATCGTCATAGCTCGGTTCGCCGCTGAATTCCAGACCATGCTGATAAGCTTCCTCGAGCAATTGGTCAATCGGCAAATGGATATGTTCCTGCAACATGACTTGTAAATATTTCAGATCGAGCATCTCTCCCTTTTTGTTGAATGCTTCGATGATGGCGTCGGTGTAGAGAAATATTTTATCGCCTGGTTCGAGTTGGATTTTCTTTTCGCCAAAATTGGAATAACTGGCGGGGAAAATGCCGATCAATGAGCCATCGGCAGTTAATTTCTTTACTTCATTTTTTTTGTGTCGCAATAAAAATCCTGGCGGATGACCAGTCGTGGTTTTGTTATCCACGACCCACAAGTCTTCCTGTGTATTATCGACCAATGTGGACGTGGCGTTGGTTAAAAATAAAAAAATGCCGGTCTGTAGCCCCATCCGAAAAGTCGAAGACAGAATTCCCGGAATCCCGCCCGTTCTAATCTGAACAATTCAGAAACCGCAAAGGCGCAGAGATCACGCCGGCAGCAGATTCGCTCTTCGGCGAAAAGATCAAAAATTAAAAAT
>DCUM01000055.1 GCA_002327255.1 bacterium UBA2214 | reverse complement strand
GGCGGTTTATGAATAGAACAGGCTAGGAGCCTGTCGGATTTATATTATAACTACTTGATATTATTGCAACGCTACTTTTAGGGCCAAATTTATAAGTATATATTAATCAATAAATTATAATTTCGCAAAACGTCAATTCCGATAGACTCCCAGTGCATGATTATAGTATTCGCAACCAGCAGGAACCGGGCCGCGCGATGATGAAGGAATATACAAGGAATTGATAGGAATCCATGGTTGCCGCCTGATGGTTCACCGAGACCGGCTGAAGACCATCGAGACGGGCCTCCAGCAGGCAGCGTTATTCCTCGGCGCCGAATATTTTATTGCTGTTCTCATCGCTTAGGTGGATTGACACCCGGGTGATTTCCTCGCTGAAGCGCTCCAAGGTGTTCCTCACGACGGCTTCTGCCTGTTGAGCCAATGCATCATCGCCTTTGATGTTGCTGTCCGTGGTGAGTTGTATGAGAATCTGTTGGTTTTCTTCTGTATCCATTCCCATAGCCATCATTGGGCAGCGGGGCGCTCGGCGAGAATACACCGGAGACACTTCTGCATGTCCTCCTGCCCCATTCCTTCTTGGTCATCGTAACGCCAGCCTCAATAACGGTAGATCGCAGCTAATCCCGTCTGCGTCGGCATCCGTTCGGTGGGCACGACGACAACTTGTCCGCCCATCTTCAGGGCCAACGCCCCCAGGTCGTCGAGCACATCATCAACCTCCGGGTGTGCCAGGTCGTCAAATTCGATGTCGCCGGTCGCGGCATTGATTCGGCCAGGAACTTCGCGGCGGGCTTCGATCAGCAGTGTGGCGACCCGCCCGCCAACGACCGCCTTGGCGACCTGGGCGAGTTCGTCGTCACCAAGCCCCTTGGACCTGGCGTTGCCGAACGCCTCGACCAGTACGGCCAGGCGCGCCAGATAGCGAGGCTCGAGAAGCTGCCAGACGCGTTTGCGGAGTTCATCGATCGACGAGAGGGCATCCGGGTGGATATCGATGCTTTCCGGTAGCAAGAACGGATTGCGGCTGATGTCGTGAAACAGATAGTGATGCTCCGGCAGTGCCGCGAGGATCAGCGGCAGGCCCGATGGCTGAGAGTGGTGCTCCAGGATCGTACGGTCAACGGCGCGGAAAAAACGTTCCGCATCGATGTCTATCTCAGACTCTTTCCCGCCGTGGCCGTGGTGCATGGGCGCCTGCCCGCCACCTACGCCGCCATAGGAGGCGACGGTCTGGTGTGGCTCGGTCAATTCTTCTCCCAGCGCCTGGGTTAGCGTCCGCGGGATACCGGGGGCCGGTTCGATCTCGTCCAAAGTATCACGATTGCCCTCGAAAAGCTTGATCGCCTGCCGGTTCAAGCCGAGAACGTGATAACGGTCGGCTGACTGAAGAATGCGTATCAGGGGTTTGGTGTGGAAGCTATCCGCCACAACCGCCAATTCGGCGACCGGCCGTTGGAGGCTGTAGACTCGAAAAAGGCCTTTCGCGCTCAGTACGGCCAACCCGTCAAGGGTGTGGTTCCAGAAGTCGCGGTCGTCCGCCAATGCCAGGAACGGTTCCAGCAACGGCCGGATTTCGTCTTTCTGATATTGTTGCAGGAGCGACTCCTCCAACGCCTTCACAAGGTTCGCGAACCGGATCGGATCTTGCTGATTGTCCGGATGGCACCGATGAGTCGGCTGGTAGAGCGAAAGGCAAGGGGGATGACCACTGTCCAGGAGCCCCGCTGCGTAGTCTTTATCGAGCGTGTTCACTTTGTCTCCTCGCTGTTGCGTAGAATGCGTCATCTGATTGCGTGCTCGACAGCATTGCTGCCGAATCGCAGTGAGGGCGAAACGGGCTGGCGGATCAGCTCCGGGCTGGAGCGCGAGCGTGCTCGTGCTCCAGCCTGTCAGCTGCAGCCGCTTGATGGACGGCGCGCAGCGCCGGACAGAAAGCGAATGAAAATCCGCCGGCCCGATGGCGCAGCGCGAAGCGTCCACGCCATCAAATGATTATACGGTTTCTGTCAATACAGCAATATAGATAAAAATCCAACGTAGCGCAAGAGTATAGTTGCTTTTTCATAATGCGATAGATAGGTCAACAATATACGGACACTCACTGCCATGCACTCTTTGCCTTAAAAAAATCAAATTTCCCTTCTCTGGCTTCCTGGTCAAGCAGCATACTCACTGCATTCAGGCGGAATTGCAGCGTTGGACATCGAGTGACCGCGCCCTCACTGCACCCTCACTACGCCCGGGCGGAACCAGGCACGTGAGCAGACACACCCCCTGCGAAGCTACCGCTCAGCGCCACGACTTTACCGGAGATGAAGTGCTTCAGGAATTCATAAAAACTTCAATGCAATGGCGGTCGCCAACCACCCCACATGCTACTTCAGGAAAAGCATTTTTTTCACCGCCGTGTATTCGCCCGCCTCCATACGGCAGAGGTAGACGCCGGAAGGCAGAATCCTCCCCGCCGCATCACAGCCCCGCCAGGTGATCTGATAATGGCCTGCGGGACGATCCTCATCGATCAGTACGGCAACCTGCTGACCCGGAAGCGTATAGATCACCAATCGGACCTTTTCACGCCTGGATAACGAGTAGCCGATGGTTGTCGCCGCATTGAAAGGATTGGGGAAATTCTGCGCCAACTCCATTCGTGCCGGCAGCGAGGTGTCCCTATTCTCATCGACGGCAAATCCTACGGTTGGCGAGCAGCGATAAATATTGCCATAGATCTCGCCTGTCGCGGCATAGATATTTTCCGGCGTCAATAAAATCGAATGGACTGCATTGGCCAGATCGATATCTCCGGCAAAAATCTGCCAATTTTGATCTGGCGCTGGCAAGATCAGGACATTTGTTTTGGATGGTCCGGAGAAAACTTCTGTCCCGGCAAAAATTTCATCACGCAAAGTTGGGATGAGGCAGTGAACAGCCTTGATATTCATCCGCGTGAGATCGCCCGTCGTGGACCAGACCACGCCTTCCGCATCGGATTGCTTAACCCATGCCCGCTCTCTGCCCCTGCCCGCGGCAACCAGTTTGTCCGAAACCTGTACCATATCATAAATTGCCGATGCCTCATTCACCGCTTCCAGGGGCATCCAGTGCAGCTCGTCCGGCGATTTCATCATAAAGCCGGTGGCATCGGGTTTTTCGCCGGCGGCAAACAGCATCTCGTGCGCCGTCCTGAGCATCGTATAGATGTGAACGCCGGGGCCGAATTCGATGACGGGTCTCCACTCTTTGCCGTCGTTTTCGGATTTGAAGATAAAACCATTCCAGCCTGTTGCGGCGTACAAGACTCCGGCGCCTGCCTGGATGATTTCATAGACATTTCCATTGGGAAACAGGAGCACCGGTGCCCATGAGTCGCCGCCATTTTCTGAACGATAGATGACGCCATTCACGGTTTGGCTGTCCGGCCGCATGAGACCGCCGGCCAGGAGCGCCCCCCTGGAAGTTTGCAGAATCGTGCTCAACGCCCAGCACGCTTCGAGCTTGCCGGTTTTTTCCCAGCTTGTTCCTTTGTTCAAGGAGCGAAAAACCATGCCCTCGTTTCGATTCATGTCGACGCTGGTGATGGCACTGGCATAGAGCTTTTGGTCTGTCGATTGAATGATTCGGGAGACCAGAAAGGCTCGCTCCAAATCGCCCGTTTCGATCCAGGCGCCACCACTTGGCACTGCGGATTTTTGCATGGTCTTCTGCTGCTGCCAGGTGAACGGTTTGCTGCTAAAAGATTTCGATGTTTGCACGGTGCACAAGTAGCTGCCGTTGGCAACGGGATCTCCATTGCTGCGCAGACCCTGCCAGTGCAATTTGTGCCCGCCCGCATCCATCGTTTCATTCGCCAGAGTCGCGACGAGTTTTCCCAGCGCATCGTGAATCAGAATCAGAACCCGGTCCCTTTCAGGAATATTTACATCGATCTCCACCTGTCCCTTCTGCCCGACCGGGTGAAGCGAGACCTGGCCGCCGGGATTCATATCGCTGAAAAACCGGGATGAACTCAGCCACGGGGCGCTGAAATAGACTTTGGCGGAGGACGACCCGCCGTAAACCACGCCGCTGCCGCTCTGGTTGACGCCTGGCGAATAGACCAGACGCGGAGTCCGGCCATGTGCCGAAAAATCATTGACAATTCTCGGCGTCGACCAATGATAGGCCGCCGATCCGCTCGTCCACTGCCATGTTATCTGCGGATTGGTGGATCCGGCCACATAGGCAATATTGATCCAGCGATTCGGATCGGTGCGATAGGATTTCGCCGAGAAACGGAATTCATTTCCGGCATTGCCGGCCAGCGTCTGGTCGAGCGTCCAGCTGCTGCCCGCATCCTTGCTATAGGCGTAGCGGATATCGTCATTGTACTGGCCGGAGGATTTTTCATAATTATAAACAACCCAGACAGTCGGGATGGCTTCATCGGTCGAGGCGGCAATCGCCACGGGACAAGCATCGTGTGATTGCGCTCCGTCACCCGTCGACAGATTGGTCCAATCGCCCCAGGTCACACCGGCATCGCTGCTTCTTTTTACACAAACATCTTCGCTCTGATTGTTTTTCGTCGCCGCCAGATAGATATTCTTGCTCACGCCGGCTTCGATACAGGGATTGAGGTAATCGGCAAACGAGGCCCAATCCTGCCAGCTGTTGCCGTTGTTGAGGGAGCGGCATACTTTGGTGGTGAATACGCCGGAAGAGACCACTTGATTTTGCGCGCAATAGGTCAGGTAAAGGTTGGAAAAATCGGCATGAGGGTCGCGAGCGGCTTTTATGCCCCACACCCAATTATTCGTCCCCTCACTGGCAATAACCGTCGTGCTGGCCGTCCCCGATGATATTTCGATCCGATGGACTTGCACCGTGCCATCGAACAGGGAAGAAAAGACCAGCACCCGCTTATCGACCATTTCCCCCGAACCCCACTTTGTGACGATGAGATCGAGTGAATAAATCCCCTGGCGGGTCGAAATGGTATTCCACAGCTTCCAGCTCTGTCCATGATCGGTCGATTGATAGACTTTGATTTCTCCGGTTTTGATGCCGGACTGCGCATTGGGAATCGTGGTCAGCACGGCGACATACATGTCGCCGTTATCGGCATTATCAGCGGCATAATCGTAATACAAGCCGTCATGGATGACGATATCGGTGCCGCCGGGCCGGTCTTCATAACCGGAGATGCACAGGGAGGGATCACCGTAAAAATTGAGATCCATGATGCCCCGCCGCAAATTGATATCCCTGGCGTACTTGAGCATGGCGGCATAAAAAGCGTCGCCGGCGTTATTGGATTTGTTGATGAGGTTGTCATAGAAATAATAACTGAGGGACTGTGTGCCGCTGTCGGAAGGATTGGTCCAGTAAGGTCCATAGTCCCCTCCTGCCGAAGCGCCGATCACGCCGACGGCGCCGTGGCGCAGGTATCTTTTGGCGTTGTGATTTCTCGGAATGTCGATGAGATACAGGGATCGCAGGGGGGAATCGGCAAAAAGTGGATCATCGCCCAGGGGAGGCGCCGTCGAGCAACCGCAGAGAAAAACAAAGGCGGATACAAAATCTGAAACAATATTCTCCGCTGAGGAAAATTCATTATTGGCCTGTTCTCCGAGCAAAACGTCTATGGTTTTATCCTGGTCGATATCGCTGGTCCAGGTTAAACTCGCCATGCCATCGGGATTGCCATGAGCAAAGAGATTGATGATGCTGTGGTTCTGAGGACCCACTTCCAGAAGGAAATTTGCTTCTGACAGGGATCTATCGGGCGTGCAGGACGATGGATCGATGCCGCCTTTTTCATACAGCGTCGTGCACGTCCAACCGTGCTGATCGAATATGTGGTTCTGCATATACTCCCCGGTCACCGCGCCATCGGTCTTGCTGCCGAGTTTCGCATAACCCATGATGCCCATGGCCAGGATGGCCTTTTTTTTCCAGGCGCCGATGTCTTTTTCAAAGGCGACCATGTTGTCGCATATTTTTTTGACTTCCGCGGCGTCGTTATCCGGAATGCGGCCGACCAGCAGATCGGCGGCCGGCCAAAAGCTGTCATCCTTAAATTCGCCCCAACGGTTATCGTTATCGACATCCCAGTTGGTCTGCAGAATGGCATAATAGAAATCGGAGGCGTAGGGATTTTCTTTATCCGCAGGATAAAGCAGGCGGACAGGCAGCTCGTCGATATCGCCTACGAGCAGAACATAGTTGGTGCGCCAGGCTTCGTAATTGCCAGAGAGAAAATTCCAGATGCGCTCCGCATTGTCTCGCCCGCTGACTGCATGATAGATCGAATCGAATTTCGCCACTTTGACGCTGTAACCGATCTTTTCTTTCCACGCTTTCAAGGATTGAACGGCATTGCTCATCTTGTCGTCTTTGACGATGATCAGATAGTCGTAAAAATTTTGCTGCTCCGCTGCGGCGTTCCGATACCACGGATCAGTCCGTTCAGAATGGACGGACCACGGTACACTGCTTTCTGCAATCTGAGCAGAGATGCCGGACGCGACCGGATTCTTTGCCGGTGCCATTTCGAACAACAGGGACAGGATGACGAAAGGCAGTATCGGGAGGAAAGCGTGCATCGATCGCACGCTTTCCGGGGAATAATTCCCCTGTGTTTTTTTTGTCATGATCTTCCACCCTCCATGGCACTTTCAATCGATGACTGGCTAAATTCGATAAAATGCCGTTTTTTTCCTGAGCTGCAAGTCCCTGCCTTTTTGAGACGACCGGGACGATGATATCCTTTGACTATCATTCGCTTTTGAAAACTTGACCTCTCCGTCTGTCTGCCGGCAACCAGTTAGCGATTGGTTTGCGCCATTTCAAGTCCAACCCGGGGCTGACCCTGAAGTCCGATTTTTCTTGGGGATACGACATGAGTGTCGTGCGCCATGTAACGCGACATTCATGTCGCGACTGGCAGCCAGAACCGGGAATAGCACGTGAGCTGTGTTCGCTTCCAGTTGTGCAAAATGTGATCCGGAAACGTGCGCTACTCTGTTCGATAACTTTGCAGCTTTTTGGACAGGTCATTTGGCCTTACTTCAAAAAGAGCAACTTTTTCACCGCATTGAATTCTCCCGCTTCGATGCGGTACAGATAAATTCCTGAAGATGAGATCCTTCCCGCCGCGTCGCGGCCATCCCATATAACCTGATGAAAACCGGCTGGTCGCGCCTCGTCGACCAGGGCTGCCACCTTCTGGCCGGAAAGATTAAAGACCGTCAGCCTTACCTGTTCCGCCCTTGGCAAAGAATAACAAATCTTTGTAACCGGATTGAACGGATTGGGATAATTCTGCTGCAACTCGAACCGCACAGGAATCGTATCCTTTTCCCGATCGACAAAAGTCGGCCGGATCTCGATGGCATAGTCCTCCACTTCACCATCGATGGCCAGTCCCGAATGGCTTCTCGGATCGACGGTGCTGAAACGGAAGCGCGCGAAGGTGGCGCCCTCTTTTGCTGTTGATGGCACCAGAAAGGCAAAATAGTTACTGCCGCTGGTGGTTGGAAAATTTTTGTGGATCTGCTCATCAGAGTCTGCCCAGTCGCCGTCCATATTAAAATCCATTCAGGCATTGAGGACAGCGGTATCGGAAGCGATGACGGTGAGGCTTGCCATTTGACCTGGAATCAGGATGGAGGTGAAAAACACGCCATCCTCGTCATCGGGGATGATGTCATCGTCGTCCCCGGAGGCATCGGCATCGCAAGTGCAGTCGCTGACAGTGATCGTTTTTGTCACCGAGTCATCTCTCTCGCGGCAGGCGATGGTCAGAGTGGCATCATAGGTTCCGGCCGCGCTGCAGGTGACGGTATGTGGTTCGGAACCGGTGGCACTGCCGGGACTACCACCGGCAAAAATCCATTGGCAGGAAGAGATGACGCCCTGTGAATTATCGGTAAAAGTGACCGTGAAGGGACTGCACCCGGAAGAATCCGATCGGTAGAAATCCGCTATGCAAGCCAGAGAAGCGGAGACTTCTTTATAACCTGCCTGACGCGGCGCCGAACCCAATAATGAGGGCAGAACAACGCACAAAATCAAAAAGGCGTATGCAGGCTTTCTCGATAGCACCGAACTGCAATTTTTCATACAGAATTCCTTTCAATTTTTGAAAACTCTGTGACCTCGTGGCCGCATCATCATCATACAGGGAAAGGCGTTCTGCCGGAGTTCAGGAAAAACGGAATGGCAATAAAATCAGTGGCGTGAAAAAAGGGGGCAGGCGGTTGGAGATCCGTTTTGTGAACAAAGAGAAGTCACAACCATCATGGCAAAATCTTTATGGATCACCGGTTCTTCACACTATAACGTAAGATAAATGCCACACGCCCTCGATACAAGAAAAAGTTGCAAAATATTTTCAATGATGAGCATTATGCGCCACAAACACGCATCGATAGTGCGACCGGGTTCTCTTGACGCAATGAATGACATTTCGCTGTTGGGGTCCGATGCGAACGCTGCAACGGTGGGATGGCGCATACCCTGCCCTTGACCCTGGGCTGGTGAATAAATGGTTCTGAGGATTGCCCGAATGAATAATTAGCGGCCCGCGAAGAGATAATGCGGATGGGAACTCTGGCCGATAAGGCATCTTTGTCACTGCCTTGAATCTTTCCCCTGCTTCAAGGCAGTGGCTGCGGGAAGTGATCCGGCACCGGCATGCCTCGCTCACGATTCACTGGCAAAAGAAAAATGCATCTGCACGATGACCCATCTGCCCCTTCTCCTCTCCAGCACGCCGCTCCAGCGGGTGTTTTCCCAACTGGCGGGTTGCCCCTTCCGCTCATTAATGTCATCGGGCAGACAATAAAACCAGGCGACATCCCCGGAGCGTGAGAAATCGATCTGCAGGTCCCGGGTCTCATAACGAACTGCCGGGAAATGGGGGTACATCCAGAATCTGCTTTGACCGCGTCTGTATCTGATAATTCCCGCCCAATTTGCATTCAAGTTTGTCTGCTGCGCAAGGTCTTGCCATAGCGTCTTCGCCAGGTTGCATTCTTTTTTGAATATTTGTTTGACTTTGTCCGCTTGAAAAGCTACTTTAACGGTTAGTGAGAGGGAAAGAGGGCTTGATGGATGGCTTTGTTGCCGGAAATGGCGATGGGCGAGGATACATTTCGTCTGTAATGGCTTACTGCGAGGAGGGCTGCCCTTTTTTTTACAATCTGGCATAGATCAAAATTTCTATCAACAAATTCCTATCAAAATGAATGGAGGTGGGAATGACTCGCAAACAGCTTTCCCGCAAACACATTACATTTTTGTTCTCCTGCATCCTGCTCGCCACTATCTTCATGTGGGATTCCTTCGATCCGCACGCATGGGCACGGAATCGAATCTCATCCGGCCCAAATTCTGTAACCATTTCCAGCACAGACTCGCTATTGCATGCGACCACCTACTTGAACGGTACCATAACAAATCAACCACTGGCTTTCATAATCCGCAATGAAGGCCTTTTGGTTGATGCCAGCTCCTTTTGTGCGATAGCCGGTTGCCGCTATTACTCTTTTGTTGGCAATAGAGGGCTGACCGTTCAGTACGGCAAAATCATCTCATTCGCAGCCGTTAACTACAAAAGAGGATTTGTGGCCTGTCAAATGGTCGATATGCTGCCGCCGGCAGAATTCCTGCACAATGCCGTCTATGCTCCGCTCAATTTTCTTGCCAGGGCTATCGATGGATCGGTACAATTCAATGCAGCCGATACTTCAATACACATAGCCGCCAATCCCGCGGCCCAGATTGGCGATATTATTTCACAAACCAAAGGTTTGGCCGATGCATTGAGTCAATCACAGTTCATCGTTCAGCAAGGTTCCATCAACCGTGTCAATCCCATTGAAATGTACTATGCCGGGTATACGCCCGATTGCCAGGGCAACAACGTCAACACGCCCTATTTCCTCATCCAGACGCCGCCGGCACCCGAGATGTCATTCGTTTATGCAATACCCGCCATACACTACATGCGCGCCGATGAAGCCTTTATCATCATCGGCCGGACGCCGCCGGAATGCAGCTACTACAGTTACCGCAGTTATCTGGTGAACCGGTATTATGAGGACGCCTCTCCACATCGTAAAAAAATTTATGCCAGTTTGGGCGACACCCAAAATGCCTTTAACATCCCTGCAGGACGCATAAATACCCAGGCTTTCAACCGCTTTATCGTGATTATTTCAACGGCGGACCAAAAAATCGCAACAGCCATCAAAGGCGCGGCCGCGCAGGCCGGTATCCCGGAAGATGATATCTATCTCGACATCTATCCCAGTGAAATTGTCCATTTTGGCCTCGACGAAAAAGCGGATTTTTTGGGCTATATCCATCGGACATCACTATTTGCCAATCAACAGGATGAGGCCCGGTATCTGCAAAATCCGACGCTGGAAATTCTTCGCATCACCCCCGAGAATCCTGTGGAACCCGATTTTTATCCGACCCCGACACTGCGCACAAGAGGATCTGGTACGACGGAATTCCACTTGAATGTAGGCATGGCGCAACTCAGACAAGCCATCATCGACCAATACGGCAACGGCTACGAAGTGATGGAATTGCAGACATCGATTTGGGGTACGGAATGGCAGTTGGAAGGATGGGAAGCCATTCGCCAGGGCGCCAATACACTGGCTGAGGTGCGCGATACCATTTACATGCTGACCGAAACGTTTGCGCTTAACCAGGATGATATACTCATCGCCTATGGCGTTAACCATACCAAAACGAACAAAGCCGTATACTGCAACGCCAGTTTCTATGGACGCACCGTATGGAACGGCGTCGGCAGCATCACGGATCGGGCGTATGCAGGCAGCGCCAAAGATTACCTGGGAGACACCACCCTGGCGGATAGCTTTTATGTCTGCAAGTTTGCGCGTACCGCGATGGACCAAACCACTATCGTGATTCCGACAGATGCTGAGAAAAAGTATACGGGAGTCGATTATGGCGCTCCATCGGTCATTGGCTTTCGCGCTTATGTCGAGCCGGCAACCATGGTGGGATGCTCTCCGGAGGAGATCATATGGGACCGCGCCATCCTGTTCCGGCCGCAGAATACCCGGGTGAAGAGAAATCAGGAAGGGATCAAACCGGTCGCGGCCGAATTAGCCTCTTTTCCCAATCCATTCAATTCACAAACCGGCATTCGCCTCAACGTGCCGGAAAATTCAAAGGTTTGCGTGCATATTTTCAATCTGCAGGGCCGACTGGTCAGGGAACTATGGGCAAGGGAAAATTTTGCCGGCTCCGCTGCGCTTCATTGGGATAGCAGGGATGCGGACAACCGGCGCGTCAGCAGCGGTCTCTATTTGATTGCTGTTGAACTTTTGAATCTGCAATCAAACGAACAGACCAGATTAACCCGAAAGATTCTCCTGATTCGCTAGCGTCGAAGAGATGCAGTATGCTCCGGGGATTGTGGCGTTCGCGGCGTGCCGGTTTTGTGGTTGCCGCATTCCGCAAGGCTGAAAGAGTCCCTGGACGATCGTAGTATGATTAAAATCAAACAATTCCTCACGAACCGCGCCTTGCCCGCTGCCATCATGGATTTTATTGCGGTCACAGCGGTGCGCTCCCGTCGTATTACCCCAAAATGTCATTCAACAGGTATCTTTTCGTAAATGGCCGCGGGGACAGAATCTGCCAGGGTACCTGCGAAGACACTCGTCAATCTCTCATTGCCTGAAAGTGGGTTACACTACGACATTTTGACCAACCGCGCACCTTGCCATGCTATCAAGCCAGCAAATTCACTGATCGCCTCTTTTGGCCCGATAAATGCAATATTCAAGGCTAATTTTAGGACTCTTTATGCACCTAACCCAATGTATTCATTATAAATATCTTGGTCCGACCCCGTTATCTCTTTATTTTTCCGCGAATTCCGCCACCAAAGCCTGGAGCGTCGCCTTGGCATCCCCGAACAACATGCGCGTGTTGTTCTTGAAAAACAACGGATTCTCCACGCCGGCAAAGCCCGGACGCATCGAACGCTTGAGCACGATGACGGTTCTCGATTTATGCACTTCAATGATCGGCATGCCGTACAACGGACTCGACGCATCCTCCTGCGCGGCCGGATTGACCACATCATTGGCGCCAATCACCACGCAGACATCGGTCGTCGCCATCTTGGCATTGATCTGCTCCGCTTCGATCAACTGGTCGTAAGGGACATTGGCCTCCGCCAGAAGCACATTCATGTGCCCCGGCATGCGTCCCGCCACGGGATGAATGCCATAGGAAACTTCCGCGCCGCGCTTCTCCAGCACTTCGCCCAGTTCCCGCGCCGCCTGCTGGGCCTGCGATACCGCCAGCCCATATCCCGGCACAAAGACCACCGAAGAGGCGCCCTCCAGGATGATATAGGCATCCTCCACACTCAATGGGCGGATTTCACCGCTCACCGCGGCGCCCTGGCCTGCGGCCGTGGCGCCGAATCCGCCGAAAAGGACACTGGCGAAGGAGCGGTTCATCGCCTTGCACATCAAAATGGCGAGGATGAAACCGGAGGCGCCATCCAGCGTGCCGGCGACGATGAGCACCTGGTTGTCAAGGACGAAACCCAACGCCGCGGCCGAGAGACCGGCATAGGAGTTCAATATGGCGATGACCGTGGGCATGTCCGCGCCGCCGATGCCCATGACCAGCAGAAAGCCAAACAACAGCGCCGCGACAACCAATATCGGCAGAAAATAGGGATGGGTCGGGGCGATGATGAGGCCGATGGCCGAACCAAGCGCGATGGCAACGATCAGGCCGCTGACGATATTCCGCCCCTTATAGATGAGCGGCTTGCCGGAAATCATCTCCTGCAGTTTTAAAAACGCAATGGTCGATCCGGTGAACGTCAGATACCCCAGAATCATCTCCGCCGCCAGAACGGTCATGGTGAAGGTGTCGATCTCCGGCAGGCGCTGATAATATTCCGCCGTGCCCACCAGGGCCACAGCCAGCGAGCCAAAGGCATGCGACATCGCGGTTCGCTGCGGCACGGCGGTCATCGGCAGCTTCAGGGCGATGGGAATGCCGATGGCCGTGCCCACCACCATGGCGATGATCACCAGATCCAGGTGCTGCGTCTTGTACGCGATCATCGTGGCCACGACCGCGATCAGCATGCCCGCGCCACCCGCCCAATTGCCCCGCCGCGAGGTCTTCACTTCGCTCATCCATTTCAGCGAAAAAACGAAAAGTACCGCGGAAAGGACGTAGAGATAACTTACCAGACTCCCCATCATGGTGTCTTTCCTCCATGATCTTTTTTGAACATGCGCAAGATGCGCTCGGTGATCATGAAACCCGAAATCACATTGGTGGCGGCCAGCGCTACCGCGATGGTGGCAAAGATCATGATCATCTTGTTTTTGGGTTCTGCCATCACGATCAGGGCTGCAACCACGGAAACCGAGGATATGGCATTGGTCAGCGACATCAGCGGGGTATGCAACAATTTGGACACGCGCCGGATCAGCCCCAGGCCGAGAAAGGCCGAGAGCAAAAAGATCAACAGATTGATCGACAAAGGGGTTGTGGATTCATGCATGGGAAGCCGACTCCTTATCAGGATTGATAATGTTTCAACAAAAGGGGATGGACAATCTGCCGGCCATGCGTGACCAGAGCGGATTTGATGATCTCATCTTCCAGTTTCAGGTCAAACGCCGCGGTATCGGCATTCCAGAAATGCTCCACCAGGTTGTAAAGATTGGCGGAGTACATCTGGCTGGCGTGGACGGCGACGTGACCGGGCAGATTGGCCAGGCCGATGATTTTCACGCC
>DCUM01000257.1 GCA_002327255.1 bacterium UBA2214 | reverse complement strand
TCATCAACCTGCTTATGGGCAGCGCGTCGGCCAAGTGGGCGTTGATGGCGCCCATCTTCATCCCGATGTTCATGCTGCTGGGCTATTCGCCGGAGCTGACCCAGGCCGTCTATCGCATCGGCGACAGCATCACCAATGTCATTTCACCGATGATGAGTTTTTTCGCCCTCATCATCGCATTTTTTCAGAAATATGACGGACGCGCCGGCATCGGCACCATCATCTCCACCATGCTCCCGTATTCGATCGTTTTCTTCATCCTGTGGACGATCCTGTTGATCGTCTGGCTGCTGCTCGGCCTGCCGCTGGGCCCGGAGGCGGGATTGTATTATCAAATGTAGCGTTCTGCTGTTGAAATCACCGGCCAGATCACACAGCGTGCGATATGGTTCTACGATCAAGCGTAACGATCTGCAGGCGGGCAGAAAGGCCCGCCCGCCGTGGAGATCATCCGGAGAAAGGCCCTCTGCGGCCTGTAGCGGTTGCAACGGCAATGGCTCGGTTGCGAATTGTCGCGAGCTCAGTCAACAGTCGCGTTGTAATACCTCACTGACGGGGGGGAAAGCTGTTATATAAGGCGGACAAGAATGTTCGCCCTCCCATTAGTGAGGTATTGCGTCTCGTTGGATATTTTGCTTGTTTTTAAGGTAGCGATTGGCTAATTTAGCGGCAATTTGGCAGCGGGACAAGTGTTCGTTTTGGTCCACTGGCCCGAAGCGATGTTTGCGCCGCGGATGCGTGCGCGCCCCGGCGGCTCTTTGAGGAAAAATCAATGCTCCGCTTTCGCCATGGCGATCATTACTGCTCTTCCCGAATTTTCAGCGCTTCCTGTCGACGGGTGCAGAAAATCAAATAGTACCCCTCGATTCCAATTCCGGATACTATATCCTTGCCTGCATGGATCGAAAAAGCTTACACCCGCCGGGTTGCCGCTTGCCGCGGGTAACACCGAACTGCATGAAAACCAGGTTACCTTCGTTCCATGATATTGGCAGATTTTCCCCGGCGGCTTTGTGCTCAGGGGCCCATGAATGGAGCAGGCTAATATTCACCTGAATTGAGCGATTTGTGTTTGCTTTTCCAACTTAACGAATGACGACCGCTTCCGGGAAGAGGATGAATCGCTCAAATCAGGATACACAAAAAAGGGATGAAAAATTATATGTCGGAACGAATCATCGCATTATTCGAAAATTTTCCACCGGAACTTGCCACCTTTTTGATTTCCATGATTCCGGTTGTTGAGGTACGAGGCGCATTGCCTTTTGCCATCACACAGGGCATACCAATTCCGTTAGCAATGTTGCTGGCTATTCTTGGCAATATTTTTCCGGTTATTTTTATCGTGCTCGGCCTTGAAAAGGTATCCGATTTTTTAATAAAAAGAAGTAAACTGGCTGAGAGATTTTTTAATTGGCTTTTCGAGAGAACCCGGAAAAAACTGTCAGCATCCTATCAAAAATGGGGTTGCATGGCGCTGATGCTTTTTGTCGCCATCCCTTTGCCGGTCACGGGTGCATGGACCGGATCCGTGGGTGCCTATTTGTTTGAAATCCCTGCGAAAAAAGCGTTTGCTTACATAACCGCGGGTGTTGTCATCGCGAGTGTCATCGTGTTGATTCTCACCAAAGGGATCCAGCATATTTTATGATCACCCGCTGCGTTGCCGAATACAAAAAAAAGTTAAAATAATGCACGAGTCCGGTCTAAAAACCGACACTTGCGCGAATTTTACGAATTTGCAACTGCCTAAATTCAATAAAAATATTTTTTATCGATTTGCATAAATTCACGGTTATGCCTTGCATATTGGACTCATGCACGGCAGTATTCCTTCCTGTCGGTTGTAACCCCTTTTGTGGCTTCCGCAGGACGCGCTGAGCGGTGAACCCGGCACGCAGTCTCCTGGCTTGCACGGGCGGGCTGAATCACACCCTGCCTTTTTAGATACTTTTCGTTTTGGTTGAACCCCGTCCGTCGTTTGATCGCCTGCCGCTCTATAACAGGATAGTAGCATTTACCGGGTGCTGAATTCCGTCCGCCGTCTGATAGCGGGCCGAAGGACAACCGTTCTCTCAACCCGGACAGAGCGGCTTGCATCCCCTTTTTACAGTTTTTTCTCATAGAAGCGGTAGGTCTTGTAGCGTTCCGCGGAGAGGTCCTCCAGCGCGCCGATCATGCGCTGGTTGCTCTCGACGATGATGGAGCACTCGGAATCTTCGTATCCCAGCCGCGTGCCCGCCTCCATGGTCTTGAGATAAAAAGCGACGTCGATGCCGCGGTGGCGGTGCTCCTTGAGAACCCCCATGGCGATGGTGCGCAGCCGTTTGACCCGGCGCCCGGCCCTGAGAATCTTCAGCCATCCCAAGGGAAAGAGGCGGCCGTTGGCCTTCTGCAGGGCCGGATTCAAATCCTTGATGCTCAGCGAAAAACCGATGCACGCGCCCTTGTACATGGCGAAAAAGGTCGTCTCCGGAACCACAACCAGTTTGAGTTCCGCGGCGAGGTCGCGCAACTGGCCCTCGGTGAGGGGCACATGCCCCCAATTCTCCATCCACGCCTCCGAAAAGATATGTCCGACCTGCTTGACGCGCTCGGAGAATTCTTTCATGTCGAGCGTCTCGATGCGCAATCCCTCCTGTTTCATGACGCGCTCGGCGATGCGCCGCAAGCCCGGACGCAAGACCGAGTCCTGGCGCACCAGAAAGGCGTACCAGTCAATGGACTTTTCATAGCCGGCCTGGACGAGCAGCTCGTTATAATAGGGTGGATTATAGGAGGTGAGGATGACCGGCGTGGCGTCAAATCCCTTCAGCAGCATGCCGCTGATGTCATAAATGGTGAAACTCATGGGTCCGAGAATGCGCGACTTGCCCTTGCCGCGCAGATAGTTTTCACCCGCCGTCAGCAAAGCCTCAGCAACACGCGGGTTCGGCAGGGACTCGAAATAACCGAAAAAACCGGTCTCGCGGTCATGGTACTTTTCATACTGGCGGTTGACATGCGCCGACAAGCGCCCGGCGACCTGGCCGTTCACATAGGCCAGAAACAGCTCCGCCTCGCCGAACTGATAAAAGGTTCCCCGCTTTCTGTCCAGGGCTTTCAACTCTTCGCCGATGAGGGGCGGGATCCAGAAGGGGTCGTCCTGATAGATGCGCCACGGAAATTTGACAAAGGTTTTGAGCTGACTGCGGCTGGTCACGGGCAGGATTTGAATCTTTTCCATAGAGGCCTCACGCGGATGATGAGCATTCGCACAGTGATTTGTGGCTTTTGCAGAAAAAAATATTGCTTTTTAAGAGAAAAATGGTTATAATTATAAGCTATAAAAAAAGAGAGGGAAAATGGCACACCATAAATCAGCACTCAAACGGATCAAGACCAATGCGCGCGATAACGAGCGCAATCGTTCTTATAAAGCGACGCTGCGCACCTTTGTGAAAAAGGTTCGCGCTCTGACCAACAAGGAAGAGGGCGAACAGCTCTATCGTCAGACCGCTTCGCTGCTGGACAAGCTGGCGCAGAAGAAGGTTATTCACAAGAACAAGGCGGCCAATCAGAAGGCAAAACTGGCCAGCGTCATCGCCAAATTGCAGTAATGGCTTTTTGGCGTTCAGGGCGTCATCTTTTATTTTTTGCGATCCGCGCGAACAATTTCGGCCTCAGCATGGTGCTGGGGCCTTTTTTTATGATATCCCTACCCCGGATGAACCGAACCCCAAAAGTTGAAATCTTTTGCCGGATTTCGATAAAAGGGTACGCAGGCGAGACTATTTTCCCTGCAGCATATAGTTGGGCGCTTCCTTGGTGATGATGATGTTGTGGGGATGACTCTCGTGCAATCCCGCCGCGGTAATGCGGATGAAGCGGCCCTTTTGCTGCAGCGCGGTGATATCCCGGGCGCCGCTGTACCCCATGGCGGAGCGCAATCCGCCGATCATCTGGTAAATGACATCGGCCACCTTGCCGCGATAGGGCACGCGCCCCTCGATGCCCTCCGGCACCAGTTTTTTCACATCCCGCTCGCCCTCCTGAAAATAGCGGTCGCCGCGGCCGCCGCGCATGGCACCCAGCGAGCCCATGGCGCGATAAACCTTGAAACTCCGCCCCTCAAACAGAATCGTCTCCCCCGGACTCTCGTCGGTTCCAGCGAGCATGTTACCCAGCATCACCGCATCCGCGCCCGCCACAATCGCCTTGGCAATGTCGCCGGTCTGCTTGATGCCGCCATCGGCGATGATGGGCACATTGTGTTTACGGCAAACCTCCGCGCACTGCATGATGGCGGTGAGCTGGGGGACGCCTGTGCCCGCGACGATGCGCGTCGTGCAAATCGACCCCGGCCCAATGCCGACCTTGATCGCGTCCGCGCCGGCGTCGATGAGGTCGAGCGCGCCTTCCGGCGTGGCGATGTTGCCGGCAATGACTTCCAGGTGGGTATGATCCTTTTTAATCCGCGCCACCGTCTCAATGACGCCGCGCGAATGGCCGTGCGCGGTGTCCACCACCAGGACGTCCACGCCCGCCTCGATCAGTGAGATGACGCGCTCGCTGGTGTCATTGGCCACACCGACCGCGGCGCCGACCATGAGCCGGCCGTGACGGTCTTTCGAAGCTTGCGGATAGCGTTTGCGGTTCTGGATATCCTTGACGGTGATCAATCCCTTCAACTTGAGTTCCTTGTCGACCACCAGCAGCTTTTCGATGCGGTGTTTCTGCAGCAGTTTTTCCGCTTCATCCAGGGAGGTCCCCATCGGCGCCGTGACCAGATGCTCCTTGCTTGTCATCAGGGTGGAGATGCGTTTGTTGAGATCGGTCTCGAAGCGGATGTCGCGGTTGGTGAGAATGCCCACCAGAATCTGGCCATCCACGATGGGGATGCCGGAGATGCGGTATTTGGACATCAACTCCAGCGCTTCGCTCAGTTTGCGATCCGGGGAGAGGGTGATGGGATTCATGATCATGCCGGCTTCGGAACGTTTGACGCGGTCCACTTCGGCGGTCTGTTCCGAGACGCTCATGTTTTTATGGATGATGCCGATGCCGCCTTCGCGCGCCAGGGCGATGGCCAATTCCGATTCGGTCACGGTGTCCATGGCCGCGCTGATGATGGGGATGTTGATCTGCAGCTTGCGCGTCAGGCGCGTGCGCACCTCGGTTTCCTTGGGCAGGATCTCGGATTTGTTGGGCACCAGCAAAACGTCATCGAATGTGTACCCTTCAGCGATTATTTTATCCATAAAACGACTCCCTCTGATGGACGATTACAGCGCGCCGATGGCTGCTTCGGCCGCCTCGACAATGACATTTTTTTTGACGAGATTCTGCATGGTTTGAATATCCGTATGGAGCAGGCGGTCATGCGGCATGCAGGGGATGTGCGCCCGGATGGCGCGGTAGGCGGGCCCGGTTCCGGCGCCCGGCTGGAGATTGGTCCTGAAATCCATGGCCTGACACCCCGCCAGCAGTTCGATGCCGATGATGGTTTCACAATTTTCGGTCACTTC
>DCUM01000258.1 GCA_002327255.1 bacterium UBA2214 | reverse complement strand
CTCTTCAGGGCGGCACTCATCACCACGAAGAGCACCATCAAACCAAACACATATAATAAACGTCTCATTGGACCTCCCATAGGCTAACGGACAGCTGCCCGGCCCGGATGAACCGGAAACGTTACCGGGCGATCGGGCTGCTCGTCCGGTGAATTTTGCTGTTTTTCATTAAACAAATGGACAGACACCAGCCTGAAAAATTGATAACCACGAAGCACACGGGAACACGAAGGATAATATTCACCCATGGATCAAAATTTTTGAAATTGGAAGCATCCTTTTGTGTGCCTGGTGCTCCGGGTGGCATAGCAGAGTCGGGATTTTCAAGACGGTCAAAAAATACCAGAGATTAATTCAAATCCTGTTTTCGGGTTAATAGCGAATAGTTCAGACAGCGTCCGGTTGCGATCAATACCCCCACAGCGATTCGGAACGGATGCGCTGCGCTGGCACCTCTTTTTCGTGCAGCTGCGCGTCCAATGCCTCCACCATTTTCGGCGGTCCGCACAGGTAAAAAATGGCCTCCCCCGCCTCCGGCACCCGTTCCAGGGCCAACCCGGCACTGAGCCAGCGCCGCTCCCCCGGCCAGGGATGGTCATCGGGCAGATCGGTCATGGTCGGAAGGTAATGAAAAAAATCCGCCTCTTTCTCCTGCGCCAGGAACCATTCGTGATAGGCGCTGGTCTCCGGCCGGGCGTTGCCGTAGAGGAGGTAGATCGTGTTGCGCAGGCCGGCCGCCACGGCGTGCGCCAGCATGCTGCGAAACGGCGTGATACCGATGCCTCCCGCCAGGAAAATGGCGCTGTGAGGAAAAGCTTCCAGGAGAAACGATCCCTGCGGTCCGAGGTATTCAAACACGGCGCCCGGTTCGATTTCAAGCAGGGTCCTCTTGTAGCCGCTGTCGCTGAGGCGCGTCGCAATGTACAGTTCGGGCTCTTCGGGAGCCGAGGCGACGGTGAACGTCCGGCGCGGCCCTCTGGCGTCTTCGTACAAGAGTTCGGGCACCTTGAGGTTGATGTTTTGCCCGGCCTCGAACACAAACTCAGCCGGTTTCTGGAAAGACAATTCCAGCGTCCCCTCGGCGATCATACGTTTTCCGGTACAAGTGAGTAATTTCATACCATCCTCATTCTCAAAAGACCCTGACAGCAGGCATACGGACTGGACTATTCACCCCCGGAGGATCCAAGTAAATCATCAAAATGCAGTGGCTTTTGCTGCCACCCTGGAGTGGGGGGGTCTGCTCAATCCACTTTCCATAATGGCAATAGATACCGCCCGGTGGTTTATGAACAGATCAGGCGGACTGTTAGCGGCGACCGGATCAGTGCTGTCTGCGGTTCTTCCGGCTCTTGCCGCGCGGTTTACCCGGCGCATGCGCCGGTGCGCTCTTTTTCGATTTTCTGCTCCCGGTCGACGGGCTCTCCTGAGAGCCCTTGCGGGGATTGATATCCGTTGGCTTCGCCGCCGTACGTTTTTGCTCATTCCTCCTGCCGGTTACCGGGCTATCCTGAGTGCCCTTGCCGCGGTTTTTGTCCGTTGCGTTCGGCGTTGCACGCTTCAAGTCGTTCTCTTTGCGGACTAAAATAAAGTCCACCAATCGTTCATTCCGGTCGACGCGGCTGATGCGAATGCTGACTTTATCGCCCAGACGGTAGATTTTGCCGGTGTGCTGTCCGACCAGGTGATGCTTCGCTTCGTCGAAGAGATAATAATCGTCCCCCAGCTCCGAAATATGAACCAGCCCGTCGAGCATGAACTCGGGCAGGGTGACAAAAACGCCAAAGGCGAGGATGCGGCTGATATACCCCTCATGCACTTCGCCAAGGTGTTTCTCCATATACTCGATCTGTTTCATCTTGATGGAAGCGCGCTCCGCCTCCTGCGCCCGCACTTCGCTCTCACTGTTGCTCTTGCAGCGCGACTCCAGTTGGTGAACCAGCGGGCCCGCGGCGGTGCGTTCAGGGTCCTTGAGATAGGCTTTGAGCAGACGGTGCACCATCAGGTCGGGATAACGCCGGATGGGCGAGGTGAAATGGGTGTAAAATTTGTAGGAGAGACCGAAATGCCCGGCGTTGCCGGTCGTATATTTGGCTTTGGTCATGGCGCGCAACAGGGCGTCCTGCAGGACCACGCCGGCGGGATGGCGCTGGAACTCTTTGGCGAGACGCTGGAAAAAGTGCGGCGTGATGCGTTTCGGGGCTTCGGCCGCAAAACCGAATAGTTGCGCCAGATTCAGCATGCCCAGCACGTCGGTGCGGGAGGGCTTTTCATGGACGCGATAGACAAAGGGCGGGGTGCTCCCCATCTCCGCCGCCAGCTCTTCTCCGACATGCCGGGCGACGGTCTCATTGGCCAAGAGCATGAATTCTTCGATGAGCCGGTGCGTCGCCAGACGCTGACGTCGCCGCAGTTCGACGGGGTGCCCCTCTTCATCCAGCACCACTTCGACTTCCATGGATTCAAAATCAATGCTGCCGCGCCCCTCACGTTTTTTGATCAGTTGGCGCGACAATTCCAGCATCTCCCGCAACGTATTGGCCCGCTGGTTCTGCAGCGTGCCCTCGATCACGGACTGCGCCTCTTCGTAGGCGTAGCGCTTCTGGCTGCGGATGATGGTCTCGTGAAAAGAATGGTTGACCAGGTCCGCTGCCGGGGTCAGTTCGAGGAGCACGGAAAAGCAGAATTTGTCTTCGCCCTCGCGGAGGCTGCACCATTCGTTGGAGAGCCGTTCCGGAAGCATGGGGATGACGCGATCGACCAGGTAAATGGACGTGCCCCGGCGCAACGCTTCGGCATCGGTCAACGAGCCCGGCGTGACATAATGACTCACATCGGCGATGTGAACCCCGAGCAGCCAATTGCCGTTCTCCAGCTTGTGCAGCGAGACCGCGTCATCAAAATCCTTGGCATCCGCGGGATCGATGGTGAAAACCAGCCAGTCACGGCAGTCGAGGCGGCCGGAGGTTTGGACATCGACGGGCGGCGGCCGCAGATTTTCCACCTCGCGCATGACCTCCCCGGGGAATTCCGGATTGAGATCAAAACCATGAACGATGGAAAGAATGTCCACGCCGGGCTCGTCGCCAAAACCGAGCACATGGGTGATATGGCCTTCGGGATTGAGGTGGGCATGGGGCCAGGCATCGATGACGGCGACGACCTTGTGGCCGTCCTGGGCGCCGGAATTTTCCGGCTCCGGGATGATGATATCGGTCTGGATTTTGATGTCGTCCGGCACCACATAGGCGTAACGCTTGTCCCAGCGAAACGTGCCGACAATGCTGCGGCGGCCGCGGGAGAGAATGTCGACAACGACGCCCTCCTGGCGGTCGCCAGCCCTTCCGGCGAGGAGACGCACCTGAACGCGGTCCTTGTGCAGGGCGGAACCGCGGTTTTTGGCGCTGACGAAGACGTCCTCGCCGCCATCATCGCGCACCAGAAAACCATTCCCCTGGGCATTGACGCGGAGCAGGCCGGTCGCCATGGCGGCCTTGCTCAATCCCGCATAGCGGTTCTTGTTCGTTTTGAGCAGTTTGCCATCGGCCAATAGCGCACGCAGGGCTTTGCGGAGTTCGAGATAATCAGAGGGGGCGATCCCCAGTTCCCGCGCCAGTTCTTTGGTTTTATACGATTTTTGCGGATTGCGTTGCAGGAAAGCGGTGATCTCGGCGAGGAGATCGGCTTGGCTCTTTAATGGTGTCATGATGCACCTCACGCCAAAGAGAAGGAAAAAAGGCCTTTGAGCATGCCGTCAAAAAACGACGGCATGCTCAAAGGATGACAAGAATCACACAGAAAAATCGCCTGGATCATAGGAGACCGAAGGGAACTGATCCAGTTTCTTTTTGAAGATGGCCATGATCTCTTCCAGGCGCGTTGTGGTTTTGGCTTCGAAGCGCAGCACCAGCACCGGCTGTGTGTTGGAGGCGCGCACCAGTCCCCAGCCATCTCCGAACAGAACCCGCGCGCCGTCAATGGTCACGGTTTCGTACTCTTTGCTGAACGACTGCACCATTTTTTCGATCACGGCGAATTTCTCCGTGTCCGGGCACTCCGCGCGTATCTCCGGCGTCGAGACAAAGACGGGCAGTTCGTCGAAGATGTCGGCGAAGGTTTTGGTGGATTCGGCGGCCATGCGCAGGATGCGGCCGGAGGCGTAGATGCCGTCATCAAAACCATAGAATTCATCGGCGAAGAACATGTGTCCCGACATCTCCCCGGCAAAGGGCGCCTGGGTCTCCTTCATCTTGGCCTTGAGCAGGGAATGGCCGGTCTTGTACATCAGCGGTTTGCCACCGTATTTGCTGATTTGTTCGGGCAGCAGCTGTGAGCATTTGACGTCAAAAATGATCGTGGCGCCGGGCCGGTTCTTGAGGACATCCCGGCTCAGAATCGCCATGAGCGCATCCGCATAGATCAGGCGGCCTTTGTTGTCGACGATGCCGACGCGGTCGCCGTCGCCGTCATAACCGACGCCGAGATCGGCCTTTTCCGCCAGCACGAGCTGGCGCAAATCCTGCATGTATTTCGGCACAGTGGGGTCGGGCAGATGGTTGGGAAAATGGCCATCGGGATCGCAATAGAGCGGCACCACCTCCAGCCCCAGACTGCTCCACAACTCGGGCGCGATGGGGCCCGCGGCCCCATTGCCCGCATCGATGACGATTTTCAGTTTGCGGCTGAACTTGAATTTGCCGCGCATCATCTCCATATAATCCTCGAGGACGGACTTTTCCGTCACATGTCCGGCGGTCTTGCGGAGATAGTCATTGCCGAGTATCATCTTCTTGAGCGTCTGGATATCTTCTCCATGCAGTGAGGCGAGTCCCTCACACATCTTGAAGCCGTTGAACTCGATGGGATTGTGGCTGCCGGTGATCATCACCCCGCCACCGGCTTTGAGATGCAGGATGGCATAATACAAAATCGGTGTTGTGCACTCGCCGATGTGATCGACGTCCAGGCCGGTGGAGATCACGCCATCGATGAAAAGCTTGGCGAGATGGGGGGAAGTCAGGCGTACATCGTGGCCGATGGCGACGCGGTGGTGTCCCCGGCGGCTCATCCAGCTGCCATAGCCGCGGCCGATATTATAAACGACATCGTTGGTCAGGTCGGTTTTCACGATGCCACGAATATCATATTCCCGGAAAATAGTCTCATTCATGGGCTTCTCCTCGTGTAATGGTGTGCACAAGCCGCTCCTTGTCTGCCAGATCCCGCTGCAGGGTGATGTCATGAAATCCCCGAGCGCGAAACAGGGACAGCACCGCTTCCGCCATGCCATCGCCGATTTCGACAAAAAACTGCCCCTGCTCTTTCAAAATTTCTTTGGCCCAAAGCGCCAGACGCTGGTAGTAGATCAAACCATCGTCGCCCGCCCACAGCGCCTCGCGCGGTTCATACAGTCTTATTTCCGGCGCCAGGAGGTCGTACTCCTGCGCGCGGACATAGGGCGGATTCGCCACCAGGATGTCAAATTTGCGCTGCCACGGCGGCGGTGGCGCCTGCAGCAGATCGTGCTGCACGATATCGATCCGCTGCGCCAGCTGGTGCCGCTCCACATTTTTGCGCGTCCACTGCAGCGCTTCCAGCGAAACATCCATCGCCGTCAGCTGCGCGCGGTCGAGATAAGCCGCCAGCGATATGGCGATGCATCCGGAACCCGTCCCCACGTCCAGCACATCGATACGGTCTTGATGCGCGGCCAGGACTTTGCCCGCCGCAAGCGCTGTTTCGACCAGCAGTTCGGTCTCCGGTCGTGGAATCAAAACCCCCGTGCCGACGGAGAACATCAGCGACATGAACTCGGTCTCCCCCAGCACGTATTGCAGCGGTTCATGTTCGAGGATGCGCTTGAATAGTTGCTTGTAGGTGGCCAGTTCCTCCGCCGAGAGCGGCCGGTCGAATCTGAGATAGAGTTCGACGCGGCTGAGTTGCAGAACATGTGCCAGGAGACGCTCCACCAGCAGGCGGTTGCCAGGGACGCCTTTCTCCTGCAAATAGTCCGTGCTCCACTGCAGCAGGGGCAGCAAGCTCCATTTTTTTTGCGCTTGCGTCATTCCAGGAGTCCCGGCTCAATTCATCGCTTCGAGCAGCTCGGTGCGATCCGCGACCTGCAGTTGTTCGATAAACGCTGCGATGTTGCCCTGGAGCACGCTGTCGAGCTGGTACAGCGTCAGACCGATGCGGTGGTCGGTGACGCGGTTCTGCGGATAGTTATAGGTGCGAATCTTGGCGCTGCGATCTCCGGTGCTGACCATGGAGCGGCGTTTGGCCGTCAATTTGGCCTGCTCTTCCTCGAGGACGCGGTCATAGAGGCGCGCCCGCAGCACCTTGAGGGCTTTGGCCTTGTTCTTGTGTTGCGATTTTTCATCCTGACAGCTGACCACCAAACCCGAGGGGATATGCGTGACACGCACCGCGGAATCGGTGGTATTGACGCTCTGTCCCCCGGGGCCGGAGGAGCGAAACACGTCGATGCGCAGATCATTGGGATCGATTTCGATGTCGATCTCTTCGGCTTCCGGCAATACCGCCACCGAGGCGGCCGAGGTGTGAATGCGGCCGCTCGCTTCGGTCACAGGGACGCGCTGCACGCGATGCACACCGCCTTCGTATTTCATCTTGCCGTAGACATCCTTGCCGGTCAGGGAAAAAACGACCTCGCGAAAACCGCCGATCCCTTGTGGATTCGAACTGATGACTTCCAGCTTCCACCCCTGCGTTTCAGCATAGTATTGGTACATGCGGAACAATTCACCGGCGAAGAGACCGGCCTCGTCGCCGCCGGTGCCGGCACGAATTTCCACGATGGCATTGCGGCTGTCCTGGAGATCCTTGGGAATCAAAAGCCAGCGCAGTTTTTCCTCGAGCTCCAGTTTTTTCGGCCGCAGTTCCGCCAGCTCCTGCTCGGCCATTTCGACCAGCTCACGATCTTCGGCGTCGTGGATGACTCTTTCGTCCCCGTCGATGTCCTTGAGGATCTTGAGGTATTCCCGATATTTGCCGACGATTTCAGAAAGATCGGCTTCTTCCTTGGCGATCGCGCGGTACAAGGCCGGTTTGTTGTGGATTTCCGGATCGCCGAGCTGCTGCTGCATCTCCAGATAACGTTTTTCGAGCCCTTCGAGTTTGTCTATCACGGCTCAAGCCTCTATGGAAACAGGTTCGACCAGCGAAGGCCCCACATGGGGGTCCATGCCAAGCGCGGATTTCAGTGCCACCATGGCTACTTCCAACTGGGTATCGTCCGGCTCCTGGGTGGTGATTTTCTGCAGCCACAATCCCGGCAGGATGAAAAAGCGCAGGAAACGGTATTTATACGCCCTGGCCGAGAGTTTGATCACTTCATAAGAGATGCCTCCGATGAGCGGCACAAAGGCGATGCGGATCAAGCGGTCGGAGATGGTCTCCGGTTTGCCGAGGAACATAAAAACCAGGATGCTCACCACCATGACGATGAGCAGGAAACTGGTGCCGCAGCGCGGATGCAGGGTTTTGAAGGGACGCGCCGAGGCGGGCACCAGCTCCAAATGATCCTCATACGCAAAGATGCTCTTGTGCTCGGCGCCGTGATATTCGAAAACGCGCCGGATATCTTTCCACAACGAGATCAAATAGATATAAGCCAGAAAAAAAATGAGGCGGATGAGGCCGTCGACGAGATTGAACCCCCACCCCGTCTCGAGTTCCAGCAGATCGGTCAGTACCAGTGGCAGATAAAAGAAAAAGGCGATGCCGAGCGCGAGGGAAAAGAGGATGGTGACACCCATCCACAGGTCATCCCATTTGCTCTTGCCGCGCGTATCCCCCTTGGCTTTTTTCTCTTCCTCCATGGCCACGTCTCCGGAAAAACTCAGCGCGCGGACGCCGAGGAAGAGGGTTTCGATGAGGATGACCGCACCGCGAAATACGGGGATATTGAGAAATTTCAGCCGTTTGACGATGGAAATAAAAGGCGACGTCTTGAGGGCGATATTTCCGTTGGGCTTCCTGACGGCGATGGCGATGCGGTCGGCGCCGCGCATCATCACCCCTTCGATGACGGCCTGCCCGCCTACCGCCATAGATTCCTGTTCACTCATAAATCGAATCCTTTTCCAGTCCAATGCGTACCAATAAAAAAACGGAAAGTCCTGCCCATCAGGCAAGTACCCTTCCGTTCTATTGTAAAGCGCGCTGAGCTAAGATTGCTTGTTCGGCAGATTATATCTGCGGCGAAACTGTTCCACACGGCCGGCGGTATCGATAAATTTCTGTTTGCCGGTGAAAAATGGATGACAGTTGGAGCAGATATCCAGTTTCAAATCGCCAACGGTCGAACGCACCTGAAAAGAATGACCGCATGCGCAGGTCACCGTGCCCACTTTATATTCGGGATGAATGCCCTTTTTCAATGTGATTCCTCCATTTCTTGCATTTGATCTGTTTTGCAGACGTAAATTTATATATTTTCTTCCTCAAATGCAAGAAAAATCAATTGATTTACATGTTCATCGACTCGATAAATTGCTTGTTTGATTTACTGCCCTGCATCTTGCCCAGCAAAAACTCCATGGCTTCGACGCTGGAGAGCTCGGCGAGCAGTTTGCGTAAAATCCACACCCGGTTCAACTCCAGATCGCTGAGCAACAGCTCTTCCTTGCGCGTGCCCGAACGGTTGACGTCAATGGACGGGAAGATGCGGCGGTCGGAAATACGGCGGTCGAGGACCAGTTCCATATTGCCGGTGCCCTTGAACTCNNTTGAATTCTTCAAAAATGACTTCGTCCATACGGCTGCCGGTATCGATGAGGGCGGTGGCGATGATGGTCAAACTGCCGCCCTCTTCGATGTTACGCGCGGCGCCGAAGAAACGTTTGGGCCGGTGCAGGGCATTGGCGTCGACGCCGCCGGAGAGGATTTTACCGCTGTGTGGCACAACGGCGTTGTGCGCGCGCGCCAGACGTGTGATGCTGTCGAGGAGAATCACCACATCCTGACCGTACTCGGTGAGGCGTTTCGCCTTCTCGAGCACCATGTCCGAGACCTGTACGTGACGTTCAGCCGGTTCATCAAAGGTCGAGCTGACCACTTCCGCCTTCACCGAGCGCTCCATGTCGGTCACTT
This sequence comes from bacterium UBA2214, assembly GCA_002327255.1. Taxonomy (GTDB): domain Bacteria; phylum Zhuqueibacterota; class Zhuqueibacteria; order Residuimicrobiales; family Residuimicrobiaceae; genus UBA2214. The sequence continues at coordinate 13,344 of DCUM01000258.1, read as the reverse complement.
CCTCCGGACGTTCATCGATGAGGAGCACGATCAATTTCATCTCCGGGTGGTTGGTGGTGATGGAGTTGGCGATTTTCTGCAGCAGCGTGGTCTTGCCGGTCTTGGGCTGGGCGACGATCAGGCCGCGCTGACCTTTGCCGATCGGCGTGAGCATATTCATGATGCGCATGGAGATTTCCTTGGGCGTCGTTTCGAGATTGATGCGTTCATGCGGATAGAGCGGCGTCAGGTTATCGAAGAGGATTTTGCTCTTGGCTTCATCCGGGTTTTCATAATTGACCGCTTCCACTTTTAACAGGGCGAAAAAACGCTCATTCTCCTTGGGCGGCCGAATCTGGCCGGAAACCGTATCGCCCGTGCGCAATCCGAAGCGCTTGATCTGCGAAGGCGACACATAGATGTCATCCGGCCCGGGCAGATAGTTAAAATCCGGAGAGCGCAGGAAACCATAGCCATCCGGCAACACTTCGAGCACGCCTTCGGCGAATATCAAACCCTCTTTTTTGGTCTGTTCCTCGAGGATCCGGAAAATCAACTCCGCTTTGCGCAATCCCGTGATGCCCGAAACGCTCATGTCCTGAGCCATTTTGGTCAACTCGGCAATTTTTAATGCTTTGAGTTCAGCAATATCCATTTCTACCTCTTGTTAAATATTGACTTAAATAGTGATTCGTTTGATCAAAAGACGCCGCGTTTTGATGGACCCTGAGAGATCACAGCCTGCCAGCTGCCGTGCAGTGCGGGCGCACAACTCGGCATCTGCTTCCCGGCCATGTCATCCCCTGCCCCAAAGAGGCTGCCCAAAATTGATTGGATTGGATTGGTATTTTTTTGCAGTCCGGAACCGTAACGCGATCGCTATCCGGTAGCGCTTTGTAAAGCATTTGATTTTTGATCGGGTTTACCCGGAATAAAGCCCCGATGGGCATATCGGCATGCGTCAGCAGATTACGGTTTCATTCGTCGCATCGAAAAAGTGCGCTTTATCCATATTGAAATGGACATGATAATCCTTCTTGACTTCTGGCCTGGCCTGGACGCTCATTCGCGCCACGAGCGCATCGGCGCCCAAGCTGAGATAGACGAATATTTCATTTCCCATGGGTTCGACCACATCGACGCGGCAATGGGCACCACGATCGGGCCGTGGCGATTCGATCAATTGATACTCGCTCAAATCCTCAGGCCGGATACCCATGATGACGGATTTGTCCACATAGTCCGCCATGCTTGCAGCTCTCGCATCGGCGAGGCGCAATTTGATGTTCGCGGTCGTGAAATGGAGGCCCTCTTCGCGGATGATCTGGCCGGAGACAAAGTTCATGGCCGGACTGCCGATAAAGCCCGCCACAAATTTATTGGACGGCTTGTCGTAGAGATTCATCGGCGTATCGATCTGCTGCACCTTGCCATCTTTCATCACCACAATGCGGTCGCCCATGGTCATGGCCTCGACCTGGTCATGGGTGACATAGACCATGGTCGTCTCTAGCTGTGAATGCAGTTTGGAAATTTCCGTACGCATCTGCACGCGCAGTTTGGCATCCAGGTTCGAAAGCGGTTCGTCGAAGAGAAACACCTTGGGTTTGCGGACGATGGCGCGGCCGACCGCAACGCGCTGGCGCTGGCCGCCGGAGAGCTGTTTTGGCTTGCGATCGAGCAGATTTTCAATGCTGAGAATTTCAGCGGCATCGCGTACGCGTTGTTCGATCTCCTGTTTGGGATATTTGCGCAGCTTTAACCCGAATGCCATATTTTCAAATACCGTCATGTGCGGGTAAAGCGCATAATTTTGAAAAACCATGGCGATATCGCGATCCTTGGGCGCCACGTCATTGACCACCCGGCCATCGATGCGAATTTCACCGGAGGTGATTTCTTCGAGTCCGGCTACCATGCGCAGCGTGGTGGATTTTCCGCACCCGGACGGTCCGACCAGAACGATGAACTCCTTGTCCCTGATATCGAAATTGACATCATCGACCGCCACCACATGGTTGTCGAAAATTTTGCTTACCTTCTCCAGCTCAACTTTCGCCAAGATTAAGCTCCCATTTGGATGAGATTATATTCAGGACAGTATTTTTTTGTCATCATGAGCGACGCAGTTTTTGTGGTAGTCTGTATGGAGATTTTTAGGGTGTGTTTGAGTGAGGTATCGCGGACTAATTACGATTAAATTTATATAATTAATATCATATTGTCAAGTGCTTTATTCCAGCGAGCGCTCGTCCAGCCACATAATGTGATCCGGTGATACAAATGACATCCTTTTCACCGGCAGCGGCGCGTGCGCCTGCGATACCTTCCTCAACCGATCCACAAACCTCTGTCCGCACCCCGCATTCCTGCAAGGCGTTCGCCAGTTCGACGGCCGGCAACGAGCGATGGGTCGGTGCCGGCACGGCAAAGACGGTGTGCAAATTCCGCGGCAGTGCCTGCAGGATCTCCGCGATGGCCTTGTCTTTGAGCAGTCCGATGACCAGGAAAAGGGTACGCCGTGGGTAGAATCTCGAGAGCATCCACCTCAGCTTTCGCATTCCGCCCGCGTTGTGAGCGACATCGAGCAGAATGAGCGGCCGTTCGGCCAATCTCGAAAACCGGCCGGGCCACTGCACCGCCGCCAGGCCCTCCTGCAGCGGCGGATCAGCAGGACAAAGACCCGCGGCAATCAGCCGCTCCACCGCGGCAATGGCGATGCGCGCATTGGCGACTTGATGAGGACCCGGCAGGGGCAGAAATAACCCGCCATAATGCGCCATCGCCGTGCGGGCGGCAAAATAGCTGCCCTTGTCCGTAAAACGGAGCCCTGTGATGTGAACCCTCTGCCGCGCCTCGATCAATGGACTACCCAACCCGGCGCAGCGCTCAGCGACCACCCGGCGCCCCTCCATCGGCAAAACCCCTGTGATGCAGGGAACAGCGCTTTTAACAATACCGGCTTTTTCCGCGGCGATTGCCGCCATGGTCTCCCCGAGGTGCTCGGTGTGGTCAAAACTCAGATTGGTGATGACCGACACCGCGGGTGTCAGGACATTGGTGGCATCGAGCCTCCCTCCCAGTCCCACTTCAACCACCGCCCGGTCGATGTGCTGGCCGGCAAAATAATGAAAAGCGAGACCCGTCATGGTCTCAAAAAAGGTGCATTCCAGGGCCACGATCACGTCGCGGAACCGGGCGACGAAATCGCATACCGCCTCCTCAGAAATGGCGCTGCCATCGATCGAGACGCGCTCCCGCAGGCTGAGCAGATGCGGGGAGGTGTAGCGGCCCACCTTCAGACCAGCCTGCTGCAGGATCGCGGCGGTCATGGCGGTGACCGAACCTTTGCCATTGGTTCCGGCTATATGAACACTGGAAAATGTGTGATGCGGATTGCCCAGTTTCTCGAGAAAACGGTGCATGCGCTCCAGGCCGAGCTTCCAGCCGAAGAGCTCGCGGTCCAGCAAAAATTTTTCGGCTTCGGGGTAGGTCATGATTTCAAAATGCTTGATGATTCTGATTTTTTCACCGCCGGGAAGGACGCTCGGCGCAGAGTAAACATTGTTAGAACGATAGTTTCATTTTCAAACCTGATTCAGAAAAAAGATCAATCACTTTTGGAATCCTCCCCATGATGCCAACTGATGCAATCCGGCGGCCTTTACAGCGGCTGAAAAGGGGATCAGGCTATCTCATTTGTCATGGGAAATGCCATACCGACGCAGCTTGCGATGCAAATTGGCGCGGTCGATGTGCAGGGCGGCCGCCAGACGGCTGATGTTGCCGTCAAAGTGTTGCAGGCCGCGCAGGAGAATGTTCTTTTCGAAGGCCTGCACCTGATCCCGAAAAGAGTGGCTGAAATCAGCCTCCGGGATTGTCTCCGCTGCGAGAGAACCTCCTCCCAGTACCGCGCGAACCTCTTCTGCATCCATCCGCTCTGCCTCCACCATGATGACGAGCCGTTCGATGATGTTGCGCAGCTCTCTGACGTTTCCCGGCCAGTGATAATTCTGCAGAAGCGTCATGGCCGCCGGCGTCAAATGTTTCTGTTTTTTGCCATTGCGCTGACAGATGGCGCTGATGAAATGGACGGCGAGTTCCGGAATATCCCCGGCGCGCTCCCGCAGCGGCGGCACGGTGATGGGGATGACATGGAGACGGAAATAGAGATCCTGGCGGAAGCGGCCTTGCGCGATTTCAGCCTGCAGCTCTTTATTGGTCGCGGCGATGATGCGGACGTCGAAACGGCGCGGCGCCGTGCTGCCGAGCCGGTAATACTCATTTTCCTGGAAGACGCGCAGCAGTTTCGCCTGGGTATCCAGCGCCATATCGCCAATTTCGTCCAGCAGCAGGGTGCCGCCTTCGGCTTGTTCTATGAGTCCGGGTTTGCGCTGAACCGCCCCGGTAAAGGCTCCTTTCTCATAGCCGAACAGTTCACTTTCGATGAGTTCCCTGGGGAGGGCCGCACAGTTGAGTTGCACAAAGGCTTTCTCGGCGCGCAGGCTGGCGCGATGAATCTCGCGCGCCACCAGCTCCTTGCCGGTGCCGTTCTCGCCAAAAATCAGTATCCGGCCTTCACTCGGAGCCGCTTTGGCAATCGTCTGCCGCAGCACATCCATGGCCGGCGACTGCCCGACCAGCTCGTAATCCTGTTCCACCAGCTTGCGCAACGAGGTGACCTGGGAATGAATTTGCAGCTCTTTGCGCAGGTGGGCGATTTCGAGGATCACTTTTTCCGGATGCAGCGGCTTTTCGAGAAAATCCCAGGCGCCGGCTTTGGTGGCCTGCACCGCCATGCCCAGATCGGCCTGTCCCGATATCATCACCACCCTGGATGGGGGGTGGAGCGCCACTATCTGCGTCAATGCCGCCAGGCCGCCCATGCCGGGCATCATGACATCGAGAAAGACGACATCAAAGGGCTCCTGACGGCACAGCGCGACGGCTTCTTCCCCGCTGCCGCAGGTCTGAACGGTGTGTCCTTCCGATCTCAGCAGCCAGGCGAGCGAATCGCAAATATTCCGGTCATCGTCAGCAACAAGAATGGTCATGCTGAATATCCATCCCGCCGCTTTGCGGCGTCAGTAATTTATGGAGTTGCGCACGCACCCGCTTCTCCTGGGCTGCGGAAAATTTGATATCAACCAGGATGCGGGCGTCTTCATAGTGTATCTGGATGACATCGGCAATCTCGTAAATTTGACCAATCAATGCGGCCTGTGCAACGGCCAGCTCCAGACTTTCAAACCGCAGCGATGCCCGGGCGTACTCCTGAATGCGCATGATCAGTTGCGATAGCTGAATGCCTCTCGCGGCAGAAATCATGACGCAGGGTTGTTCCGTCTCCCTGAGCCGCCCCAGGAGTACGGGTTCTTCCAGCAAGTCAATTTTGTTAAAGACCTTGAGAACGGGGCGGTCGTCCAGATGCAGTTCCTTCACTACCGTATCCACCGTGGCCATCTGTTCCAGATAACAGGATTGCGTGACATCGATGACGTGCAACAGTAAATCCGCGTCCCGGGCTTCTTCGAGCGTACTTTTGAAGGAAGCGATGAGGTGATGGGGCAGCTTGCGGATGAAACCGACGGTGTCAATCAGCAAAACCTGGGAACGATCGGGCAGTTCCAGGCTGCGCACTGTCGCATCGAGGGTGGCAAAGAGGCGATCCTCCACCAGGACGTCGGCGTTGGTCAGCGCATTCAGCAGGGTGGACTTGCCGACATTGGTGTAGCCGATCAGGGCGACTTTGAACAGGGAGCGGCGGTTTTTGCGGCGGATTTCCCGCTGCCCGGATATTTTTTCCAGCTCTTTCTCCAGAACCCCCACCCGCTTGCGTATGAGGCGGCGGTCCACTTCGAGCTGGGTTTCACCCGGCCCGCGCACGCCGATGCCGCCCACTTGCCGCTCGAGGTGACGCCACTGCCCGGTCAAGCGCGGCAGCAGATATTTGAGTTGTGCCAGTTCCACCTGGGTGCGGGCCTCGCGCGTCCGCGCATGCTTGGCAAAGATGTCGAGAATCAGTCCGCTGCGATCGACAATCTTGACCCCGCAGAGATTTTCGATGTTTTTGGCCTGAGCCGGCGTGAGGTCGTCATCGAAAATGACCAAATCGATGTCGAGATATTTGGTCATCCGGGCCAACTCTTCCGCCTTGCCGCGGCCGATCATGAAAGCGGGATCCTTGCGCTCGCGTTCCTGAACGACCCGTTCAAGCACTTCGGCGCCCGCCGTATCGGCCAAAAGTTCCAGCTCATCGAGATAATCCGCGATGCGCCAGGAGGGCGTCTTCCGGGTGATCAACCCCACCAGAATGGCGCGTTCCTTGATCTCTGCTTCCAGCATAGGCTACTCCCTGGGCGCGACTTCGCCCTTTTCCCGATAAATGAGCATTTCAGTCAGCAACAGGAGCAGCGCGGCGAGGATAAAATAACGCCACAGCTCCCGGCCCATACGCCGCTCTTTCACCGCATCGGCCAACGCGCCGGGAGGCGTCACCATCTGCATATGATAGCGTTTTTCAAGGTCCGCCTGTTTTACGGCCTCGAGATCGAATTCATCGGCAGGGATATTGACCGCCCAGACCGCTATCTCCCGGCCATCGGCGAAGAGGGTATATACGCCCGGCAGGGTGGTTGCCTGATACTCGATCCAGGCGCCCGCAGCGGTGAGCACCGGTTTAACGGCGTCCACTTCCTCGCCCGGTCGTTCCATCTCGAGTTTGCGAGACAGCAGTTGTCCGGGCAGGCGGTAGCGCAGCAAATCGCCCGTGCGGAACGCATCGTCCCGGTTTTGACTCTGAATGCCGACATAACTCAAGGAGCGGTAAATGAGCGGCGCAAAGATGGTTTTATAGGCGATGTCGCTGACATCCGGTTCAAAACTGCTGGCAAAAAGCAAATTGGCGCCCTGGCGATTGCGATTCTCCACCAGAAAGGGATCACCATTGCTTAAGCTCATGATGGTGTGCGCATTCAGCGCTGGCAGCAATTTCAAAGCGAAAGAGAAGCGCGGCGAGGCAAATCGCCCCTCGGACTCGGTGAAAATACCCGAAAAAATGGGATGCTCCAGATCGCTCCGGCCGATGGAAACAGGGCCGCTCTCCTCGGTGATGGCGCCCACAAGGGGCAAGCCCAAAGCGGGCGCAAAACTCTGATTATACCAGCGCACATCGGTCTGTTCGCCGAGGATGACGACCAGGCCACCGCCTTTTTCCTGAAAATCGCGCAGTTTGGCCACAACGGCGCTGGCGAGCTGGTGGAGATCATAGAGAACGATGACGTTCAACGAATCGAGCGGCTGCGTCAACAGGCGCTCGGGCACCATGGATTTGATTTTAAAATAGTCACCAGACTCCGGATCCGGCGACATGACGAGAGAGAGGAACGCCTTGCCCCGGCTCTCTTCGCCCACAATGGCCAGTTGAATATGTTCCGGAATATAAAATGAGAAGTAGCGGCGATTGTCTTCGGAGAGGTCGTCCTCTTCCAGGAGCGCATACCCCTTGACCCAGCCGCCGCGATCGATCAAAAGATGAAAGGTCTCCACCGCCGACGTTCCACTCTCCAGAGAAACCACGCGCTGCGCCATGCGCCTGCCATCGGCAAAAATCTGCACGATCTTGTTTTGCGCGGGGGCATCGCTCCAATTGCTCACGCCGACCTGCAATTCGACCGGACGCCCCGGCTGCAGTATGGAGGATTTCAACTCCACGGAAGTGATGGTGAGATTGGCGGTCGCCGGCGGGCGAACCGGAACGGCAAAGAGGCGCAGCTGCTCATCCCGCAGCGCCAGCGAATCCACTTTGAATCCGCTCTTTTGCAAATCGCTGAAAAGCACGATCTCTTTGTTGATATTGTGGGCGCCCATGAGCAGGTTCTGACTGAACTTGAGTGCGCCGCTCAGATCGGTGCCCGTGAAAACAGGCTCCAGGGCGTCAATTTGTTTCTGCACGATCGCATAATCGTGATAAGCGCGCCGCCACAGGTCTGCGGTCGTGTCGTTGCTGGAAACCACAAACAGTTCATCGCCGGGCTGCATCGCGGCGACGAACTGGCTCGCGGCGCTCCTGGCCGTCTGCAGCGAGGTAACCCCTTGATATTGGCACGACATGCTCGCCGAATGATCCAGTATGATGACCGTGCTGGTTTTGGCATCGGCTCTTTGCGGGGAAGCGGTGGTGCGGCAGGTGGGCCGGGCAAAACCGAGAACCAGGAGCGCGACGATCAGGGTGCGCAAAATGAGCAGGAGAATCTGACGCAACCGCACCCGCCGGATTTTCTGGTTTTGCAGTGCTCTGAGAAAGCGCAGGGAACTGAACACCACCGGCCGGGCCTTCGACCGCGTAAAAAGATGAATCAGCAGCGGCAGCAGCACGGCAGCCAGACCCAACAATATGGCAGAATTGAGAAAATTCAATTTGGATGGTACTCTCTAACCTGAACTATTCATAAACCACTTATTGACAAGATCAGTGATGTCCCGGTATTGCGCAAAAAGGGATTCAAGTTTGATAAATTGTATTGTAAAAAGGGCGGTTTGAGTTGAAATCGATCCCTGTTTAAAATAGCTTCTACATCATTTAAATTACTGTCATAGAAGGTTAGCTATGCCACAACGTTGGGACATTACTGTGACAAGATAGAGAATTAATTTAAGGATCATCCGGCAAATGAGTACCTGGTTAACCGCCGAGAGCACCAGGCACACAAAGAGTGTTGCTTGATTTAAACATTTTAATGTATTGGAAATTATTGTCTCTTTGTGTTCTTCGCGTACTTTGTGGTTATGAATCTCCCGGGTTAAATCTTTTCATTCTATTCCGGAAACAGGGTATTTTCGATGAGGGCGCACCAGATATGAATAATGGCGATGTGCCCCTCCTGGATATGCTGGGAACTGTTGGCCGGCATGATCAGCGCCTGATCCGACAGGGCGACCATCGCACCTCCGCCGCGGCCGCTCAAGGCAATGACACGCAACCCCTGCTGACGCGCGGTTTCGATGGCCGTGAGAATGTTGGGCGAATTTCCGCTGGTGCTGATGGCGATCAGCACGTCGCCGGGTTGTCCCAGCGCTTCCACCTGTTTGCGAAAAACCTGATCATAGCCGTAATCATTCCCGACCGCCGTCAGGATGGAAATGTCCGTGGTCAGCGCAATCGCCGCAAGGGCGCGGCGATCGCGCTGCAACCGTCCCACCAGTTCCGCCGCGAAATGCGAGGCGTCGGCGGCACTGCCGCCGTTGCCGCAGATCAATATTTTGTGGCCGTTGCGCAAAGCCGTGATCATGGTTTCCGCTGCCGCGAGAATGGCAGCGGGGAAATCGCTGCGGATACGCGCCATGACCTGCGCGCTCTCCTGCAACTGTGCCTCGATAAAAGGGATGGGTTCCATAGTCCTATTTCTTGTTTGAGCCGAGACGTTGCCATAAATTGCGTTTTGCCGGCGCCTTCAGCGGCAGCGGCGTCTGTTTGACGATATCCTCGCCGCGTAACAGTCGTCGTGGATTATCCGAGAAGAGTTGTATGGCCTTTTCCGTCCCCATCTCCGCAGCGACCAGGTCGTAGGCCTTGCGCAAACGCAACGGGCGCGTTTTCAGGTCGTGGGCGTCGGACGCGATCACATGAACCAGGCCGGCCTGCAGCAGTTGCATGGCCACTTCCCTGACGGCCGTGCCGAAAACGCCAAGCAGACTGCCGGCATTGACTTGCAGCAAGGCGCCCCGCTCGACGTACGTGCAGGCTTCCTGTGGATTCTGCAGGACGCGCAGATAGCGTTCCGGATGCGCCAGCACCGGCGTACGCTGCCCGGTCTGACATTTTTTCAAAAATCCCGCGGCGACAAAGTCGGGCATCATGTTCATGGGAAATTCGACCAGGTAATAACGGCCGTTTTGCGCGGGTGTTGCCATTTTCCGGTTCAGATCGATATCCGGATTGACAAAAAACTCGGCACCCATATGGATGGTCAGTTTGAGATTCTTCTGTTGCGCCCGCTCCACCAGTTCCTCATAGGTCGCCCACAAGACGGGCTCTTCCTGCGAATCGCGCGGCGACATGATGTGCGGTGTGCAGACGACCGTATCGATGCCATCCTCTTCTCCCATCTCCAGCATGGCCAGCGCGGTCTCCCAGGAATCGGCGCCATCGTCCCAGAAGGGCAGCAGATGTGCGTGTGTATCCGCAAAACCCATCAATTCACTCCCTCCTGCCTTCTCCCCTCCTCACCGTGTATGAATCGCTGCCGCGAAAGCGCGGATGAGGCCACGATCCCGGTTTTTCTCGATGACATTACCCGTCACGATAAAGCTCGCTCCGGCCGCAATTTTCGCCTGCGCCTCCTCCGGTGTGCGGATGCCGCCGCCGACGATGATGGGAATGGTGATGTAACGCGCCACGCCGGCGATGAGTTGTTCTGGAACTGATAATTTGGCACCGCTGCCCGCTTCGAGGTAGACCATACGCATCCCCAGATATTCCGCGGCCAATGCATGCGCCATGGCGATATCCGGCTTCTCCCGCGGAATCGGTTTGGTGTCGCTGAGAAACTGGGCCGAGGTGATATTTCCCGACTCGATCAACACATACGCCGTGGAAATGGCCTCCAGATTCATCGATTTGATGATCGGCGCCGCCAGAACCTGATCACCGATGATATAGTACGCATTTCGGCCGCTGATCAAGGAGAGGAAGAGGATGGCATCCGCACAAGGTGACAGCTGCCGGGTGCTGCCCGGAAAAATGAGCAGTGGCAGCGGGCAAGCCGCTTTGATGCCGTTGATCACTTCGTCAAAAATATGCGTAAACATCAGGCTGCCGCCGATGAGCAGTGCATCCACGCCCTCTTCGGCACAAATACAGGCGAGTTCGATGGCCTCGGCCGTGGTCTGTTTGTCCGGATCAATGAGAACCAGATATCCAGCGCCCCGCGTTTCCCTGGTCTGCATGAGTTGTTGGTAAACCTTCACGGACTACCTCATAATAGTCGGTAAGCGATTATCGCCCGGATTGTTGACGGGCGCCATCGTTTATTGCAGCAAATTCTTCACAATTTCATCAACCTTTTCCAGGGCCCCGGCAATTTTTTCGGGCTCTTTGGCACCCGCCAGAGCCATGTGCGGACTGCCGCCCCCGCTGCCACCGGCGACTTGCGCGACTTGCCTGATAATATCGCCGGCGCGAAGATTGCGCCCTGCGATGACATCTTTGCTGACCACACAGACCAGGGAGACTTTTCCGTCCAGCACGGCGGCTAAAACACCGACGCCTGATGCCAGCGCATCTCGGAGAAGGTCCGCCGAATGCTTCAACGCGTCGATGCCGGCTACCTCTATCCGCCCGGTGGCAATGCGCAAACCATCGATCTCGCGGGCCTGCTTGACGATATCGGCGATGGCATCCTTCGATCCGGCCTGACGAAGTTTTTTGACTTCATGCTCCAGCATCTTGCGTTCCTGTAGCAGACGCATCAGGCGATCGCCGATCTCCTCGTCGCGGCACTCCAGGACGGCGGCGGCCTCGCTCACCAGACGCATTTTCCCGTGGACAAAATCATGGGCGACCGTCCCCGTGATGGCTTCGATGCGGCGCACGCCGGCCGCCACAGCGGCTTCCGAAGTGATGATGAAAAGGCCAATTTCACCCGTGGCTTTTACATGGGTTCCTCCGCACAGTTCGCGCGAAAAACCCTCCACTTCCACCATGCGCACCTCGTCCGAATACTTTTCACCAAACAGCGCCATCGCCCCCATCTCCCTGGCCTTCTCCAGGGACAGATATTGCCACTGCACGCGATGGTTTTCCAGGATCGTATCGTTGACCATTTTTTCAACGGCCTGCAACTGCGCCGTACTCACTTTCTCAAAGTGGGTGAAATCGAAGCGCAGATAGTCGGGCGCCACCAGCGATCCCGCCTGGTGCACATGCTCTCCCAACACCGTGCGCAAGGCGCGATGCAACAGGTGGGTGACGGAATGGTTGCGTTCGCTGGAACGGCGTTTGTCCGCTTCGATCTCGGCGCGCACCACCTCCCCGCGCCGGGGCAGGGCGCCGCTGTCCACCTTGCCCAAATGGACGATATGCTCGCCCACATATTTTGTGTTTTCAACGACAAAGACAAACTGATCGTTATAGATGCGCCCGGTGTCGCCCACCTGACCGCCCGATTCGGCATAGAAAGGGGTTTTTGCCAGGATGATGCGCTGCGGTTCGGCATGAATGATTTCCGCATCCATGGCGTCGAGTTGGTATCCGCCAAACTCCGATCCGCCTTGCACGCCGGGCGCCAGTTCAATGGTTTCGTAGCTGGCGTCGCGGGAACGGCTCGAGCGCTGTTTTTGCGCTTCCATCTCTTCATTGAAAGCTGCGACATCCACGCGCAGGTTCTTCTCGCCCGCCATCAGCTGCGTCAGATCGAGGGGAAAGCCAAAAGTGTCGTGCAGTAAAAAGGCATCGGCGCCGGGCAAAACCCCGGAACCGCTCTCCATCGCCTTCGCCGCTTTCTCTTCAAAGATTTCGATGCCGCGGTCGAGCGTGCGGCCAAAACCCTCCTCTTCGGCGCGGATGACGCGCTCGATGTGGGCACGCCGCTGCCGCAATTCGGGGTAGGCATCGCCCATGGACTCCGCCAGGGGCTCCACCAACTGATAGATGAAGGGTTCACGCATCTGCAGAACGCGGCCGAAACGGGCGGCACGGCGCAAGATGCGGCGCAGGACATAGCCGCGGCCTTCGTTGCCGGGAATGGCGCCGTCGGCGATGGCAAACGAAAGGGTGCGAATATGATCGCACAGGACGCGAAAGGCGACCCCTTCTTCTCCGTCGCTATAAGGCTTGCCGGTGAGCGCAGCGATCCGGGTCAGAATCGGCGCAAAAAGATCGATGTCGTAATTGGAGCGCCTGTCTTGCAGGACGGAGACGATGCGTTCAAACCCGGCCCCGGTGTCGACATGCTTATTGGGCAGCGGATTCAATATGCCCTGCTCATCGCGGTTATACTGGATAAAAACCAGGTTCCAAAGCTCTATGAAACGGGCGCATCCCCTGTTGACGCCGCAGCGGTGCTGTGGATCGCGGTTGTCGCAGAATCCTTCACCGCGATCGATGTGAATTTCCGAGCAGGGGCCGCAGGGGCCGCTTTCTCCCATCTCCCAAAAATTATCCTTCTTGCCAAACTGGAGGATATGTTCCGGATCGATATCCGTATGTTTGCGCCACTCCGCAGCAGCCTCCTCATCGGCCGGGACGTTGTCCCTGGCATCTCCGGCAAAGACGGTCGCATAGAGCCGTTCTTTGGGCAGTTTCCATACTTCTGTGAGGAGCTCCCAGGCCCATTTGATGGCCTCCTCCTTGAAATAATCGCCGAA
>DCUM01000122.1 GCA_002327255.1 bacterium UBA2214 | reverse complement strand
GTGGATATCACCCACATTCTTCAAACCCATCTCCACGCTGATTTCATTTCGGGGCATATGGATCTGGCGAAAAAGACCGGGGCGAAAATTTATGTGGCGGAATCGGCACGGTGCCCTTTTGACCATGTCCCGCTGTCGGAAGGCGACACCCTTGAATTGGAAGACATGGTGCTAAAAGTGCTGGAAACGCCGGGCCATACCCCGGAGCATCTCTGCTATCTGGTGATCGACACAGCGCGTTCGGATAGCCCGGTCGGCGTGTTTGTAGGCGATACGCTTTTTGTAGGGGATGTGGGCCGACCCGACTTGTTTCCGGACATCGCCCGGGAGCTGGCAGGCAAACTCTACCACAGCCTGCATGACAAGTTGTTACAACTGCCCGATTATGTCGAAGTCTATCCGGCGCATGGCGCGGGTTCCTTGTGTGGTCGGGCCCTGGGCGCCAAATGGCGCAGCACCATAGGCTATGAGCGTAAGTTCAACCCCGCTTTACAGATCAACGACAAATCCGGGTTTATCCAATCGCTTACCGGGGAGATGCCGGCGGCGCCGGATCATTTCAGCCGCTGCAGCGACGTCAACCGTCGGGGACCGGCTCTGCTCGCCGATCTTCCCGTCATGGCAGAATTGAGTGCGGATCAGTTCAAGAAGCGCCTGGGCGACCCCGATATGGTGGTGCTGGATACCCGCAGTTATCATGCTTTTGCCAGTCAGCACATCGCCGGCGCCTGGCATCTCGATCTCAATGGCAATTTCCCAACGTTTGCCGGCTGGGTTTTGCCCACGGACAAGGATATTTTGCTGGTGGCGGATGATTACAAAAGTGCGCTGGATACCAGCACCTGGGCACGCCGGGTTGGCGTGGATCGAATCGTGGGCTACATGGATGGCGGCATGGTCGCCTGGGCCGTGGCCGGATTTAGATCCAGCCACATCGAGCTGATCTTTGCCGAAGACCTGCACGACATGATCTCCGGCGACGCCAATTTCGTGCTGGTGGATGTTCGTGCACCACTGGAATATGAGGATAGTCACATCAGCGGCGCTATTAATATCCCGGTGGCAGATTTGCGCACCCGTCACCATGAGCTGGAAAAAGACAAAAAAACCGTCCTCGTCTGCAGCTCGGGCAACCGTTCCAGTCTTGGCGCCAGTATTCTCAAACAGCATGGTTTTAAAGATATTTGCAATCTTGCCGGCGGAATGACCGGCTACAGCGCTGCCGGCTATACTCGGGAGTGCCGTGCCTGTGTCAATCCCCATGGTTCCAGATTTTTTACCAATTTCAGCGAAGTGAAAAAACACTGGGATGTGGAGTAACCAAATGGAGGAGCATCACATGCATTTTTTTGCTGAAACAAGCTGGTCACCTTATGCGGTCGGGATCGGCATCGGGATTTTAAGCTGGTTCAGCTTTCTGGTCTCTCGAAAACCGATCGCCTGTTCCACAAGCTTTGCCAAGGCCAGTGGTATGATAGAGAAACTGTTTCGGGGGAAAAAGGTCGATTTGAAGCCATACTACCAGAAGGAAAAGCTGGCGCTGGACTGGCAAATGATGTTGGTGCTGGGCATTGTCATCGGCTCGCTGATTTCGGCGCTGCTGTCTGGTGATTTTCAATGGCAGTGGGTCCCTTCGATCTGGGCAAACGTATTTGGCATGAACCCGGTATTGCGAGTCATCGTTGCGCTGGTTGGCGGCATTTGCCTCGGTTTTGGGGCGCGCTGGGCAGATGGATGCACCAGCGGTCACGGCATCAGCGGTACATTGCAGCTTGCTGTTTCAAGCTGGATTTCGGCCATCTTCTTTTTTATTGGCGGCATTTTGATGGCTCAATTTATATTTAAATTAATAGGTTAGGGCAGGAGACCATGAATACAACAAAACCAATGAATATACACCCCAAAGACAGATCTCACCTGGTCTGGGGTTTGGCGTTCGGTATCGTGTTTGGCTTTCTGCTTCAAAAAGGTGGAGCCACAAAATATGACGTGATCATCGGGCAACTTTTGCTGACTGATTTCACCGTGCTTAAAATAATGCTCACCGCGGTTCTGACCGGAATGATCGGCATCCATGCCATGAAAACCCTGGGGTGGGTGGAACTCTATCCCAAATCCGGCTCGGTGGGCAAGAACATCATCGGTGGACTGATTTTTGGGGCCGGTTTTGCCGTGCTCGGCTATTGTCCCGGCACCATTGCCGGCGCAATCGGAAACGGTTATCTGGACGCCGTGGTCGGCGGGTTGGCCGGCATTTTAATCGGCGCTGGCGTGTTTGCTGCTCTTTATCCCCGGCTGAATCACGGCATTCTGAACAAAGGCAATTTTGGCGATCTTACTTTGCCGCGACTGCTCCGGGTAAATGATTGGATTGTTGTCATCCCGATGTCTGTGCTGATTTTTCTGTTTCTGTACTGGCTGGAACGGGCTGGTCTGTAGAATGCCTGCGCAGGGAAAAACCCTGATTTCAGGAATAAAGCCGGATGCTGGTGGGGGAGGTTTAACTCTGAAAAAGGCCTGCGCAGGGGAAAACCCCCATTTCAGGTGTACTGGTTGCCATCGGTCAGCACGGGACGGGACGCGATGCAATGCCTGTAAGTGTTCACGCCCCATGCCGGACAACGCAGTGGATGCACCTCATACACCTTCCTGATCAGAGCCGCCCGGCCCAACGTCACGCCTGTGACCTGTTACACCCTCGAGATCAGTTAGCAGCATGCCTTGTAGAAAGCAGGGCCAGGCACGTGCCTGGCCCTGCTACTTTCTTTTGATAATCACCATGGTGGCATCATCCTCCCACGACGTGCCGCCACCGTACTCGTACACCAGTTCAAAGGCGGCTTTCAACAGGCTCCGGGCATCCAGTTTCTGGTGGGCAATGATCCACTCGACCAGCCGCTCCGTCTCGAACATCTCCCCCTCTTCGTTCTGGCGCTCGACGATGCCGTCCGAATAGAGCACCAGCACCGCACCGTGCTCCAGACGCGCATAATCGCGATGCAGGTCGATCTCCTGCAAAAATCCCAGCGTGGTACCCGTAGCATTGAGGTGCTTGACCGACTTGCCCTTGATGAGAAGCGGTCCGGGATGACCGGCATTGACGAAAAAGAGATGACCGTTCGCTTCAATTTCGGCGAGAAAAAGGGAGACGTAATTGGTGGCATAGGTGCTGCGCAAAATGACTTTATTCAGCTTTTTCACCGTATTGACAGTGCGCAATTCCATGGTCAATCCCATGCGCAATCCGATGACGACATCGCGCATCAGCAGCGCGGCGGGAAGGCCATGGCCGCTGACATCGCCGATGGTGACGCCAAAGGTGCCGTCTTCCAGATCAAAATAATCGAAAAAATCGCCGCCCACCGCGTCCGCAGGCTGGGAAAATCCGGCGATTTCATATCCATTGACCACGGGGTCCTGTTGCGGCAGCAGACTCTTCTGGATCTGCACCGCCTGTTCGATGCGTACGCCGATGGCATCGGAGAAGAGCCGGTAGTTGAGACTGGTGCGCACCGAATTCAAAAAGAGATTGATCTCTTCGCGCATCCAGCCCGGCTTCAAGTCAAAGATCAGCAGCCATTGATGTTCGGGACCGTGCACCCAGATGGCGGCATGCAGAACCAGCCGATCTTGCGGTGCGCTCACGAACTGGCTGTTGAGGGACCAGTCATCATAAATATAGCTGCGATTGCGGTAGGCCAATTGCACCACGTCGGAACCGATGGGCAATTTATGCGCAAAGGCGCCGGGGGGGATGTCGAGCGGATACTGCAGGACAAACACTTCTTCCTGCAATACATAGAGGCGGCCGTTGCCGATATTCAGCCGGCTTTCGAATTTCTCCGCCAGCTCGTGCAAGATGGAGGGCAGAAAATCCTCGCCGCGTTCTTCGATGCGGATTTTGGCGAGCAAGGCATCCAGCTCACGATAAAATATTTTCGGGTCGTTCATTCTGACTTTCTCTGTTAGGGCAGCATGGGCATATCGATATTCATCTCCCTGGCGGCGCGCATCGCCATTTCATATCCGGCATCGGCATGCCGCACCACGCCCATGCCGGGATCGGTGGTGAGGACGCGCAGCAGGCGTTTTTCCGCTTCCCGGGTGCCGTCGGCGACGATGACCATGCCGGCATGAATGGAATTGCCGATGCCCACACCGCCGCCATGATGCACAGAAATCCAGCTGGCGCCATTGACCGCGTTGATGAGGGCATTGAGGATGGGCCAGTCGGCGATGGCATCGCTGCCGTCGCGCATCTTCTCGGTCTCGCGGTTGGGAGAGGCCACCGACCCCGCATCGAGATGGTCGCGACCGATGACAATGGGTGCCTTGACCTCCCCGGAGGCGACCAGGTCATTAAATACTTTTCCCATTTGGGCGCGCTCGCCATAGCCGAGCCAGCAAATCCGCGACGGCAGTCCCTGAAACGCCACCTGTTCCCGCGCCTTGATGAGCCAGCGCTTCAAACCGGCATTCTCCGGAAAAGTCCGGATCACCGCCGCGTCGGTGGCATAGATATCCTCGGGATCGCCGCTGAGGGCGGCCCAGCGGAAGGGACCCTTGCCGAGACAGAAGAGCGGCCGGATGAATTCCGGCACAAATCCGGGAATGTCAAAAGCGTTGGTCAATCCATTGGCCAGCGCCTCGCCGCGAATGTTGTTGCCGTAATCAAACGTCACGGCGCCATTTTTTTTCAGATCGATCATGGCCTGGACATGGCGCACGATGGAGCGCCGCGCCATGGCTTTGTAGCGTTCCGGATCACTCGCGCGCAAAGCGAGTGCTTCATCATACGGGATTTCATGCGGCACATAGCCGTTGAGGACGTCGTGCGCCGAAGTTTGATCCGTGACCACATCCGGTCGCACACCGCGGCGCACCAATTCCGGCAGCACCTCGGCGGCATTTCCCAGCAATCCCACGGATAGGGGTTCTTTTTTGGCTTTGGCGGTCATCAACTTGTCGAGGGCATCGCCNNACGCAGAGGCACGCGGCGCCGTTCAGGGTGGCGGCCAATGGCTGAGCGCCGCCCATGCCACCCAGGCCGGCGGTGACCAGCAGACGGCCTTCGAGCGAGCCGCCGAAATGAATGCTGGCGCAGCTGGCAAAGGTCTCGTAGGTGCCCTGGAGGATGCCCTGGGTGCCGATGTAGATCCAGCTGCCGGCGGTCATTTGACCGTACATGGTGAGTCCCAGGCCCTCGAGGCGGCGGAACTCATCCCAGGTCGCCCAGCGCGGCACCAGCATGGAATTGGAGATGAGCACCCGCGGCGCATTTTCGTGGGTCTTGAAAACCGCCACCGGCTTGCCCGACTGCACCAGCAGGGTTTCGTCGTTTTCCAGGCGCTGCAGGGTCTGGACGATGGCGTGAAAACAATCCCAGTTGCGCGCGGCTTTGCCCGTGCCGCCGTAGACGATCAACTCCTGCGGCATTTCGGCCACTTCGGGATCGAGATTGTTCATCAACATGCGCAGGGCCGCTTCCTGAACCCAGCCCTTGCAGCTGATCTCTACTCCTCGCGGTGCTTTGATGATGGGTGGCATAATAACCTCATTTGATGGCATTAAAGTCGCCCTCTGGAGAGGGCTCCTACGGATCTGCTTCAAAATCCCCTGTTTCTCCCGCCCACGCTCCTGCGGTGATGGCGTCGCTCAGGGAGTCTCCTGCGGATCTGTTTCAAAATCCCCTGTATGTGGGCTCTCCAGAGCCCGACGGGAAAGTGGCAGGCCGCACCTGCAGTTGGTGGCGCCCACCCGAGGCAGATATCTTGAGTTGGGCCCCATCAAGAACAGATGATGCCCAACGGGTCGCGCTCTGAAGAGCGCTGCAAATCTCTGTCAAAATTCCCCGTAGGAGGGCTCTCCAGAGCCCGACGGGAAAGTGGCAGGCCGCACCTGCAGTTGGTGGCGCCCACCCGAGGCAGATATCTTGAGTTGGGCCCCATCAAGAACAGATGATGCCCAACGGGTCGCGCTCTGAAGAGCGCTGCAAATCTCTGTCAAAATTCCCCGCAGGAGGGCTCTCCAGAGCCCGA
>DCUM01000087.1:10978-18693 GCA_002327255.1 bacterium UBA2214 | reverse complement strand
AACTGATGGGGACCAGTTTCCTGGCGCAGAACGCCAACAAGAAATCACTGACCCTCAACCTCAAGACCGACGAGGGCAAGGCGGTCTTCCGCAAGTTGCTGGAGACGGCAGACGTGGTGGTCGAGAATTTCCGTCCCGGTGTGATGGCGCGGCTCGGGTTCTCATACGAAGAGATGGCAAAGATCAATCCCCGCATCGTGTATTGCGCGATTTCAGGTTTTGGTCAGACCGGCCCGGACGCGTTCAAGCCGGCGTACGATCAGATCATCCAGGGATTGAGCGGTGAGATGGATGTCAACGGCGACGAGCGGTTGCATCCGCTGCGCGCCGGATTTCCGGTCTGCGACACGGTCGGCGGATTGAATGCGGCGTTCGCGATCATGGCGGCNNTGATGGGCTGGGTTGCGGCGAATCTCCTGATCGGAGGGCACCCGCCGATCCCGATGGGAAACGACAATTTTACGGCAGCGCCGTCGGGCGTCTTCCGCACCAGGAACGGTTTCATCAACATCGCGGCCAATCAGCAGAAACAATGGGAGGACCTGGCAGACGTGCTGGGGTTGCCGGAACTGAAGACCGACGCCCGTTTCCAGGAGCGCGACACGCGCAAAGCCAATCGCAAGGCGCTGACGCCGCTGCTCGAAGCCAAGCTCACACAGAACGATACCGACTACTGGGTCGATCTGCTCAACGACAAAGGCATCCCTTCCGGCGACATTGTCAGTCTGGAGAAAGCGCTTACCAGTGAACAGGTCAAACATCGCCGGACGATCGTCGCTGTCAAAGAACCGCAGATCGGCGACATCAGGATTTTTAACCTGTCTGCCAAGTTTTCAAAGACACCGGGAGAAATCACGACGCCGCCGCCGCGTTTGTCGGCGCACACCGAAGAGATTTTGACCGCGCTCGGCTACTCGCAGGAGCAGCAGCGCGACCTCAAAGAGAAACAGGTTATTTAATCGGAAAATGAAAGCAGTCCGTTTTGGGAGATAAAATTATGGGAATGACCTACGTTCAGAAGGTCATCGCGGCCGCCTGTAACCGACCGACGGTTGCGATCGGCGACGTGGTCGAGCCGGAAGTGCATCTCGCCATGTCGCACGAAAACGGCGCACTGGTGATGAACCAGTTCAGCGAGATCTATAAAGACACCGGATTGGAAGCCAGGGTCTGGAATCCGGACCGCATCGCCATCATCCTGGATCACCGCGTGCCGGCGGAGAGTTCAAAAACGGCAACCAACCAGAAAAAGCTCCGCGAGTTCTGCGGCAAGCAGGGCATCGCCAGGTTCCACGATATCCGCGGCGATGAAGGGGGCATCTGCCACCAGATTCTCCCTGAATATGGCTATGTCCGCCCCGGCATGGTGGTCGTCGGCACCGACAGCCACACAACCAGCCACGGTGCGCTGGGAGCGTTCGCGTTCGGAATCGGCGCGACCGAGATGGCGTCGGTCTGGACGCTCGGGCACATTCTGAACGTCGAAGTCCCCGGCACGATCAGAGTCAACGTCAACGGCAAGCTATCGCCCTTCGTCGGGCCCAAAGACCTCATTCTCTACCTGATCGGCCAGCTCACGGCCGAAGGGGCGAACTTTAAGGTGCTCGAATTCCACGGCGATACAATCCGTTCCATGAGCACGTCCGGCAGATTGGTGCTTTGCAATATGTCGGTAGAAGCTGGAGCGACCTCGGGAATCGTGCCGCCTGATACCGAGACGCAGCGTTACCTGCGTGAAGAAGCGGGCGTAAAGGATGAACTCCAGCTGATGACGCCGGATGTGGACGCCGTCTACGAAAAGACCTTGGAAATCAATGCCGCCAGGCTCGATCCGCAGATTGCCTGTCCGCATACCGTCGACAATATCAAGACGGTCAAAGAGGTCGCGAACATCAAAGTCGACCAGATCGTGATCGGCTCCTGCACCAATGGGCGTCTCGACGATCTCGCTGCCGCTGCGCAAATCCTCAAAGGCAAGAAGATCGCCCGCGGCACCCGCATGCTGATCTTCCCCGCGTCATGGCGCATCTACCGCGAAGCGCTCCAGCGCGGGTATCTGAGTGCTCTCGCCGAAGCCGGCGCGGTGATTTGCAACCCCGGATGCGGGCCTTGCCTCGGCGTGCATCAGGGGGCGCTTGGAGACAAGGAAGTGGCGTTGGCAACCACCAACCGCAATTTTAAAGGCCGAATGGGCAATCCCAATTCGGAAGTTTATCTCTGTTCGCCGGAGGTCGCGGCTGCCAGCGCGCTCACCGGAACGATCAGTGATCCACGGGAAGGAGGACGCTAAGATGGGAAAGGTCGTACTCAAAGTCGCGGACGATATCTCGACCGACATTATTTATCCGGGGCGCTTCATGGCAACCGTGCTGCCGACCGAGACGCCGCAGTTTGCCTTCGCCGATCACACCGACTTTAACAATAAGCTGAAGAACAACCAGGTCCCGAAAGGGAGCTATATCGTCGCCGGACAGAACTTTGGCTGCGGCTCATCGCGCGAGCAAGCGGCATCGTGTCTGAAAGGTTGGGAGCTGACGGTCATCGCGAAGCATTTCTCGCGCATCTTCCTGCAGAACTCGATCAACCTCGGGCTGGCGACGGTCATCTGCCCCGACATTCTGGCGGACGAAGGGGACGAGATCGAGATCGCGGGTGAGGTCGTACGCAATGTCACCAAGGGGAAAGAGTTCAAGATCACACCGTTGCCGAAAGCGCGGCAGGCGATCATCGACGCCGGCGGATTGATTCCGTATACGCGCCAGCGCCTGCTGATGAATAAAGCCTAAAGGGGAAAAAAGCCCAACGTCATCCCGGCCGTTGGGCGTGAAATGGATTAAACCGGTTGATCTTGCCGGTTGATCTTGCCTGTAACTCGTTCGGATCATACGATCTTGGGGTAATCGGCACACCCGCCACTTCCAGTCTCGCATGAAGATCTCTCGGATCTGATTGCCAGCGGTCAGTGCCATGGGGGATTGGCATCACAATAACGAAGACCAGAACACCAAGTACAATCGCAGTTACTTTCCACCACCTGTCTGATAATTCTACTGCCTATCCCCTTCCCTGAACCGCTCATCTTCGGGATTGGGGAACCGCAACCACCCGCTTTTCCCAGCCCGGTAAATAACCCGCCCTGCTTCCGTGACCTTGACCATTCGCGCCAGCGAAAACGGGCAGCGTGAAATATACGAGACCAGCCGCTGCATGCCTTCTGTATCCTCTGACCCAATCTGAACCGAGTTGTCGATGCTGAATCCCGGATGTGGCCAAAATCCATATCGCGGCTTTAACCGCTCGGCGTATACACGCTCAAACGCGTCAAAATGGTCACGCACCAATTGGAAAAAGGGTGAAGCCTCCGGGTTGCGAGGCCGGTAAATTTTTACCGCAGGCGCACACACGCCATACCATGAACGTTAATAAACTGACAAATGATGGGTATAACGTATGGTACAAAATCACTGCAAATGCGTCAAGGATCAAAATCGCCGCTGCGTTTACAAATAACTTGCTCTCGATTCAGCAAAAAGCTATATTTAAACAAAGCAGTGAGATCGCCCAACCAATCAGATGGTACAGATGGCCGCCGGTTCGATGCATTCCGGGAAAAATGGCAGGAAGCATCAAGCGGATCGCAGAAGAGCTGTACGTCCCGATCGATGGCGTCGTTTCATGGCGATTCGAGGAGAGGCTGGGGTCGCAGGTATGGATTCGATCGGACGAATACCCCGATTTTCAGATCGGCATTTTTCACATCAGGCTGCAAGACTCGACGCTGAGCGAGGGCAGGGTGGTAAAGGCCGGCCAATTGCTCGGAACTCATTTTGCCTACTTGTTTTATTGGGGGTCAAAAACGTCATCCGACATCGCAGTCACCGTCGAAACACCCAGAGGGAGAAAACTTGTATCCTGTTTCGACATCATGACCGATGCCCTGTTCCAGCGCTACCAGTCGCGCGGACTCATCAACAGGGAAGATGTGATCATCAGCAAACAGACACGCGATGCCCATCCGCTCACCTGTTCCGGAGAAACTTTCATCTCGGGGATGGATGTTCTGGAAGAGTGGGTTATCCTGAACTGAATTAACACCGGCAGGATGTCTCGCGGCGAGGATTCGTGTAAAAAACCGGAACAGCCAAATCAACCGACGCACAGCATGACGACGTTTTTCTCTGTAACTCGGGCTAAAAACCAGAACAGAAACCCCACAAATTTTGTCTTGATTTTCGTGCGCTGATTGGCTATTTTTCGTATGGGACAGCCCGTTCCATTGATCCGCTGACGGCGCCATTAATCTGTCACTCTCGAACGAAATCAAGAGCACCGATGTTCAATCTATTGCTGGTGGGATTCATCGCTTCGGCTGCCGCACCGTTCCTCTACAAACCATTCAGGAATTACTTTGGATGGATCTCCGCCTCTTTCCCGCTCTACCTCTTTATCAGTTTTCTCTCCCGCTACCGCGAAATCGCCGGCGGCCGGGTCATCCGCGAATCCGTGTCCTGGTTTCCCTCCCTGGGCATCAACTTAACCTTTCTCCTCGATGGCTTGAGCCTCACCTTTGTCCTCATCATCACGCTCATCGGCACGGTGGTTTTCCTCTACGCCGGCGCCTATATGAAGGGCCATGCGCACACCGATCGTTTCTACCTCTATATCGGTCTCTTCATGACCTCCATGGTGGGGCTGGTCCTCTGCGACAACATGATCGCCCTTTTCGTCTTCTGGGAACTGACCAGCGTCACTTCTTACCTGCTCATTGGCTTCAATCATCACCTGGAGACCTCGCGAAAAGCGGCCTTGCAGGCGCTGCTGGTCACCGGCGGCGGCGGACTGGCGCTGCTGGCCGGCCTGTTGCTGCTGGCGGGCATTTCGCAAAGTTTTGAAATCTCCTCCCTGTACCATCTTCACGCGGTCGTGATACAGTCACCCGTCTATGCCGGGATCGTGATCCTGGTTCTGATCGGCGCCTTTTCCAAATCGGCCCAGTTCCCGTTTCACTTCTGGCTCCCCAACGCCATGGAAGCCCCGACGCCGGTCAGCGCCTACCTCCATTCGGCCACCATGGTCAAAGCCGGCATCTATCTGATCGCGCGCCTGAATCACATTCTCGGCGGCACCGCGTTGTGGCAGGACACGCTGGTGGTGATCGGCACCCTGACCATGCTCACCGGCGCCATTCTCGCCTTTACGCAAATGGATTTGAAGAAACTGCTCGCCTATTCGACGCTCAGCGTCCTCGGCACCCTCACGCTGCTGCTGGGCATTGGTTCACGACTGGCCATCAAGGCGTTTTTCATCTATCTGGTCGCCCATTCGCTCTACAAGGGAACGCTCTTTCTCGTCGCCGGCACCCTCGATCACGAAACCGGCACGCGCGATGTGGCGCTGCTGGGGGGATTGAAACGAAAACTGCCGCTCACCATGCTCACCGCGGCGCTGGCCTCCTTCTCCATGATGGGCATCATCCCTCTGGTGGGCTTCATCGGCAAGGAGACGGTGTACGCCTCCATTCTCGAATTGCAGACATGGGGACCTTTCCTGCTGGCGGCGGCCGTAGTGGCGAACGGATTGATCGTGATGGTCACCATGCTGGTGGGCTTCAAGCCCTTCTGGGGCAGCGCACAGGCCACCCCCAAACCGCCTCATGAAGCGCCGCTGAAAATGTGGCTCGGTCCGGCGCTGCTGGCCATACTCGGTCTGCTCATGGGCCTGTGCCCGAATGCGCTCATCGGCGGACTCCTGGATCGATCGGCCCTGAGCATTCTCAGCGAAGAGATGGGGCTGGTGATCAAACTTTGGCACGGATTCAACTTTGTCCTGCTGTTGAGTCTGGTGACGCTTCTGCTCGGCTTTCTCTTTTACGCCCTGCGCGGAAAATACCTGCCGGCCGCACAAAAAGTGCAACTCAGTCCGATCGCCAAACCCTCCGCCTGGTACGAGGCCGGATTGAACGGCATGCTCTCCCTGGCCGGCCTGCAGACCCGGATTCTGCAAAATGGCTATCTGAGGTATTACATCATCACCATTCTCGTGACCACGATGGCGCTCGCCCTCTACCCCCTCTTCGGCGCCGGCACACCCGCCGTACACTGGGCGGATTTCTCGATCACTTTATATGAAGCCGCCATCCTCTTGGTTATGGCCATCTCGACCTTTATGGTCATCACGTCGGATTCCCGTCTCAAGGCGATCGTCGCCATCGGCGTGGTCGGCTTCATGATGGGCATTAATTTCATCATTCACAGCGCGCCGGACCTCGCGCTGACGACCTTTGCGATCGAGACCCTGACCGTCATTCTCTTCGTCCTGGTGCTCTATAAACTGCCCAAATTTATAAGACTCTCGGGGACGGCAAACAGGGTGCGCGACGCGCTCATCGCCACAGCGGTTGGCGTCTTCATGACGTTGATGGTTCTCCACGTCACCGCCGGCGATCTCGCTTCAGAGCTTAAAACCTATTTTGCCGCAAACAGCCTCCCCCTCGGCAAAGGAAGAAATGTGGTCAATGTCATACTGGTCGATTTCAGGGCGATTGACACACTGGGAGAAATCACGGTTTTGGCCGTCGCCGCCATAGGGGTCTTCGCCCTGCTCAAGCTTCGCCTCGACAGGAAGGAAAAGTGATGTTTTCGATTATTCTCTCCACCGCCTCCAAATATCTGCTGCCCTTGCTGTTGATCTTTTCATTTTTCCTCTTATTGAGAGGGCATAATGAACCGGGCGGGGGATTTGTGGGTGGATTGGTCGCGGCAGCGGCGTATGCGCTCTACTTCATTGCCAACGGAGTCGAAGAGGCCAAAAAACTCCTGAAAGCGGAACCGATCAAAATAATCGCCGCCGGTCTGCTGGTGGCCCTGGTGAGTACGCTTCCCGCCCTCCTGGCCGGGCGGGATTTCATGAGCGGCCTCTGGCTGGAGCCGCAGTTCCCGGTGATCGGCAAGGTGGGCACGCCGCTCCTGTTCGATGCCGGCGTCTTTTTGCTGGTCCTCGGCATCGCCGTAAAAATCATCTTCTCTCTCGCAGAGGAGGACAAGCGATGAAATTATTGCTGGCTCTCATGGTCGGACTCTTGTACGGCGCCGGAACCTATTTGATTTTGCGCAGAAGTCTGGTCAAGGTGATTTTCGGCCTGATTTTCCTGGGCCACGCGGCGAATCTCCTCATCTTCACCATGGGCCGGCTGACCAAAAGTGCACCGGCTTTCATCCCGCCAGGCGCACAGGCGTTGAGTGAACCCTATGCGGATCCGCTGCCGCAGGCCCTGATCCTCACGGCCATTGTCATCGGATTCGGCGTCCAGGCTTTTGCGATTGTGCTGTTCAGACGTGCCTACAAGCTTGTCGGAACCGATGATCTCGATAAAATGAGATCGACGGATACACTAAAACAGGTGCCCTTTTGAATCAGATCGTACTACTTCCCATCCTCTTGCCGCTCCTGTTCGCGGTGATCATGATTCTCCACCATCGCTCCGTGGCCCTGCATCGCTATATCAATCTCGGAGGCGCCGCGATATCGCTGGCCGTCTCCGTCCTCCTCCTGGTTCGCGTGCTCAACGGTGGCATCATCACCCTGCAGGTGGGCGGATGGCGGGCGCCATTCGGCATCACCATGGTCGCCGACCTGCTCGCCGTCATCATGGTGACGATCACGGCGATCATCGGGTTGGTCACGGCGCTCTATTCCCTGGGCGCCATGGACGCCGA
>DCUM01000087.1:308-10854 GCA_002327255.1 bacterium UBA2214 | reverse complement strand
GGCATTGCCGGAACCCTGAACATGGCCGATCTGGCGGCCAAAATACCCGCTATCGAGCAAAAACAACTGCTCACGGTCGTTTCGGTTTTATTCATGACGGCTTTTGGCGTCAAAGCCGCGCTCTTTCCCCTCTTCTTCTGGCTGCCCGCTTCCTACCATACGCCACCGGCCGCCGTGTCCGCCATCTTTGCCGGCCTTTTGACCAAGGTCGGCGTCTACGCCCTGATCCGTTTCTTCACGACCATCTTTGTCCACGACACCCCTTTCACGCACAACCTCCTGTTGATATCTGCGGTACTGACCATGCTCACCGGCGTTTTGGGGGCTGCGGCGCAGAGCGATTTCCGAAAAATACTATCCTTCCACATCATCAGCCAGATCGGCTACATGATCCTGGGATTGGCGCTGCGTTCTCCCCTGGCGCTCGCCGGCGCCCTGTTCTATATCATTCACCACATCATCGTCAAGACCAATCTTTTTTTTGTCAGCGGATTGATCGCCAGGATGAAAGGCTCCTACGACCTCAAAGAGATCGGTGGCATCTACAAGTACTATCCGCTGGTGGGCTTGCTCTTTTTGATCCCGGCGCTTTCGCTCGCCGGCATACCGCCGCTGTCCGGTTTCTGGGCCAAATTTATCGTGATCAAGGCGGGATTGGACATCGGCGCCTGGTGGGCGACCGGCATCGCGCTGCTGGTCGGTTTGCTGACGCTCTTTTCGATGACCAAAATCTGGCATGAAGTCTTCTGGAAAGAGGATCCGCAGCAGCACGGCGCGGAACTGCATGAATCCTGGCAGCGCTGCGACGCCGCCCGTAAGGGAGCGATGATCGCCGCCATCGTCGTGCTCGCCGCGATCACCATCCTCATCGGCTTTTATCCGCAACCCTTTTTTACAATCGCCCAGGATGCGGCCCGGCAGCTGCTCGATCAAAACGCCTATATCTATTCCGTCATGGGGATGAAATAATGAATCAGCTCCTGCTCAACTTGCTGCTGGCTCTGGCATGGATGCTGCTGGTGGGCCAGCTGGATGCCGAAACGCTCATCGAAGGGATGGTCATTGGCTATCTGATCCTGTGGATTTCGCGCTCCGCACTCGGCGGTGCCGGCTATTTCCGTAAAATACCGCTCGTCGTCCGCTTCATCTTTTATTTCATCAAGGAGTTGATCGTGGCCAACCTCAAGGTCGCTTATGACATCATCACACCCAGGCACTACATGAAGCCCGGCATCATCGCGTTCCCCCTGGATGTCGCAACCGACCTCGAAATCACCCTGTTTGCCAACTTGCTCACCCTGACGCCGGGGACCCTGTCGCTGGATGTGTCGGACGATAAAAAAACGCTGTACGTGCACGCCCTGTACGTCGATGATGCCGACCGGTTCAGAAAAGAATTGAAGCGTGGACTGGAAAGAAGGCTGCTCGAGGTGTTGCGGTGAATTTCATAGCATGGACAACCTCCCTCTCCGTCGCCATCATTGGCTTGTCTATCCTGTTCATCTTCATGCGCCTCGTCAAAGGCCCGACCATCGAGGATAGAATCGTGGCGCTCGACCTCCTGGCGGCAAACGCCATCGCTTTCATCGCCGTCTATTCCATTCAGAACGACACGACGACTTTTCTCGATGTCGGCGTCATATTGGCTTTGCTGGCTTTTCTCGGCACCGTGGCTTTTGCTTTCTATCTCGAGAGGAGGACGAAGAAATGAAGGATGTCGTCACAGGGATATTTTTATTGGCGGGATCGCTCTTCATTTTGCTCTCCGCCATTGGCGTGCTGCGCATGCCGGATTTGTTCACGAGGATGTCGGCCACTACCAAGGCATCGACACTGGGCATCGGTCTGGTGCTCATCGGCACGGCGATCCATTGGATGGACTTGGGTATCGCCAGCCGCGCCATCGCCATCATTTTATTTCTCTTTCTGACGGCGCCGGTGGCGGCGCATATCATCGGCCGGGCGGCCTATTTCGACAGAGTGCCCTTGTGGGAAAAAACGCACATCGATGAATTAAAAGGCCGCTACGATGAAAAATCACACACCTTGACCGCCCCCAAGTCACCCGTCCCATCACGGAAAAAAGCGTTCAAAAAATCAGCGACCGAAGCACCAGAACGGGGTGGAATCTGACCATTTGATTTATCAGCGGAGCTTAAAACGGCTAAGCCGCGATAATTTATGACCAGGTTAAAAACAGATCGACTGGTAGTGCAAATTCATTGACTTTTTATGGTTGAAACTGTATACTGTTTTCAACCGGTTCGGGGTTGCCCCTCATAGCCTCCCTTCACTTCTTTTCCCCTCCTCATACTCTGCGGATCCACGCCAAATCCGAACTCGTTCCACCGAAGGAACTTGATTTTTTTCATACAGCATCGTGCAGCAACCGCAGAGCAACCGCCGGATATCGTCCAAGTGGCTGCACCGTCAAACGCCACGGTATCATGCCGCAATATATTGAGGCCGGGGGGGGCAGCTGCACCCAGGTCTCAACGATCTGTGCAGCGTTATCTGACTTTAATAATCATGTTAAGACAACACTCAAACCGTGCCGAATTGAGATTCACCGCAACAGGGACATCTTGATCCACTTCACCCCCTGCGCATGGGTGATGCGGCAGAAATAAACCCCCGCACCCGCGTCCATGCCGGCGTCATCGCGCCCATCCCAGGCGACGCGGTGCGCACCCGGCATCCACGAGCGATCGGCCAGCACCCGCACGATGCGCCCCAGGGTGTTGACGACCTCGAGCCGCGCCGCGCCGGCCGTTTCCAGCGAGAATGAGATCTCCGTGGTGGCATTGAAGGGATTGGGATAATTCTGCGAAAGCCCCCAGGCCGCTGCCGGGCCGGGCGTCCGGACGCCGGTGCCTTCGGCAAACACGACCATCACCGCCTCATCCTCATCGATCAACAGGGTATCGGGATTTTGCGCCCCGCTCAATGCGCCGTCCCAATTCTGAAAATGCCAGCCCGCGGCCGGCACCGCCGTCACCTGCACCCGCGCCCCCTCCGCATAACTGCCGCCGGGGGGTTCGAGCTGCACCGCGCCGGAACCGACGATCCAGAAAACGATCCGGTGCAGTGGACGCACCTGAAAAAGAGCCGTCACCGTCTTGTCGCCGTCCACGAACAGCGATTCCACCATCGCAGCGCCCTGCAAATCTCCGGACCATCCGGAGAATTTCCAGCCATCGTCCGGCAGGGCCTGCAGCCGGACGGAGGTGCCGCGTTCGTAGACGCCGCCGGGGGGATCGAGTCCGACCTTGCCGTTTCCTTCCACCTGCACCAGCAAGTTGACTTCATCGCTGCCGCTCTTGGGCACAAAAACCGCGGTGACGTGCAACGAGGCCTCCATGCGCACATCCAGCGGATTCTGATTTCCGCTGACATCGCCCTCCCAGCGCTCGAACTGCCAGTTGGCCAGGGGCCGGGCCGTCATCTGCACCAGCGTGCCGGCCGCATAGGTGCCGCCGCCAGGCGTCAACGCGACAGAACCCGATCCGGCCACACGGACGTCGAGCCACTTGTGGAGTGTCACCGATGCCGCGGCGTAAAAGTTGCCGGAGGGATTGTCGCGGACGTCGTTGTCTTCGTAGATGATGCGCTCGCCGGACATCAGACGCACACCATAGGCGTTGTGATGGATGACATTTTCGAGAATCCGGACATCGCGCGGCGGCCCAAAATTTTTGCCGTTCTCACCGTTGTCATACTGGAGATAGATACCACTGAATCCCGCGCCGGGGTTGTCGTGGATGTGATTGCCCTTGACGATGGTGCGCGGTCCGTTGAGGATGTAGATGCCCTTGCCGCCGCTCACGGTAGATGCGGTGATGAGATTGTTTTCGATCCGGGTGTCCGGCGAACCGAGATAGACCTTGACCCCTTCGCGGCAGTTGATGAAGTGGTTGTGATGGATGTAATTGAACGGCCCGGACCTGTCGTGCGTCGCGCCGGTGTTGCCCACCCCGGCACCGGCGCCGCTGGTGACATTCTCGACCCGGTTGTCATGAATCTCGTTGAGATATTCATCCTCGCCGTGCAAATCGATGGCATCGAGGCGGGTATTGTCGCAATAGTTATGGCGCACCGCATTGTTGTGGGTGGCGTACTGGAGCAGAATGGCATGACGGATGTAGGGTCCGGTGAACCGGCACTGTTCGACGACATTGAATCTGGAAAAATTATCCGGCAGGCCGTCGCCCTGGATCGAGACGCCGTAACCGGCGCCGCCGCCCGCCACATCGGTGGCTTTTAAAAAGGTCGAATTGCGGACGATGACATCATGGCTGTTGGAGAGCCGGACGCCGTGTACGCGAAAATTCTCCACCGCAACCGAGTCCACGGTGATGTGGTAACAGGGCCAGCCGCCGCTGTCCTCGATGCTGATGACATATTTCGGTCCGGCAGCGTGCGGATTGTTGACGTTGACATCGGTGGAATAGCTGCCCTTGAAGGCGGAGGTCAACATCAGGCGGCTGATGACGATGTCGTGCACACCGCGCATCTTGAGAAAGCGCTCGATGGTCAGGTCGCTGAATTCGGAGCGCAAGATGGTTTTATCGGGGCCGTCGCCGCGCCAGTTGACGCCTGACTTTGGCACGAAATGCACGGTTTTGTCGTTGGGCTTGACCGAGAAGAGATTATAGACGCCGGCGGGGAAATAGAGTTCGTCGCCCGCGACCGCGGCGCTCAAGGCGGCCTCGATGGCAGGACGATCATCGGCCGTGTTGTCGCCGGGATCGGCGCCGTACCCGGTGACATCGAGGGTGCGGCCCGTGACGGGGTTGGGCGTGTGCAGCACATGCGGCGCGCCATCCGCTTCGTACAGTCCCGGATGAACGCCCTCCCAGCTTTGTGCATTTCCACCATTCAGGAGCAGCAGAGCGCTGAGTGAACAGAGGATCAGCGCTGCAGCGCGGGGCGTGGAGTATTGGGCGACTTTCATTCTATTCCCTGATTTTTGGTCATCACGACAAAACCACCATTTGACACGCTTGCAAAACCCTGAATCATTTTCCCATGACAACCCTGGGCGCGAGTCCCGGTGCTGGAGACATTGGGCTGCGTTGTGATCGTGACCGGCAGGGCTGCAAATTTCTCACGTCACATAATATACAAAATAATCCACCACATATCAGCACTTTTTATGGTGCGAATGCCGGCGGGACTTGTTGCAACCGCGAGAGGAGCATTCCTCTGCGAATAACCAGCGCCTGGTGGCACCTCGAAAATCCGGACCTCCATCAACCCTTTGATCCTGCGCAGCTCGTGAAANNACATTTCTCTTGCAACATAGCCGTTTTTCCAATATACTTATAGGGACGCGGCGACAGCGCTCGTCCCGTTCCAGACAAGACCTTTTGCATGCTTCTGTCCGGGCCGTCCATCTGCAGGGCGAAAGCAATTTTGGCCTGTGGGCGCCGAATGCCGCATGTTGCCGGGGTGATGGCCGGGTGCTCGGCGGCGCTGTCGCTCCGGGAGGAGAAAAATAAAGAGTGTGTCACTTTTAGAGAACAGGACGCTTCTCCCTGGCAGTAATCCAATACGATCGACCATCAATCAGGAGACCCTCATGAGTGCACAATTACTTGAAGGTAAACCCGTTGCGGAGGCAGTTCTCGAGGATGTGGCCGTGAGAGTGGCGGCGCTGAAAAAGAAGGGTCTGGTTCCAGGCCTCGGCACGATACTGGTGGGCGACGATCCGGCGAGTGCAGGTTACGTGCGCAAAAAGCACGAGACCTGCGCCCTGGTCGGCATCCGTTCGTTTGATACGCGCATCGGTGCGGAAGCCACGCAGGCGGACTTGCTGGAAGCGGTGAACGCCTTCAACAGCCATGAAGCGGTCGACGCTTTTCTGATTCAGAACCCTGTCCCCAAAGGATTTGACTTCAACCAGGCCCTGTCGCACATGGCGCCGCACAAGGATGGCGACGGGCTCCACCCGATCAATCTGGGCAAACTCGTCTTGCAGGAACCCGGACCGCGTCCTTGCACACCGGCCGGCATACTCGCCATTTTGAGCCATTACCATATCCCGGTGGAAGGCAGGGAGGTGGTGGTCGTGGGCCGAGGTCCCACGCTGGGACGTCCCCTGGCGCTGATGTTGTCCCTGAAACAGCGCGGCGCCAATGCGGCGGTCACAGTCGTGCACACGGGGGTACCCAATATCGCAGTCTATACGCGACGGGCGGACATTCTCATTGCCGCCGTGGGGGTGCCCGGCTTTGTAACGCCGCAAATGGTCAAACCGGGCGCGGTGGTCGTCAGCGGCGGAATCAGCTGGGAGGGGAAAAAACTGCTTCCGGATGTGGATGAATCCGTTGCCGAGGTTGCCGGTTGGATAACCCCGCGACTCGGGGGTGTGGGACCGACGACGGTTGCCCTGCTGTTACGCAACGCGGTCGAGTGTGCAGAAAGAAGAGCCGCGCAACACGGTTAGTCGCGGGCAGCGATGTCGTTGCAGCGGCGCGTTTGGGGCGCCGGGCACTGAAAGCGGCCGGCCTATCAACCGGCGACAAGACCCGTAAGGGCATCGAGAGAGATGAAAGGATACTAGGCATGAAAAAAAAAGATAATAAATCAAAGCCATTCGCAACCAGCAAACCGGGTTCTCATCCGCTGCAGCCCGTTCCAAAACAGAAACTGGTTAAAAAGCTGAGAAAACTGTTTCGCATGAATTATGATGGCAAATGAAGCTGCCGTTTTACCGTAAAGGGAACAATCATGATGAAATTCTTTCGAACAGACGCCCCTGTTTTATTCCTCGTCGCGACTCTCCTGCTGCTGCAAACGCCGGCTCTCTCCCTGTCCGGGGGAAAGGAGTTGCCCGTCGCCACCTTTTCCATCGCAGGCCGCGATTCCGTCACCGGCGAGCTGGGCGTGGCTGTGGCATCGCGGTTTTTTGCCGTGGGCGCAGTCGTGCCCTGGGCACAGGCCGGGGTTGGCGCTGTGGCCACCCAATCCTTCATGAACACCTCTTTTGGTCCGCGCGGTCTTGAACTGCTGGCGCAGGGTTTGCATCCCGATGAAGTCCTGCGGGTGCTGCTGCGCCATGACGACGATCCCCTGCGGCGCCAGGTGGGGCTGGTGGCCGCCGACGGCCAGTCCGCCTCCCATACCGGAAGCAACTGTCTCGCCTGGGCGGGCGGACGCACCGGCAAGAATTACGCCATCCAGGGCAACATTCTCACCGGCGAGAGCGTGGTGACGGCCATGGAGCACGCCTTTCTGCAGACTCCGGGCACCCTGGCCGACCGGCTCTACGCCGCACTCGCCGCCGGGGATGGCGCAGGCGGCGACAGCCGCGGCAAGCAATCCGCCGCCATGCTGGTGGTTAAAAGCGGCGCCGGATACGGCGGCTACACCGACCGCGCCATCGACATCCGCGTCGATGACCATCCCGAGCCCTTTGTGGAGTTGAAACGGCTGCTCGACTATGCCCAGATGAACTATGCCTGGAACGAAGCCTGGACGCTGTTCACGCAAAAGCGTTCGCCCGAAGCCATCGCTCCCCTGCTGCGCGCGCTGGCCCTGGCACCGGAAAATCCCGAGCTCCTCTACGATGCCGGCGTGATTTATACCGCTGCCGGGCAACCGGAGCACGGACTGGGCTATCTCAAAAAGGCGATCGCCCTCAATCCCAAACTGGCGGCCCAGGCCGCGGTGGATGGCGATCTCGCCCGGTTGCGAACCCATGCCGAATTTCAAAAACTGGTCGCACCGCGGTGATCGTGCGTTGCCTGCGCCGCTCTGGTGGCGACCATTAATCGCAAAGCCCCGGGATTGAAGAATGGCAGCCCCCGGGAAAAGGCATATTCACAGTGTATTTGATCAATAACTGTTTATAATTTTTTGATCTATTTCACAGATAGTCAAATTGTGGCGGCGGCTGGCCGTGCAGAACCGGTACATCTCACACCCGCAACCGCCGCTTCGTTTCCATCGATCGATAACCCGGAGGTAGCGTTCATGAAACGTCTCTGTGCCTTGTTGGGTCTCTTCCTGGCGGGATGCGTCGACATCCCCGAAAATGTGCAACCGGTCGAAAATTTCGATCTGGATAGATATCTGGGCAAGTGGTACGAAATTGCCCGGCTCGATCACTCCTTCGAACGCGGCTTGAGCCGTGTGACCGCGGAGTATGGCCTGAGAGAGGATGGCGGCGTAAAAGTGGTCAACCGTGGTTTCAACGACAAAAAGAATGAATGGAAGGAGGCCGTGGGCAAAGCCTATTTCGTCAGGGATCCCTCCATCGGCTTTCTAAAAGTCTCCTTTTTCGGGCCCTTCTATGGCTCCTACGTGATCTTTGATCTCGACCGCAGCGGTTATCAGCATGCGCTGGTATGCGGGCCGGACAAATCCTATCTCTGGCTGCTGGCGCGCACCCCGCAAATCGATCCTGCTTTGCAGGAGAGGCTGATCGCCCGGGCGAAGGAAGCGGGTTTTGCAACGGAAAAGTTGATCTTCGTCCACCAGGCAGAGTGAGCAAAGCTTTGCGCATGGATGAATGGGGGGCATTCACGGTGAGTCGCCGCAATTGCGCAGCACAGGGTATTTGGCATTAAAAGCAGCAGCCCTGTGTCGCACCCCGGGGTTGTGGATTTCGCGACCCCGGGGCTTGGTAACGGCACAGATTGGGGCTGTCGGTTCAGTTACCGGCTTTGCGGGCAAAATTTCGGCCCGGGCGGATACGGAAAGAGCGCAAAAATCGAACGCGTTGCGCACCCTGCGCAACATGGAAAAATGCTTACCGGGAGCGCAGCGTCCGGATCCGCCCGATTTGGCTGGCGAAGAGAGCGGCGAGAGATTCACTGTTGCGCTCGAGGTCAAAATGGATTGCGACCATTTTGCGCCCCTGTTTTCCCATTCTGTTTCGCAGGCGGGGATCGTAGAGCAATTTCTGCAACGCATCGGCCAATCCCGCAGAATCAGCCGGTTCGAGCAGATAACCATTGACGCCGTGCTGCACGACTTCCGGGATCGCGGATATGTTGCTGGAAACCACCGGGAGTTCCATGGCCATGGCTTCGAGGATGACATTGGGGATGCCGTCGCGGTCACCGCTCTCATCGATGATGCAGGGCAGGACAAACATTGCCGCGCGTTCATAGAATGACCGCATCCGGCTGTTCGGGATGGTGCCGGCGAACTGGATGACGTCCTGCAACTGATTCATGCCGCTTTGCAGTTCGAGATGGGCGCGTTCCGGACCATCCCCGACGATGCAGCATTGGAATGGCACGCCGCGCGCTTTCAAAATGGCGCAGGCCCGCAGCAGAACGGCCGTTCCCTTTTTTTTCACCAGCCGGCCCACCAGCAGCATGACAGGGCGTTCTTCTTTTTTACGTCTGCCCGCCATGGTGAATTTGAACAAATCCAGTCCATGATAGATCACATGCACTTTTTCAGGCCTTGCCTGATAGTGTTCACAGAGGTAGCGGCCGTTGTATTCCGTGCAGGTCACGATGAACTGCGCCCGGTCGATTTTTTCCGCCATCAGGGGCTGCTCGACAAAGAGATCGACCGCATGGGTGGTGAAACTGTAGGGTATGCGCGTCAGGCGCGAGATGATCAGGGCAAAATTCGTCGCCGCATCCGCAAAATGCGCGTGAACCAGGTCATACTGTTCATCCAGCATCAAACGGGCGAAGGGGAGCGCGAGGAAAAAATGCAACAATGGATTTTGCCGCTCCTCCTGACTGGCGTTTTTTCTTCCGCGCACGGCCGCGGCGAAAAATTGCCGGATTGCACGGAAAGATGATATTTTCTGCTTGTTGATGCAGTTCAGCAGAGCCCCCAGATAACGCAGGGGAAACCGGAATAAAAAATAGAAATGACTGCGGACTATTCGTCCCAAGGAGACCTGGCCATCGAGAAAACGCGTCCGTTCCAGCAGATCCTCCGCCTCGCGATTGAACTCTTGCGGCTGCGGCTTGAAAATGGCATAGAGATCGATGGCAATTCCGCGCTTTTGAACGGCACGAATTTCATTGATGATGAAGGTCTCGGACAATTTGGGAAAAACATTCAGAATGCAGGCAATGCGTATTTCTCTTTTTACTGGCATGTTTACTTCTCATCGAGGGGTGGCAAGGATTGACGGGTGTTATGAATGAAGCAGGCGATCAGGCCGAAATGGAATCAAGAGAAGCAGATCCGGACAGTTCATTCAACTTGAAGCGGAAATGTTCCCAACCTGAGGATAGACGAGATGACTGCAATATGCCCATTTCTTCCATTTCCATTCTTGTACAAATTAGCCAATCAGGATGCAAAAATCAAGCATAAACGATCCCGACAGAGACCCATCCCTTTACGCCGTCTGATGACAGAACAGGATATGTTGTCCCAAATTCTGCATTCACGCTGCATGCATCGCCAACTTGACACCCGCCGGGTTAGTGGTTTCGGATGGAAGCCAATTCGAGGCGAGCAGCCTTATTAAAAACAATAAGGATCATCCGAAAAATGCGTACCTGAATGAACCGCCGGGAAAGCGCCGAGGAACGCCAAGGGATTTGGAGAATATAGTTCAATA
>DCUM01000087.1:0-222 GCA_002327255.1 bacterium UBA2214 | reverse complement strand
CCGGTAAGTTATAGGGATGTAATTTTAGATATTGGAGTTAGATGCGATTTTTGAGTGGATGATCAGATAACAGGAGCATGCAAGTCAGTAAGCAAGACGACCGGGATTGATCAGGCCCAGAGTATCAACTATTTGAAATGATCAGATACGCGTGCAGGATTGCTTATTCATTTTAATGTCTTACGCTTAAAAGAGGACTTGAAAAGGTATGTCAATAATCAT
>DCUM01000151.1:53492-68637 GCA_002327255.1 bacterium UBA2214 | reverse complement strand
GATTTTTTGCGGAATCACAGAATGCGTACGGCACTCTCGGTGATGGAAAAGGCCAGCTTTTCCCGCTCCACCGTGGCTTCGATGCCCAGCGGCAACACCGGCTTGTCCGCCACATGGCCGATCTGCAGCCCGTAGAGCACCGGCACACCCAGGCCGCCGAGACGATCCTGGATAATCTCCCCGACGCTCAGGGTGTTGTCGAAGGCGGGTTTGTACTCCGCCGGTTTGCAGCGGATGCAGCGGTCGACGAGAATGGCGGCCGCGGCGGCCAGTTTCCCGGCCTGCTGCAGCTGCGTGAACATTCTGTCGAGCGAATAGGGCTCCTCACCGACCTCTTCGAGAAACAATACCTTGCCGGCGGTGTCAATTTCACAGGGCGTGCCGAGGGTGGCGGTTACCAGGGTGAGGTTGCCGCCCACCAGGGGCCCCTTGACCATGGCCGGCGCCTTGTCGGGCCAGATCGTCTGCGGCAGGGCCGCAGCGGGCGTCTCCACCAGGCCGGGAGGCGCCGCCTTGGTCAGGGTATCCATGAAATAACGCGTCGAATAGGCGTTGAACGTCGACAGGGCCACGGCGCCGTGATAGGTGACGATGCCGGCGAGTTTGTGGATGGCCAGATGCAGCGTGGTGATGTCGCTGTAGCCGATGAGGATTTTCGCATTCTCGCGGATGACCTTGTAATCGAGATAGGGCAGGATGCGGATGGCGCCATAGCCGCCGCGCAGGGCGACGATGGCCGCCACCTCCGGATCCATGAACAGCTCCATCAAATCCTGCGCGCGCTCCTGGTCACTGCCGGCCAGATAGCCCCATTTCTTGCGGATATGCCGCGCCAGTTTGACGCGGAATCCCAGTTTCTCCATGGCGCGCTCTCCCTCGAGGACATCGCTCGGTTCGAAAACCGGACTGGCGGGCGCGGCCAGTCCGATGGTATCGCCCGGGCGCAGGGCGCGCGGTTTCAGCAGCGGCAGGTTCGCTTCCGCGGCCACCGCGGGCGCGAACCAGGCGGCCGCGGCGCTGGTGGCGGCCAGTCCGCCGAGAAATTCACGGCGGGAGACATCACTCGTCAGATTTTTCACGGGGCTTTCCTTTAAAGTTGACTATCATCGACACGGGTAATTCGCCGCAACTGCTCGCTCTCGAATGCCTTAACTTCGGGAAGGTCATTTTTATCGATTTGGACCAGTCCAGATACTCCGTGGAATCATGATGAACCCAAAATTCGCTCTCTTCCGTTTCATTGCAGAATGGGGGAAACTTCTTTTTCATTAAAGCGCTCTCTGGTTGTGCAATAATATACGAAAAAGAGTTGCATAGATACAAGCCGTTAATGCAAAAACACTTGAAATTGCCCCTGCTTATTCCTAACTTGAACTGTAAGTATGGTCACCCATAAAGTATTTGGGACTACAGAGCCCGTCAACCATGCCTTCCTGTAGCGGATGAATGGGCTGAATTTTGTATCGTAGATGTTTCGGACTGCCATGCCCATCAACCCTTCATACCGATACCCGCTGCTGGCCCTGCTCCTCCTGCTCGTGCTGGCCTGCGCCAAACAGGGATTTCCGCCCGGCGGCCCGGTCGATCGCATCCGCCCGGAAATCATCGCCACCCTGCCCAAAAGCGACAGCACCGGCGTCGGCATCGACACCCGGGTCTGGATTCACTTCAGCGAAGCGGTCGATCACCGCACCTGCGAGGAATCGATCTTCATCACACCGCTGCCCACGGAACCCGTCCACTATAAATGGCGCGGCAGCCGCCTGGAAATCCGTTTCGCCGAGCCACTGCTCGAAAATCGAACCTATGTGATCACCGTGGGCACGGGCACGCGCGACCGCCGCAATCTCACCATGGCCGCCTCCCATACCCTCGCCTTTTCCACCGGCGATTCCCTGGACCGCGGCTCGATCCGCGGCACCGTCCATGCCGACACCCCCATCGAGGGCACCCAGGTCTGGGCCTATGACCTCGAGACGCAGGCCGATCCCGATCCCGGCAAGATCAAACCCCTTTATGTGACGCAATGCAGCGCGCTCGGATCGTTCAACCTCGACTATCTCGCCCTGGGACGCTATCGCATCTTCGCCGTGGCCGATCGCGACCGCAGCGGCACCTACGACGCCGAACGCGAACTGATCGCGGTGGCGCCGCGGGACATTCTGCTCGATGCCGCCTCCCCGCGCCTCAGCGGACTGGTACTCCGCGCCGCCCTCGGCGACACCACGCCGCCCGAGCTGGCTGGCGCCACGGCGCCGGATCGCCATCACGTCTCCCTGCGCTTCTCCGAACGCCTCGATAAAGCGGGCATGGAGGATCGCGCCAACTACCTCATCCATACCGCGGCCGATACCCTGGCGGTTCTGGAAGCGTTCCTGGACTTTCGCAACGCGGCCTATGTCCACTTGCTGACCGCCCCGCAGACGGCCGGCGCGTCCTATATGGTGCACGTCAAGCAGGGCAGAGACCTGGCCGGATTCGCCCTGGTGGCGGATTCCTCTTCGGCCGTCTTCACCGGCAGCGCACTCGACGACTCACTCAAACCCTATTTCATCCAGGCCGTGCCGGAGGACAAGAGCCGCAACCATCCCCTGGATACGCCTGTCACCCTGATCTTCTCCGAGGCGATGGATCGCCTCTGGTGCGAATCCGCCTTTGTCCTCCAGGATACCGGCAAAGCAGCCATCCGGGGCCGCTTCACCTGGCCCAATGCCGCGACGCTGCGTTTTCAACCCGATTCGCTGCTCAAGCCGGAACAGCTCTACCGCGTGCAGGTCGCCGAGGACTCGATGCGCGACCGCAACGGCATGCGCCTGGCGGATACGCTGGTGACGATTGCCTTTCATACCCTGAATCCGGACACCCTGACCGAGATCAGCGGGTCGGTGGTGGATGAGGCGAGTGGAGCGGGCAAACTCTATCTTCGGGCGCGGGCGGAGAAAGGGCCGGTGTATGAGGTATGGCTGGAGAACGAGGGCTTTTACCGCTTCGCCGCTATCATGCCGGGACGCTACAGCATCGATTTTTACCGCGATGAAGACGGCAACGGCCGTTTCAGCCATGGTATCCCCTTCCCCTGGCAGCCCGCGGAGCGCTATGCCGTCTACCCCGACACCATCGTGGTGCGCTCGCGCTGGCCCAATGAGGGCAACGATCTGCGTCTGCCGCGGTGAGATTGGTTCCCGCAGGTCGCGCTCTGGAGAAATCGCGCTCTGGAGAGCGCTCCTACGAACGAATTTCAAAACGCCCCTGCAGGAGCCTCTCCAGAGGCCGGCCCGCCAACCCATTCGCCCTCTGGAGAGGTCGCGCTCTGGAGAGCGCTCCTACGAACGAATTTCAAAACGCCCCTGCAGGAGCCTCTCCAGAGGCCGGCAGAAACGGTGATGGGCTGACGCCCACCCTGCGTTCTGCGCCTCTGCGGGAAATCTTTCCCCTGTTCGCTGTTCCCGAAAATAGGCGCCTGCAAAAAGGAACTTTTCCGGGAATTTCTCTGTTTTAACATATGAATGATTAACACTGACCACAAAATGACCAGACACACACTCAAAACAATGCTTTTGTGTTGCAGCCTGACGATCGCCCTCCTCACAGGCTGCAAAAACCCCTTCAACGAGGAAAAGACCAAAGTGCTGATCCGCGATGAGGTCTTTTACAATCCGCCGATGGGACGCTATGTCTATTACTGGAATGGACTGGACAACAAGGGCAAGACGATCAAACCGGGCAGATATATCGTCATTCTCGAGATGAAAAATTTCCAGGACCAGGATTACGTCACCGCCCTGGAGGGCGGCAAACCGGGCTCCGCGGAAACCGGATACCGCTATTACAACGAAATCTGGACCAAAAACGAACTGGGACTCATCGAACCCAACCCCTTCCATATCAACGCCGGCTGCGCCATCACCTTCATCCTCAACGGTTCCGGAACCACCACGCTCTCCATTTACCGGGAATAATCCTGGTCCAGGATTGTCTCATCCATCATGCTTGACAATTTACCCGGCACGGCTTGACTTGACCGCCTTCGATCTCGTCCTCAACAGAGAGCATATCAGCCATGAACAGGCGGCGCAGATCATTTTACGCGTCCTCGAAGAACGCGTTGGCAGCGCTTTTCCGGCGCCGGCGCCGGCGTCAACCACAGCCCTCCCGGCTGAACAATTTCTCATGACCCGCTTGATCCAACGTCAACCGCAAAGGGCAGGGTGATTTCCGCTTTCCCGACCCCGGGGTCACTCTTCCTCTTCCTGACCACGGGGTCGGGAACTGATGAACCCGGTCACACCCGCCGTGATCGCGCGCGCCATGGTTTTCGCATACCCCTCTTCGAGCATGCGCTGCTCATCGCCGGGACTGGACATGAAAGCCACCTCCACCAAAACAGAGAGCATGTCGGCGATCCGCGTCGTATAAAAGGAACTCCATATCTGCCCGAAGGGCTTCAATCCGGTCTTGCGCAGCCGGGCGTAAATGGATTGCGCCAGGGCGCGGTTCTGCGGCCAGGTGTGATAGGTGCTGGTACCCGCGGCCCGCACCGCATCCGCCGTGGCCGGCGCTGCATTATGATGCAGTGAGATGAGGATATGGGCCGCGAAATCCTGCGCGGCGCGATGGCGCATCTGCCGCGTCATGACCACATCCGCGCTGCGCGTCAGCAGTACCTGCGCGCCCGCGGCTTCCAGGGACTGCGCCAGCTGCCGCGCCACATCGAGGTTGATCTCTTTTTCCCAAAGACCCGTCGGACTGACTGCGCCCATCTCTTCGCCGCCGTGTCCCGGATCCACGGCGATGCGCAGGCCCTTCAGGGGCAAGCGAACCTCCTCCCCCAGGCGCGGCGCGCGGCGCACCATGACCTGCACGCGCCCTTCCTGATAGCGCACCCGGCAGCCCCACATCTGCGCCTGCCCGAGCACCAGATGAATCTGCACTTCCTTTTCAGCCACCTGCTGCCAACTCACCTGACGAATTTCCGGCAATTGATCCGGAAAGCTCGTCCACAGGGGACTCTGAAAAACATCGTAAAAGGTGATGGTCAGCCGGTTCTGATCGGTTTGCGGCGCCACCAGAAAGGGAACCGGCCGGCTGATGGGGAACGAGAAGTAGAGCCAGTCCTTGTCGGAGGCGATGGCAGGGGAAGAGAGGGCCGCCGGCGCCACCACCGTGCCCGGGGGCTGCAATACCAACTCGCTGGTGTCCACATAAGCAGCCTGCTGGCTGCCGAAGCGCACCTTGTAGCGGCCGTTCATCTTGCCGCTGACGCGCATAAGCACGCCATCCGGCAGGAGCCCCACGACCGTGCCCTCCCGCGCCGCGCTCCACAGCTGCGCCTCCTGAAGCACCCGGCCCGCCGCAGGGCTCTCCGGAGAGAGAAGAATCAGGCGTCCCGGCGCCAGGTGCTGCACCTGTTGACCGTCCGCCGCCGTCAATTCGAACCAGACTTGCAGCGGTTTAAGCAGCGGGCCATGCGGCGCCTGCATCCAGCCTTCATAGAGGCCCTTGACATCGCCGGAACGGCGCTCCTGCATGGGCAGCGCAGCGGTTTCACCCTCGAGGCAGAAACGCGCCGTCGCGCCCGGACTCCCCTTGCAGGTGACGAAAAAGGTCTCGCCCGGCGTAAGCCACAGGTCTGCAGCGGGTTCGAGCAGAGCGGGATCCAGCGTCAGCGGCGTCTCGGGAGACGTTTTCAGAGGAGGTATTCGGTAAATGTGGAGGGTATCGGAACGAGTCGCGCCGGCCAGCGTCGCCTGGATGGGGATGCGATTCCACCCTTCCGCCAGTTGCACCCGGTCCACAAAGGCGCCCTGGGGCCAGACGCGCACGGAGCGCTCCTGCACGCGGATGCCGGCCTGCGCGGGCACGGCGCCTGAAAGGCGCAGCCACTCCGCTGCAAAGGTGTCACCGCAGGCCGGAAAGGTGATGCGCAGCCAGCCGTCGTCCGTCTGCGCCTGAACGGCAGCGGATAAATAGAGGAGGAATAACAGCCAATGCTTGAACATAAAAAAATACCAGGTTTGAGCCCTGACAACAAGCCGTTTAATTTCCGGGGAATCAATGCCATCATTTCTAACTGCGCGGCCTGGCGCGTGCGGCCGATGATGAGCAGCGTCCTGTCAATTTACCAGGTTAAAGCCCCGACACCAAGCCGTGCAGTTCCCGGGGGATCATGGCCATCTTTTGCGAACGCCCGGCCTGGCGCGTGCGGCCGATGATGAGCAGCGCTTTGTAGCGTAAAAGGCCCGGGAGCGATTCGGGTGCGCGCTTGTTCCAGAAGAAATCATCCGCTTTCTCGCTGCCAAATTTCTTCACCAGCGCGTCATACGCCATCATGCCGCCGTTGGCGACAATGAGCTTCAGACACGCTGCCTCCTCATCGGAAAGAACCTGGCGCAGCTGCGTCACATCGGCGGACTGGAAAAATTTCCGGATATCGCGGATATGGTCGCGTTTGACTCTGCGTTTCGGCAGTTTCCAGAAAGCGGCGCTGGCCTGAATCCACTCGGAAGGAAGCGCCTGCAGCAAATCGCCCAACGCTTTATCCGGCGATATCGGCGTATTGGCGATCGTCTCATACATCTGCGCCTTGAGCGATTCGACGGCTTTGTCATAGATATCGAGCCGGTGCGTCAGCTCCCGGGCGTGGGGCAAAAAGAACGTTTTGGACTCTTCGAAAAATTGCGGATCGTTCAAATATTCGCGCAGGGAGAGCAGATAGGCTTCCTTGTTAT
Source organism: bacterium UBA2214 (assembly GCA_002327255.1). GTDB lineage: Bacteria > Zhuqueibacterota > Zhuqueibacteria > Residuimicrobiales > Residuimicrobiaceae > UBA2214. The sequence goes on along the minus strand of DCUM01000151.1, from coordinate 61,909 downwards.
GGGGCGTCTGATTTTCTCCATGCAAGCGATAGAGTTCGAGGTACGCCGAGGCCATGCGGCTGCGCGCTTCGGCCTCGCTGAAGCGGGCATCGAGCAATTCCTCGTAGAGGGCGCGCATGCCGGCGGGCTGGTCTCTTTTCACCTGTTTGGCGATTTCCCGCAGGGCGGCGAGAAAGAGAAACGGATTGAAGCGGTCCGCTTCAAAGACTTCGTGGATATCGATTTCCCGGCCGGAAAAAAAGAGTCCCACCTCCGGATGCTCGGCGATGAGATCGGCGATCTCCGCTTCGCTGGGGGTGAGGGTGAGATGCTTCTGCTGCGCATGCCAGGTGCGCTGCACAAAAAGCCGGAAGGGTTTGTCGTCGAGTTGTTCGGGGAAAATCATGTCTGGGCTTTCCTGGTTCGCTTTGCGGTTTTTTCGGCGATGAAGCACATGATGCCGCTGTGAAAATCGTAGGGTTCGTCCATGAAACCGCCATGACAGGCGCGCAGTGTGAAGCCGCTGTGCAAAAGCAGCAGCTCCATCTCGGGACGGAAAATATAGCGATATTTCATGCGCGCGGTGTGCTGCTGCGCCTCGCCGCGCCGGGTGTGATGATAGGTATTGGTGATGGTGAGCCGTTGGGCGGCCGGATCGTGGGTGATTTGCGCCGAGAGCGAGACCCCCTGTTGCGGGTCGGCGAGTTCCGCCGCGGGAATATCGATCTGCCATTCATGATTGGCGAGCACCTGATGCACGGGCACGAACAAATCGAACGCGAGGATGCCGCCGGGCAGGAGATGGCGGCGAATGGCCTGCAGCGTGGCAAGCTGATCCGGTTGTGTCAGATTATGGAGAAAAGTGCGAAAGGGAATGATGCACAGAGGAAAACGTTTTGGCAGATCGAATTGCCGCATGTCGGCCTGGTGGAGATGGATTTTACCCCGGATTTCCGGCCGCAGCGTTTTGGCCTTTTTAGCCGCAATGGCGAGCATTTTGGCCGAATCGTCGATGCCCCAGACGTCAAAACCGGCCCGGGCAATTTCGAAGGTGACGCGGCCCGTGCCCGCGCCGATCTCCAGAACCGGCCCGCCGCAGGCATCGGCGAGATCGAGATAAAAGGGCAGATCGTCCTCTTTGTGACCGTATTCGAGGTCATAAAAGCGCGCGAAGGGATTGTAGACGATGGGCATAATCGTTCCTGTAAATAAAAAAACCGCTTCCGGAGCAGCGTCAGCGGTTTTAGGGTCAGGCCGGTGCAGGGGCGTCCGTTGCTCAGACCTCCATGATGTCCTTTTCTTTCAAGACCAGGGTTTCGTCGATCTTTTTGATGAGATCATCCGTCATGGTCTGCAAGGCATCCTGTCCGCGGTGCATTTCATCCTCGGAAATTTCCGAATCCTTTTCCAGCTTTTTCAGGCGTTCGATGCCGTCGCGGCGCACATTGCGGATGGCGACGCGGCCCTCTTCCGCCACTTTTTTGGCGACTTTTACCAGAGTGATGCGCCGTTCTTCGGTCAGTTGCGGAATCGGGATGCGCACCACGATGCCGTCATTGGTGGGGTTGAAGCCGAGATCGGACTTTTGGATCGCTTTTTCGATTTCTCCCAACAGGGAACGGTCCCAGGGCTGAATGACGAGCAGGCGCGGTTCCGGCGCGCTGACATTGGCGGCCTGCCGCAGCGGGGTGTTGGTGCCATAGTAGTTGACCACGATGCCATCGAGGATGGCGGGCGTGGCCTTGCCGGTACGCAGCCTGGCCAATTCGCCGCGCACGCTTTCCACCGCGGCTTCCATGCGGTGTTTGACGTCTTTTTTAATCTCTTCTACCATAGTCTCACTCACCTATCACTTTGGTTCCAATGGGTTCTCCCAGGATCACCCGTTTCAAATTGCCCTTTTGCTTCAAATTGAAAACCACAATGGGCAAATCATTATCCATGCACAGCGTCACAGCCGTGGTATCCATGACCTTGAGGCGGTGCTTCACCACATCCATATAGGAGAGCTGCGTGTATTTGACGGCATCGGTGTGCAGCACCGGATCCTTGTCATAGACGCCGTCCACCTTGGTGCCTTTGAGGATGGCATCGGCCTGGATTTCAATGGCGCGCAGTGCGGCGGCGGTATCGGTGGTGAAGTAGGGATTGCCGGTGCCGGCGCCGAAGATGACCACTTTGCCGCGTTTGAGATGGGTGATGGCGCGGCGGCGGATGAACGGTTCCGCCAGCTCTTCCATCTTGATGGCGGTCATGACGCGGGTCTCGATGTCATAGCGCTCGAGATAATCCTGCAGCGCCAGGGCATTGATGACCGTGGCCAGCATGCCCATGTAATCGGCGGTGACCCGATCCATGCCGCGGGCGCTGGCGGAAAGTCCGCGAAAAATATTGCCGCCGCCGATGATGACGCCGATTTCCAGACCCATGCGCGCCACTTCGGCGATTTCACTGCATATCTGATCCACGGTCTGCGGATCGATTCCGAGCCGATTGCTGTCGCCCATCAGGGCTTCGCCGCTCAATTTGAGTAATATGCGTTTATAGACGGGTTTATCCCCAGCGCTCATGGCTCACTCTCCCTGGCAGCTGTACTACAAAAAAAGAGCGAAGCCGTGACTTCGCTCGCGTTTTCTCTATTCATCGCCCAATTGGAAGCGAACGAATCGCCTGATCACCATATTCTCGCCCAATTTGGCAATCTTTTCACTGAGCAGGTCTTTGATGGTCTTGTTGGGATCCTTGACAAAGCTCTGTTCGAGCAGGCAGACTTCCTGATAATATTTATCGAGTTTGCCCTGAACAAAGCGCTCGATGATGTTTTCCGGTTTACCCTGTTCGCTGGCCTGTTCGCGATAGATTTTGCTCTCTTTTTCGATGAACTGGCTGTCCAGTTCGGTGCGATCCACGCACAGGGGCGCCGCGGCCGCGATCTGCATGGCCACGTCTTTGGCAAAATCCTGAAAATCCTGGGTGCGCGCGACGAAATCGGTTTCGCAATTGATTTCGACCATCACGCCGAGACGGCTGCCAGGATGAATATACGATTGAATGATACCCTGATTGGTGCTGCGGCCGACCTTTTTCTCGGCCTGCTGCAATCCCTTCTTGCGCAGGTATTCGATGGCTTTCTCCATGTCGCCATCGGAGGCTTCCAGGGCCTTTTTGCAGTCCATCATGCCCGCGCCCGATTTTTGACGCAATTCGTTGACTAGTGCAGCGGTAATCGCCATGAACTCATCTCCTTGTTGACTCACTTTTGCTTTTCTTCGCTCTTGATGGTTTCCTGTATCTCTTCCTCGAGATCTTTTTTGTAATAGCCGGCCGCTTCCTCACCCGCGGTTTCGGTGGCCATCTGGACGTCGATGCGTCCGGCCTTGCCTTCGATAATGGCATCGGTGATGGCGTGGGTGATGACGCTGATCGATTTGAAAGCGTCATCATTGCTGGGAACGGGATAATCGACTGCTTCGGGATCGGCGTTGGTGTCCATCATAGCAAAAGTAGTGATGTTGAGGCGTTTGGCCTCTTGCACGGCGATGGCTTCTTTTTTGGCATCGATGATGAAAATGGCCGTGGGCAGATGATTCATGTCGCGAATGCCGCCGAGCACCTTTTCGAGTTTTTCCTTCTCGCGCTCGATGGTGAGAATTTCCTTCTTGGATACCTTGTCGTAGGTGCCGTCACTCGCCTTTTTTTCCAGATTTTTAAGCCGTTTGACGCTCTTTTTGATGGTGACGAAATTGGTGAGCGTGCCGCCGAGCCAGCGTTCCGTGACGTACGGCATGCCGCAGCGGTCCGCCTCCAGCTTGATGATGTCTTTGGCCTGCTTCTTGGTGCCAACCAGAAGAACCGAGCCGCCTTCGCTGATGATCTTGCGCATGGCATCGCGGGCCTGATTGAGACAGACGATGGTCTTTTTCAGGTCGATGATGTGAATCCCGTTGCGTTCCATAAAGATGTAGCGCTTCATTTTGGGATTCCAGCGGCGGGTGAGATGGCCAAAATGGCTGCCGGCGAGCAGCAAATCTTGAATACTTACTTCAGCCATGATAACTCCTAAACTTGGGGTTAAGCCACCATCCTCCAGTCAAGAGATATGACCCCGAAGGGCACCCCGTGTTCAATGAAGGATGTGTGAGATGCGTTGCGATTAACGTTTGGAAAATTGAAAGCGCTTGCGTGCGCCGGGTTGGCCATATTTTTTACGCTCGACCATGCGCGGATCGCGGGTGAGAAAGCCACCCTTGCGCAGCATGGGTCGAAAGTCTTCATTGGCTTTGACCAGGGCACGGGCAATGCCGAGCAGCAAGGCGCCCGCCTGACCGGTGAGTCCACCGCCGATCACGTGCGCTTTGATGTCGTATTTGCCCAGGGTGTCGGTCACTTGCAGTGGTTGCTCGATGATCATCTTAAGCGTGTCGCGCTTGAAGTATTCCAGCAAATTCTGTTCATTAACCGAGATGCTGCCACTACCTGGGGCCAGCCAGACTCGCGCGATGGCATTCTTGCGGCGTCCGGTGGCGTTGTAGTACGTACCTTTCATTTGTTCTCCTTTAACTCTTGCTCAAGCAGGGGTCGATTACAGGGTCAAGGTTTCGGGCTGTTGCGCGGTGTGCGGATGTTCCGGGGCGGCATAGATTTTCAACTTCCGGAGCATGTGGCGGCCCAGTTTGTTGTGCGGCAGCATACCGCGAACGGCATGGCGCACGACAAATTCGGGTTTTTTCTCCATAACACGGCTGATTGGCGTCTGACGCAAACCGCCGGGATAGCCGGTGTAATGCACATACGTCTTGTTTTCCATCTTGCGGCCGGTCAGCTTGACCTTGTCGGCATTGATCACAACCACGAAATCGCCACAGTCCATGTGCGGCGCCCAAATCGGCTTGTTCTTGCCGCGCAGAATGTCAGCGATCCTGGTGGCCATCCGGCCCAAAACCTGCCCATCTGCATCGACCACATACCACTTCTGCTCGATGTCACTGGGTTTTGGCGTAAACGTCTTCAAGCTATTTTCTCCTTTATTATGCATTAAGCCGAGAAATATAGATAATTTTTCGGATAAATGCAAGATTTTTTTATGCTCTATATTCCGCTTTTACAGGCCTGCTGTCCACACATACCCACGATTGAGGACGCCGTAAACGCGGCCCGAGAGTTCCCAGCCCTCATAGGGCATGTTGCGCGAGCGCGAATGCAGCGTCTCCTTGCGCACCGTCCAGGATTCTTCAGGCCGGAAAATCGTCACGTTGGCGGGTTCACCCTCCTGAAATCGCGGCAGCGGCAGTCCGAGCACCTGGCGCGGCGCGATGATCATCTTGCGCAGCGCCTCCTCCAGGCGCAGCTCACCCGCCTGCACCAGCCGCGACAGGACGATGCCCAGCATCGTCTCCACGCCGAGTATGCCGAAGGGGGCGGCGGCGAACTCGACATCCTTCTCCTCGAGGCTGTGCGGTGCATGATCCGAGGCGATGACATCGATGGTGCCGTCGCGCAAACCGACCAGCAAAGCCTCGACATCCTCGTGGCTGCGCAGCGGCGGATTCATCTTCAGATTGGTGTCATAACGGATCAGCGCCTCATCCGTCAGGGTTAAATGGTGCGGCGTGACCTCGCAGGTGACCTTGACGCCGTTTTCCTTGGCGCGGCGCACATACTCGACGCTTTTGGCCGTGGAGACATGCGCGATATGGATGTGGCCGCCGCAATATTCCGCCAGCGCGATGTTGCGCGCCACCATGACCGCCTCGGCGATGTCCGGCATGCCCGGCAGTCCCAATCGTGTCGACATCCAGCCTTCGTGCATCTGGCCGCCCGCCACCAGGTGGGGGTCTTCACAGTGCTCGATGACCGGCACTTCGAACATGCTGGAATATTCCAGCGCCGCGCGCATCACCGCGGCATTGACAACCGGGCTGCCGTCGTCCGAAAAGGCCACCGCCCCCGCCTTCACCAGCTCGGCCATCTCGGTGATCTCTTTCCCTTCGCGCTTTTTGGTGATGCAGGCCACCGGCAGAACTTCCACCAACTGCTCCTCGGCGCGTTTTTTCAGGAAACGCACCACCTCCTGGCTGTCGCAGGGCGGCGTTGTATTGGGCATGGCGCACACGGCCGTGACGCCGCCCGCCATGGCCGCCGCGCAACCGCTCTCGATGGTCTCCTCGTCCTCGCGGCCCGGCTCGCGCAGATGCACATGCATATCGATCACACCCTGCGTCACCAGACAGCCGCTGACATCGATCTTTTCGCCATGGAAGCCCTCTTCAAGACCAGTCCCGATTTTTTCGATCCTGCCATGGGCGATGAGGAGATCGATCTTTTGACGGTTGCCATCGGCCGCATCGCAGACTTCGCCGCCATGGAGCAGCAACGCTTTGGCTTTCTTGATATCGTTCATGAATTTGCCTTGTATGGTTAAATCCCTCAGGAGACGCCCGCTTCCTTACAACCGTGCGATTCGTTAATGAACGGTTCAGAACCGATTGGGGTTAAATGCCTCAGGAGACGCTCTCTTCATTGCCGCCCAACAGATAGAGAACCGCCATGCGCACGGCCACACCGTTGGTGACCTGATCGAGAATGACGGAATAGTCGGCATCCGCCACATCGGCATCCAGTTCGATGCCGCGGTTGATGGGACCGGGGTGCATGATGGTGATCTCTTTTTTCGCCCGCTCAAGGCGCTGCCGCGTGATGCCGAACTCGGCGTGGTACTCCCGCATGGTCGGAAAGAGCCCCGCCTCCTGCCGCTCCAGCTGGATGCGCAGGACGTTCAGGACATCGGCCCAGGCGATGGCGTCTTCCACGTCACAGGTGACCTGGACGCCAAATTTTTCCACGTCGCGCGGCATCAATGTTTTGGGGCCACACAGCATCACCTCCGCGCCCATGGTCATCAAGCCGCGGATGTTGGAGCCGGCGACGCGGCTGTGGGAGATATCGCCGATAATCGCCACCCGGAGTCCGTCCAGCCGGCCGAATCTCTCCCGCAGCGTGAACATATCCAGCAGGGCCTGGGTGGGATGTTCGTGCATGCCGTCGCCGGCATTGATGATGGCCGCCTGCACGCATTGGGTCAGAAAGTGCGGCACACCGGCCGCCTGATGACGCACCACCACCATGTCGATCTTCATGGCCTCGATGTTGCGAATGGTGTCCTTGAGCGTCTCCCCTTTTTTGACCGAACTGGCCGAGGTGGTAAAGTTGACCGAATCGGCGGAGAGGCGTTTCTCCGCCAGTTCGAAGGAGATGCGCGTGCGCGTGGAGGGCTCGTAAAAGAGGTTGACCACGGTGAGACCGCGCAGGGTCGGCACCTTGGGGATGGGCCGTTCCAGAATCTCGCGGAAGGTGGTTGCCGTGTCGAGCATCAGCCCGATGTCAGCCGCGCTGACGCCCTCCAGGCCCAGCAGATGCTTCTGTTGCAAAGGCATTTATTGAACCTCCTTGGGGGCTTCGACCAGCAAAACGCAATCCTCGCCATCGCTTTCCTGGAGGCGCACCTGCACCTCTTCGCCGATGGAGGTGGGGATGGACTTGCCGATATAGTCGGCATGAATCGGCAGTTCGCGGTGGCCGCGGTCCACCAGCACGGCCAGCTGGATGCTGGCGGGACGGCCGAAATCCATCAGCGCATCCAGCGCGGCGCGCGACGTCCGGCCGGTGAAGAGCACGTCATCCACGAGAATGACATCAATATCATTGATCTCGAAGGGGATGTCCGTGACCTGAACCAGCGGCTGGCGCAAGCGCTTGCGAAAATCATCGCGGTAGAGGGTGATGTCGAGGATGCCGAACGGCACCTGCTTTTTTTCCAGCTCGTGAATGCGTCTGACCAGGCGTTCGGCGATGAAGGCGCCGCGGGTTCTGACGCCGACAATGGCGATGTCAGCCACGCCGTGATTGCGCTCGATGATCTCCAGGGCCAGCCGGGAAATGGTGCGCTTCAGGCCTTCCTGGTCGATGACTTTGGCTTTGATTTTGACTTCCATGGCGTGACTCACCTTCAAATCCATGGCGGGGGCCCGGAGCACGCCCGCCGCCCGTTAATGGTAAAAAATGCTTGCGACTCTCTATATTATTGCGTAGACTCTTATGACCACACACCAGCGGAGATTATGCGTCTTGAACAATGCCCGGCAAATGTTTCAACCCGGAGAAGTCATTCTCATCCATCTCGATGGCCATCCCGCCTTTTTCGCGCGCATCGAAACCATCCGCGCGGACCACAAGAAGGGATGGTGGCAAATGAAAATGCTGATGCTCTCGATCCCGCTGCAGACCGCCGTCTGGATTCTCGACGAGGAACAGATCCGGGGTGCATCGTTCACCATGCAGGGCCATCCGGTGCGGATCGAAGCCGTGTGCGCACCGGAATCCGCGCCGGCGCCCGCAGCCGAAGAAGCGGCACCACCGTCGCAGCAGGAACGCGATGCCCG
>DCUM01000151.1:25425-53417 GCA_002327255.1 bacterium UBA2214 | reverse complement strand
CGGGCATCCTTGTGATGCTGATTTCTCCCGGCTCTGAATACCGTTTCCATCGAAGCCATTGCCCCGCTATCAGGCACACCGGCTCCCGGTGTCGCCGGAGGTCATTCAATCAAGCTAAATGAAGGCGCTCTTTTCCCGCTCGCGAATGATGCGGTGCTGAGTGCCGTCGACGAGAATTTCCACCGCGCGCGGCCGCTCATTGTAATTACTCGACAAAGTATATCCATAAGCTCCGGCCGTCATCACCGCCAGATAATCGCCCCGTTTCATCCCCGGCAGCTCGCGATCCTTGGCCAGAAAATCGCCCGATTCACAAATCGCACCCACGACGTCAACGTTCTCCATCGTCGCCTTCTGCTCCTGCAGCGGCAGCACCGTGTGATAGGCACTGTAAAGCGACGGCCGGATCAGATCGTTCATGGCCGCATCGACGATGAGGAACTTTTTGCCCTTGGTCTCCTTGCGGAAGAGCACCTGCGACAGCAGCAAGCCGTTGGGGCCGATGATGGAGCGGCCGGGCTCGAAGAGAATTTCGCAGCCGGTTTGCTTGATGATCGGGATGACTTTGGCAGTGATATCTTCCGGCTGCATGAACCACGGTGATTCGTTTTCGCCAAGTACACGGGTGTAATCCACACCGAGTCCGCCGCCGATATCCACATGCTCGAAATGAATGCCCCGTGATTGCAGTCCCATAACAAACTCAGCCAGGGTCTCTGCCATTTTTTCATAGGGATCGGCCTTTTTGATCATGGAGCCCACATGGCAGTGCACGCCGGCGATTTTGATCGATTTTTGCCCGGCGGCCCAGAGATAGCAGTCGCGCGCCTCATTCATCTCGATGCCGAATTTGTTGGCGCTTTTGCCGGTGGTCAGGTAGGGATGGCCTTCGATGTCGATGTCGGGATTGATGCGTATGGCGATGGGCGCCACTTCCCCCATCTCCGCCGCGATTTTCGCCGTCACTTCCAATTCTTCACGCGACTCGATGTTGATGGCCAGGACGCGCGAGCGGATGGCGTAGCGGATCTCCGCATCGGTCTTGCCGACGCTGGCGTAGACGATACGATGCGCCGGGAATCCGGCCTTCAGGGCCAAAGCCAGTTCGCCGCCGGAGACCACATCGGCGCCGGCGCCCAGTTCCGCCATCATTTTCAACAGCACGGGATTGGCATTGGCCTTGAGGGCATAGCAGACCAGATGCGGGTGCGATGCAAAAGCCTGGTCAATGTTCTGGAAATTATGAACGATGCCGGCCTTGCTGTACACATAGGCCGGTGTTCCATATTCTTGCGCAACCGTGTTCAAATCGGTCTCTTCGCAGTAGAGGCGATTGTTTTTATAGGTGAATGGAATCATTGCGTCACTCTCCTTTTCCGCTCAATAGTCAATGCCGACCGCATGCCGGGCTTTGTTCAAATACTCCGTGGCGACCATCCGGGCTTTATCCGCCCCCATCTTCATGATGCGCATCACCCCGTCGCGATCGGCGAGCAGTTCGGCGCGCTTTTCGCGGTAGGGCGTGAAATAGTTCCAGATGACTTCCAGCAGCTCTTTTTTCACCTCGCCATATTTGAGGCCCGGCTTCAGGTAACGCTCGCGCAACTCCTGCTTGCTATTGGCATCGAGAAAGAGCGAATAGATCGCAAAAAGGTTGCAGGTATCGGGATTCTTCGGCGCCTCCACCGGCGTGGCATCGGTGACGATGGACATCACGCGCTTCTTCATCGCCTCATGGGGACTGAAAATCTCGATGGTGTTGCCGTAGGACTTGCTCATCTTCTGGCCGTCGAGTCCGGGCACCATGGCGACTGCTTCGGGGATGTCCGGCTCCGGCACGACAAAGACCTCGCCGTAGGTCTGGTTGAAACGGATGGCGATGTCGCGCGTCATTTCAAGATGCTGCTTCTGGTCTTTACCGACCGGCACGCGGTCGGCGCCATAGAGTAAAATATCGGCGGCCATGAGCACCGGATAGGCGAAGAGGCCGTGATTGGCGGGAATGCCTCTGGCCAGTTTGTCTTTATAGGAATGGCCGCGCTCGAGCAGGCCGAAGGGCGTGACATTGGAGAGCAGCCAGGTCAATTCGGTGACTTCGGGGACGTCGGACTGGACGTAGAAATAGGATTTCTCGGGATCGATGCCGAGGGCGAGGAAATCGCAGGCCGCTTCAAAGGTGTTTTTTCGCAGCGCCGCGGCCTCGAAGACGCTGGTGAGGGCGTGGAGGTTGACGATGAAGCAAAAAAGGGTATGGTGTTCCTGATATTCAATCATGCGCTTCATCATGGCGAAATAGTTGCCGAGATGAAGGCCACCGGAGGGTTGGATACCGGACAAAACGCGCACACAGACTCCTTGTGTTTGAATAAAACAGAAAATTTACTTCCTTCAAGTTACGCGTTTTTTTGCCGCGAATCAAGCAAAAAGAGGCCTGCAGCAGGGGGCATCCTGCCCCCGTGCGCTGAACAAAGACCCGCAGATCGTCCGGGGACTCTTCCCCGGACAGAAGCATGATAAGGAGCCTCCTGTGTCTGATCGTCCGGGGACTCTTCCCAGGACGGAAGCATGATGCGGGGCATCCTGCCCCCGTGCGCTGAACCAAGACCCGCAGCGATTTTTCCCGCCGGGGCAAGGAGATTCCCCCGGCGATTTGCTTGCTTTTTGAGTTTAAAAGCTCTAAATTGCCATGAAGAAAAAATGCACCCTTAATGGAGGATTTATGACTTCTGCTGAACTCATCGCCATGGAAGAACAGTATGGAGCGCACAACTATCACCCCCTGGACGTGGTCATCGAACGCGCGCAGGGACCCTGGGTCTGGGATGTCGAGGGCAAACGTTATCTGGATTGTCTGGCGGCCTATTCGGCGGTCAATCAGGGACATTGCCATCCGCGTCTGGTCAAAGTCATGCAGGATCAAGTCCACAAGCTGACCTTGACGAGTCGCGCATTCCGCAATAACCTCTGGCCGCTCTTCGCCAAAGAGACCTGCGAGCTGCTGGGCTACGAAATGATGCTGCCCATGAACAGCGGCGCCGAAGCGGTGGAAACCGCGGTCAAGACCGCGCGCAAATGGGGCTATCTCAAGAAAGGCATCCCGTTGAATCAGGCGGAAATCATCGTCTGCAGCGGCAATTTCCACGGCCGCACCACCACCATCGTCTCTTTCTCCGACGATCCCGACGGCCGCGACTATTACGGCCCCTATACGCCCGGATTCGTCATGGTCGAATACGGCAACCTCGAGGCCCTGAAAAAAGCCATCACCCCCAACACCGCCGCGTTTCTGGTGGAGCCGATCCAGGGCGAGTCCGGCGTGGTGTCGCCCCCCAGCGGCTACCTCAGGGCGGCCGCACAACTGTGCAAGGAAAACAATGTGCTGCTGATGTGCGACGAAATTCAAAGCGGACTGGGACGCACCGGCACGCTGCTGGCCAGCGAACACGAAGGCGTCAAACCCGATCTCATCACCATCGGCAAGGCGCTCTCCGGCGGCATGTATCCGGTCTCGGCGGTGCTGTCGAGCCGGGAGATTCTCGGCGTCTTCAAGCCGGGCACGCACGGCTCCACCTATGGCGGAAATCCCCTGGCCTGCGCGGTTTCACGGGAGGCCTTGCGCGTGCTGGTCGAGGAAAAACTGTGCGAAAATGCGGCGGCCATGGGCGATTATCTCATCAACGGACTGCGCCGGATCGACACGCCGCACATCGATTTCGTGCGCGGCATCGGCCTGTGGGTGGGCATTGTCCTGAAGCCGCAGGCCGGCGGGGCGCGGCGCTTCTGCGTCGCCCTCAAGGAACGCGGCATCCTCGCCAAGGACACCCATACGCACATCATCCGTCTCGCACCGCCGCTGGTAGTAACCAAGGCGGACATCGACTGGGCCCTCGGCGAGATCGGGCAGGTGTTCAAGACGCTATAAGTGAAGTCAAGATGGGCCAAGAGATGAATGAACCGGGCCTCGGCGAGATCGGGCAGGTGTTCAAGACGCTATAGTCCATCAAAAAGCCCCGGATACGATCTGGGGCTTTTTTCTTGACAGCCGCCGCGAACTTGACTGCCGGAAGATGGAGCCCGACCGGCGCCGTATTAATGCAGGAATGACCAATCTGGCCTTTTTAAGTGACTGTCGTTGTGATCATCCGGAGCATCTTGCCCAACTTTGTGCGGGCAGCGGCACGCAGCGACGATCATCCGGGGACTCGTCCCCGGANNTGTTCCACCCCGGGAAGGGATTCCCCGGGCGATCAGGAGGCCTGGTGCGGTTGATGCGGGCGGGCCGGAGAACCCCGGGGACGAAGCAACCACAACGGGGCACTGCACAGGCCCAAAGCCGTCGATGACGGCCGGGCCGGGGAATCACAGGGGCAAAAAAAAGCCGGCCTTTTCACAACCCGCTCAAATCGTATCCCGCCGCGGCCAACTCTTCCTGATGCGCCGCGATGAAATCACGAATCATCTCGACTGAAATATTCAGGGTGATGCCATAATTGATCTTGTCCTGCTGGGCGACATAGACGGGCCCCTCATAAGGCGTATAAAAGTCATAGGCGTCGGTCCTGTTGGGTGTGAGCACCATTTCCGATTTGGCGGAGGAGGAGGTGGCGATGCCAACCAGCTCGAAATGGGGCACACCGTCGCGGATCGCCAGCACGGCCCCACCGCTGAAACCCGTGTTGAATGTGGCGTCGGTGATGAATGAGCCGCGGCCATTCCGATTGGGCTGGCTGACAATCCCTTTGGTGACCATGCGAAATCCCATCGGGTAACCGATCATATAGACAAAACTGCCCCATTCCAGTTCTCTGGCATTGCCCAGCGGATAGGCAAATTTTGTGATCGGCTGCGGGATGGCTCTGGAATAAGACTTGCCAATGATGGCAATATCCGTTTCCAGATCCGAGGCCAGTACCTCCATGGCGCCGCCTTGCGGGAATCCGGTCACCTGAAGCACCCGCCTGTTTTTGATGACCAGGTTTTGCAGATACCCCCCCTGGCCGTTTTCGTCGGGTGCATAAAAAGATTTGAGTGTATCCAAATGGCTGACGATATGGGCGCAGGTCAGCAAAGCCACTCTGGTGGGCTCGGCCAGCAAAACAAGGGCGGAGCCGGATGAGGTCTTTTCGAATGTGGCAAGAGAGCGCGCTTTTTTCAACAATTCAGCCGTCACCGGCTGCATCGCAACACGCGCCTCCTTGTCGAAATAGTAAATCGTGTAATAATCGGTCGTATAAATTTTGATGATGCTCTCCGATATCGCCTGCAGCTCCCGAGAACAATTCCGGTAGGGAAATTCGCTGTCATATTTGCCATCGTTGAGGAGGGGATACGCCTCACGCAGGATGTGCCGACTGCAGCTGATCAGACAGATGCCGGCCAGCAGAGTGATTTTCATAAAGCGGCACATGGTATTCTCCTTTATCTGCCATGAATCCGGCCGAAAGAGTGCACAATCCTGCTGCCTACGGCACACTGTTTCCCAAACCCCTATTTCCCATATTCCCGGAGCAGCCGCTCCATCATCTCGTTGGTCTCCGGCTGCACCACCTGACGCGCCGGATTCTCCGCAAACCACGCCAGCGTCCTGCGAATACCCTGGCGGAAGGGAATCACCGCCTGATACGCCGGCACAAAGCGCTTGATCTTGCTGTTGTCAAAGAGGACGCTGTAGGCCTTGTCGCCCAGCAGGGTGCCGTACAGGGAGGGTTCCTGCTTGCCGATGAAATCGGAGGGCATGTGGACGATGCGCGGCTCGGCGCCCACCTCTTCGCCGATGGCCTGATAGATCTGGTTCCAGGTCAGAATTTCGTCGGAAGTGATGTGAAAAGCGTGTCCGATGGCCTGCTGATGTCCCAGCAGACCCACAAATCCGCGCGCAAAATCCTCGGCATGGGTGAGGGTCCACAGCGAGGTGCCGTCGCCGTGCAATATCACTTTTTGTCCTTTCACCATGCGGTCGATGAGGGTGTATTCGCGTCCGCCGCCGATGACCGCCGGGAGGATGGTGTCGTAGGTGTGCGACGGCCGCACAATGGTGACGGGAAATCCCTCATCGCGCCAGGCGCGCAGCAGACGCTCCTCGCAGGCGATCTTGTTGCGCGAGTATTCCCAGAACGGATTGTGCAGCGGTGTCGATTCGGTGATCACGGGATGCGATGGCGGTTTCTGATAAACCGAGGCGGAACTGATGAAAACATACTGCCGGGTTTTGCCGCGGAACAGGCCGATGTCGCGTTCGACTTCATCTTCTGTATAGGCGATCCAGTCCACCACGATATCCCATTGATGATCTTGTAACAGCGCGCTGGTCGCGCCGGCGTCCGAGATGTCATCGATGAGAAATTTGGCTTTGGGAATCTCGACGCCGATCCGGCCGCGGTTCAAAAGATAAAGATCGATGCCCGAGGCGATCGCGAGTTTACTGACCTCAGTGCTGATGTTGCCGGTGCCGCCGATAAAAAGAACCTTCATGTCCCTCACTCCTGTCCATCAGAAATTAAAATTCAATAACGGTAATACCCTGCGAAGTTTAGGATTATCGCGAACAATATTGATAAGGCCGAATTGCATACCCTTTAGCCGGTATGCATAGTTAATTAATCCAATAGAAATACCATTCTGAGTGCCGCGGATATAGTTAAAGCCACTCATGCTCAAACCACATAAACGGCCGTCCTGGAGCACGCGGATATTACCCAGGGCAAGATGCACGCCGGCGAGATGTTCTGCGCCGATGCCGAGGCCAGCTATGGTCAAGCCCTGGATTTTTTTGGCGCCGGCACCCAATCCGGTAAAAGTCACTCCAGAAATGGTCTCCCCGGCGCCGACGCCCAATCCAGCGATGGTAAGTCCCCGCACGTTCTTGCCGGCGCCAAATCCCAAGCCGGCCAGACTAACGCCAGTCACGTCACCGCCTGCGCCCGCACCGATGCCGGCCAGCGTGATGCCGCTGAGATTTTCACTGGCGCCAATGCCGACGAGTGCGAAATTCAAGCCGGTCACATTTTTCCCGCCGCCAACGCCAATGCCAGAGACGGTTATGCCTGAGACATTCCCTCCGGCGCCCACGCCGATTCCTGCAATATGCAATCCCTTCACATCACCCCCCGTGCCCATACCGATGCCGCTGAGCGATATGCCGGTCACGCTTCCGCCAGCGCCAAAGCCCACTACGGCCACGGAGATTCCGGAGACATTCTTATTAGCAGCAATACCCACCAATCCCAACTGGATTCCCGTAAGATTGCCTCCGCCAGGCAACAGACCAAGAGAGATACCCTGGATTTCAGCAGGTTGATTCTCCTTAAAGGGCTGCCAAATGGTCACATTGATGCCATTTACATATTGGACATGGTTGTCGCGATAATTGAATCGTAATCCGGTGAACGCCGGCGAGTTGCCGATGCTGATCCCCCATTTGGCGCTGGGCACTTCAAGGCTCTGACTGGCGGCCCACCCGGGCAGACAGAAAAGCACCAGTGTGATGATGGCTGCCAGATTTTTTATGATGCGATATGGATTCATTGTACCTTCCTCGCAAAAGATGCAGCGTGTGATGTTCAGGTTGCGAAAAACGGACCATGGACCATGGACGACGGACCACGGACTACTGACCACTGTGTCGCGTCTGTGGTCCGTCGTCTGTCGTCTTTTGTCGCCAACTGCCAACTGATTCCGCCACCCCTATTCCCTAATTTCCTTATATCCTTGCATCCCCAGATTCTTACATCCTGCTGCTCCAGACAGCTAAAATTCCCCCTGCACCCCGGCCGTGTACGTCCGCATCGGCAGGAGGTTGCTCTCCATCGGCGCGTAATTATACTGCCCCAGATTCTGCACCCCCAGTCTGAAACTGAGCTTGCGCCACTCGTAGCTCAGACGCACATCCCAGAATTTCATCGGCACACGGTCGTTGATCGGGTAAATCTTGACCGCATCCACTTTGCTGGCATAGCGGTAGTCCAGTTGCACCTGCACCCTGGAGACCCGCAAACCCGCCTTGAGGGTCGCGATCAGCTTGGGCCGGTAGGTGAGCGGCTCATGCCAGGTCAGCTCTTCATGATCCATGGCCGTGGCGGTGAGTTGCAGACTCGGCAACACCGGCCAATTCTTCCACTGCCAGGGATAGCTGAAATTGGTCGTCGCCTCCACCCCCCGGATGCGCGCCCGCGGAATATTGCGAAACTGCACCTGACCGCGGATCAAATCCATGTGCGCCTCGATCAGCTCCCAGTATTCGTTGTCAAAGAAGGAGAGGTCCACGTTCCAGTTCTCATTGATGTACTGCCGCAAGCCGAGATCATAGGCCCAGCTGCTCTCCGCTTTAAGGGCCGGATTGGCGACGATCTTGAAATTCATGATCGCCAGTTCGAGAAAGCGCTCGATGATGGTGGCGGCGCGGAAGCCGCTGCCCGCCGAGGCGCGAATGCTGGTGGTCGGCCACGGCTGCCAGTTGAGACCGATGCGGGGACTGAACAGATCCTCCTTCAGGCCGCCGACCAGCTGATAGCGGTCATAGCGGAATCCCGTGGTGAGACGGAGATTGTTGCGCATCTTCCACTCGTTCTGCAGGTAGGGACCGAGGAAATAGCCCTTGTGATCGCCGAAATATTTGGTCGATCCCGCATCATGCTGTAACTGCACTCCGGCGGTCACCGTATGATTTTCGCGGGGGATGTAATCCGCCTGGATCTCGGCGCCTTCGCCATAGGCCGGATTGAAATTGCTGCTCTCGCCGAACTGATTTCCCATCAGCGTGCGCACCAGCGAGGCGCGCAGATTCACGGCAAAACGCGGCGAAATCGGGATGACCAGCTTGGTGTAGGTATTGATCTGATTGGTGTTGGCATGGTTGTTCAAATTTTTGGGGTCCACCTCATAGGGGTCATTGGGGCCCTTCCACTGCACGAAAAAACCGCGGTTGATATAACTGTAGGCATTATAGAGGGTCCATTTGACGCCGCTGCCGAACTGGATGTCAAATTTGCCGGTGAGATTGTATTTCTGCGCGTCGCCCAGTTCCGTATAGCCGGTGGTCATGAAACGGCCGAGGGAGATGCGGCCGCCGACGCGTCCGATGCGTCGGCTGTAGCTGATGTCCTCGCGGGTGTAATGGAGCCGCCAGGGCTCGGTCCATTCCCATTCCTCATGCCAGGGCTTGTCATAGAGCCCGGCGGTGTAGGAGAACAACAGCCGGCCATCGGGATCCGCGTCTTTGGTGAGCACATTGACCACGCCGCCGAGGGCCGAAGCGCCCCACAGCGTGGAGCCCGCACCCTTGAGCACTTCGATCTGCTCGATGTCCAGCGGCGGCAGCATGTCCCAGTTGAACTCGCCGGTGTCGCTGGCATAGACCGGCACGCCGTCCAGCAGCAGCAGCACCTTGTTGCCGGCGCCGAAGGTATAGCCGGTGGAACCGCGGATGTTGATCTGATTGCCGACAAAATGGACGCCAGGCGCGGTCTCGAGCGCCTCCTGAATGTTGGTGGCGTTGCGCTGCCGGATCTCCAGAGAGGAGACCACGGAGAGCGAGACCGGCGCCTGATCCAGCGTCTGTTTGGTCTTGCCCGCGGAGACCACCACCGGATCCATGATGATGGGCGTGGGTTTGAGACGCACCGTCACGGTCGTCTCTTCGCCGGCTGTGATCACGATCCGCTCCAGCTGCCGGGCGCGATAACCGATCATGGAAGCCCGCAGGGCGTAACTGCCGGCGGGGAGGTTCGGGATGACGAACCGGCCCCGGGCATCCGAGACGGCGCCGCGCAGCGTCCCGAGGAGCTGAACATTGGCCCCGGGCAAGGCCTGGCCGCTCTCCTGGTCATAAATCTGACCGCGCACCACCCCCTGCGCCATCAGGACCGCAGGCAGCAGCACCATCCCTATCAATATTCTACGCATCATGGCAAATCCTGTTCTGTGTTTGACCACTCCTCCCGGATCCGTATCACGGCCGTTTTTCGATCACCGACCAGTCCGCATAAATATCCACGCCGGTGACGGTCTCGCCGGGTTTGACGCGAAACTTGAGCGGCACACCGGGTGCCGCAGCACTCTGGTAGAAACCGATGGTCTGAAAATCGGTGAGGCTGGCCCGCTCCGGGAGCCAAAAGACCACCACATAATCGATGGCGCCGTTACGGATCGGCAGCTTGAAATGATAGGGATTGGTGGCGACGGTGAAATCGATGGATTTCAGATAGGTCAGATACTGCACGTTGGCCCGGGGGATGAGCCGGTAGGCGGCTACGGCGGTGGCGAGGGTGTTTTTCGGAAAGGGGCCGTTGAAATGGATGGTGCCCTCGATGCTGGCATCGCGGGTGACCTTGTCCCAATCGGCCAACAACTCGACGTGCTCCTCGGGTTTCTCTTTGGTGAGATCGAACCCCAGCGGCAGCAGGCTGTTGTCGATATCCAGCGGCAAGGCGAGGATATCCGCGAGATTCGATTTGGTCTCGGTGCTGTACCACCACAGGCTGAACGAATCATAATGCCCCAGGGGCAGATCCAGTTCGGTGCGCACGGAATCGCGGTCGAACGGCAGGCTGTTGGAACTGTGAAACAGTTCATTGATGGCGTGGGGTGGAAAGTTGGGGGCGACTATCAAATAGATGCCCTGCGTATTGGCGGGCGGCGTGCCCAGGAAGACGACATCCACGATCAGCTTGCCGGGCTGCGGCGCCAAACCGTGATCATCGCAGCCGGCGCCGAGCAGGAGCAGCACCGCAAACAACAGGTAGTGAAACAGGTGTTTTTTCATAATCCAGGGTTCCTGTCAGAAAAANNTCGCGTTTTTTGCGGCCCCGGAGTCTCCACTGTCTGCCCGGCACGCCCCGCGCAGGTACCCCGGGTCCTGTGCCAAAGACGGCCTTTTGCCACTTGCACCCCATCATGCCACGGCATTTCGGCGTAAAATGCCACACCATCTCATTTCACCGCAGCAGCAACAGCTTGCGCTCCATCCGCACCGAAGCGCCCTGCACCACCGCAATGTATACGCCGCTGGGCAACGCGTCCCCGGCCTGATCACGGCCTTCCCAAACCAGCTCATGACGCCCCGCGGAGAAATGACGTTCCGCGACGACGGCCACCCGCCGCCCGTTGACCGCGTAGATGGCGCAGTGCAAACGCTCCGGCCTGGCGGTCTCGAAGGTCAAGCGGGTGCCGGCGTTGAAGGGATTGGGATAGTTATACAGCAGCCGGTGATCCGCGATGCCGGACCGCTCATGCACGGTGACGCCCGTGAAGGTCGCGGGCAGGGCGGGTTCCAGGATGTGATGGTACAACGCTTCGGCTTTGGCGCGGTCGTTGAAACCGGCCGGGAGAAAGTACATGAGAAACGCCAGCTGCAGGCTGTTGGGTTTGTTCATGGAAAAGCCATGGTCGCCCCAGGACATCATATCCCCCGTGTCTTTGGCGCCTTTGAAAATGGCCGCATCACCGATGCCGCCGGCACTGTTGTCATGGTAGTAGAACTCTGCGACCGTGTCCGGATAGGCGGTGACCGAAAAAAGGGCGCCCTGCGCTCCCGTCGCCAGTATCCATTCCGAGACGGGCTTGTCGAGCCTCTTGTTATAGGTATCAGGTATACCGTCAATCAACAATCCATCGTTATAGGTGCTGTACAAGCGCATGCCGTGGGCCTTTGGCGACAGGTCCCAACTCTGCCGAATATTATTCAGAAATAATTTGAGCTCACCTTCGGGAAATTGTTCGTTGATGCTCTCCACATCCAGCGCCACGCCGCCTTCCAGTGAGCCGCAGAAGGGATAGAATTTGATGGGAACATAAAAGGCTACCTTCTGTTCCAGTTCCTCATCGCCGAGGCGCACGGTCTGATGGGTCTCGCGCACCAGCCGCACCACCGGTTTTTTGGTGTAACCCAAATAGTCGGGATAGACTTTCAGATAATACTCGTTGCGGCTATTCAACGGCACATTGAAACCGCTGATGAGGGCGGTGCCGTTGATCATGATTTTCTGGCGGTCAAAGATATCGACCCCGGTGCCGAAGGGCGGATTGATCTGGATGGTCTTGAGGATGCCGAATTCCTTGTCGATTGCCACATTGTAATAGCGGGAACTCAGGCTGTCCTTTTCGGGAAAGTATCTGAATTCATAGGGCGTGGGCACCGCTTCGGTGATGGTGGTGGAACGAAAGAGATAGGCGAAGGCGGCCTTGTCGTAATCATGGCGATCGTACAACCGGATCTCCAGCCGTTCGAATTTTTTCGCTTCGTCGTTATCGATCCACCTTTTCCCGGGCGCCTGGTCCCCCATGTCGCGCAGCATGAACGCCAGCTCGTCATCCGCGTCGAAGAGACCATCATCCGGCGTCAGATCGGAAATGGCGTAAAAAATCCGCACTTTGGTGCCAAAGAGCGGATTCGGCTCCGCCATGACGACGCGCTCGTCGACCTGAAACGGCATCAGGCGCCACGACTGTGTGCTGTCGCTCCACGCGTAGAGATACATCTCCCCGACCGGCACGCCATAAAAGGATTGCAGCAGTGATTGTTTGAGCACCACCGGTTCGTAGAGGCGTTCTCGATATAATTTACTCGCATCGGCGCTTGCAGGGTGCGACAACAACAGCACGCCCGACAGCACCACAGCGGCCAAAAGCTTCATCCTGTGGTAATGCATTGGATACTCCTTCCGGCGACGCCCCGTTCAGCGATTGCGCGCCTCGACGGGACATCGTTCCATGATAATTTCCCCCTGCGCACCGATCAACGTGAAATATTCCCACAAATTGACCGTCGAACAGACATGCCGCGGCACGATCGCCAGATAATCGCCGATCTGCAACCCGCTATCAGCGGCGACCTCAATCACGGTGTGTTCCTCGCTCCATTTCACCGCCCGCACGCCGGGCAGGCTGAATTCCTCCACCGGCCCCTGATCCACGGCCCAGCGTTTGTGACCCAGATTCAACGTGCGCCGCTCAGGTGCGGTCTGGTCAACCACCTGGGCGAGAATGAGCGCCGCGGGCGTAAACGTGTGCGGCATGATCCGGCCGCAGGTGGTATCGAACAACACCCAGGTGCCCGGCGACAGCCACAGTTCCGCCTGTAATGGCCGTGTGCTCAAATATTCGAAATCAGGCCAGAAGCCGGGCGTGCCAGCAACCACCACCCGCGGAACCGCCACCCGATGGGCACTGAAACGGGTCATTGCCGCCAGCAACCGCTCCATGCTCTCGCGGGTGATCTCGCGGCGTTCATCCAGCGTCGCTTGATAGTTATGGCCGTCGTAGGCGTGCAGGCCCGCGAACCGCAAGCCATGGAGAGGGCTGACCGCCTGATAGAGTTCAAAAGCCCTCTCCGCGGCAATGCCGGTGCGCCCCATGCCCACATCCAGATCGAGAAAACAGGAGACATCGAATTCGTACTGCCTGGCCAGGGCCGTCCACACCGCCGCGTGCGCCGCATGCGCGATCTGAACATGAAACTGCACCCCGCGGTGCGCGGCCATGCGCTGCGCCAGCCACTGCGCCTGCGCACCCGGCAGCGGATAGGCGACAAAAATCTCTTTGACGCCACAGGCCAGCAGCATATCGACCTCGTTGAGCGTCGCCTTGAAACGCCGTACGCCCGCCGCCATCAGCTGCCGCGTCACCCACGCCGACTTGTGGGTCTTGACGTGGGGACAGAGCAGAGAGAGATCGGCGCCGGGACGCACCCGCTGCAGCATCTCCCGCATGGTGTCGATGTTGCCGGCCACGCGCTCCTGCCACACCAGCAGTCGCGGGGTCATGATCGCCCCGGGATCGGCGATGCGATAGGTCGTGCCATAAGCCGGCAAGGTGAATTCCATCACCATACTCTCGTTATTTTTTCACAAATCATCAACGATCACTACGGTCCCAGTATCGAAGAGAAGACGATATAAATTTAATCAATTGTCCTCAAAAAATAGAGTATAAGCGTTGAGATTGATCCTCAACCGTTATGGCTTCCAGAATATTTTAAATTAATGCTATAGGAGACCCCATCCTTTTCAGGAGTCTGCCGGATTTAAACCGCAAGTGTTTGATTTTACCATGGTGCGATTTCAGGCATTGGGTTTCCAAGCCTCAATAAATCATATTATTATAAAATTGCCAACTCTCAATTCCGGCAGGCTCCTGGCGTCGGGACTCCACTGATCAACGATCTGAATTGAGCGATTTTTTCCTCCTTTTCTGCACGCCCCAAAACCGGCAGCTTGCGGAAAGGGGATGAATCGACCGGCTCATGATCGCGTTTGCAGCACCGGCCATGCGTTGGTTTCAATACACCAGCCATTCCCGGGTTCAAATCCCCCCATGAAGGCGGTGTGCCTCGTGATGTTTTCAGGTAATCCGGGGGGTGCTAATTCTCGCCCCTGACCTGATACACCGTACGCGTCGGAAACGGAAATTCAATACCCTTCTCATCAAAGGCGATTTTTAGTCGCCGGTTGAATTCGCGGCCGATGCGCCACTGCTGTCCGGGACTGGTCGTGATGCGCGCGCGGATGATGACCGACGAATCGGCGAAGCGATCCAGTCCCTGAATCTCGATGCGCTCCAGAATATCGCTGCCGTACTCTGCATCGGCGCGCAACGCTTCGTCAACGCTCGCAATGATCTCGACAGCCCGGTCCATATCCTGGCTATAGGTGATTCCGATATCGGCCACATAGCGCGAGTATTCTTTGGTCATATTGGTGACAATATCGATGGCGCCATTGGGGATGAAATGAACGTTCCCGGCAATGTCGCGCAGCACGGTCATTTTCAGACTGACCTGCTCCACACTCCCGCTCTTGCCCGCCGCCTGGATGACATCGCCGACGCGGATTTGATCATTGGCGAGGATGAAGAAACCATTGATCACATCCTTGATCAGGCTCTGCGCCCCAAAACCGACGGCAATACCGGCAATGCCGGCCGCGGCGAGCACGGGGCCGATTTGAATCCCCAGTTCACTGAGGACCGTGATGGTGGCGACGAGGAAGACAACCACCGACAAGGTATGCCGGATGACGATGGACAACGTCTCCGCGCGTTTGACCGATTCCGCATCATACTCCTGGCGGCTGATGAATTGGGCCAGGCGTCTCGATAACGTGCGGATCGCCCGGTGAATCAGCAGGGTGATGATGACGATGAGCAGGATGCGCAACCCGGAGCGCAACGCAGAGACGATGATATCGGTCGTCCACGGCATGTAATGATCCATGATGCCAACTCCTATATGTAGAGATAACGTTTGATCTTCTGGGTCGGCGTCTTGTCAAAGGGCTCGGTCTGTTCGATGATCTTGTTGATGCGCGAGAAGGGTTTGACCTGGCTGTTGACGCGCTGGCGAATCTCTTCAAGCCGCTGTTGAATCTTCTCCTTGATCTCGGAATCGCTCAATTTCATGGAAGAAAAGGCCTGATCGAGCTCCTCATAGTTGAGAAAAATACGGGCGATCAGTTGACCGTTTTGTTCAAACACCAGAGATTCCAGCACATCCGATTCTTCATTCAGGACAGCCTCGATCTCCTCGGGATAAATATTCTCGCCGCTGGGACCGAGGATCATGTTTTTGAGCCGCCCCTTGATATAGAGGTAACCGTTCTCATCGAAAGCCCCGAGGTCGCCGGTGCGAAACCAGCCTTCATCACCCATCACCAGCGCCGTGCGCTCCGGATCCTTGTAATATCCCTGCATCACCATGGGACCGCGTACCAGGATTTCACCCTCGCCGGTGTGGGGATTGGGATTTTCGATGCGGATTTCGGTGCCCGGAAGCGGCTTGCCGGTGGAGCGCAGCACCGTTCCGGCGGGATCGGTCCCTGCGATCAGGGGCGAAGTTTCGGTGAGTCCGTAACCGATGGCATAGGGAAAGTGCGCTTCGCGTAAAAAGTGCTCGACATCGGGCGCCAGCGAGGCGCCGCCGATGCAAAAACTGCGCAGTTCACCGCCGAAGAATCGCAGCAGTTTTTTGCCGGCAGCGCGGTGCAGCGTCCGGCGCATGAATCGCACCTGGTACAGTCCCCGCACCACACGCTTTTGCGTGAACTGCGGCAGAATGCGCGTCTTGAAAATCTTTTCAATGACCAGCGGTACGGAGCACATGATGGTGGGTTTGACGCTCTGCAGCGCCGGGGTCAGCACGCGGGCCGTCGGCGGTTTATCGACATAATAGACCGCAGCGCCCACCAGCAGCACCAATACCAGTCCCAGCGTGCATTCATAGGCATGGGATAACGGCAGAATCGACAACAGCCGGTCGCTGTGGTTGATATCGATAATCCCGGTGGTGGCGATGGCGTCGGAAACGATATTTTTGTGGGTGAGCATGACGCCCTTGGAATGGCCGGTGGTGCCGGAGGTGTAGATGATGGACGCCAGATCCTCTTCCTGAACCTCTTTGCTGCGTCCGGCCAAACGCCTGGCAGCCTCTTTGAATTTGTCGAATTCGATGCTGCCCTGCTCGATGAATTCTTTCAACTTGTCGCCCTTGGTCGACAAGGGAACCATGGAAAAATCCTCGATGATAAAAACCGAACGCAGCGACGATTCGAATTCATCCTCGATTTTGCTGTACAATTTCTCCGAGACAAAAATCGCCTTGGCGCCGGAATGGCGAATGATGTGCTGCACTTCGGCGGTGGTAAAATCGGGCAGGATGGGCACCACCACGGCCCCCATGGTGGTGATGGCAAAATAGGCGATGCCCCACTGCGGTTTGTTCTCACTGAGGATGGCCACCCGGTCCCCGCTCACGATGCCCTGCCCGGAGAGCAACCCGGAGATGACATGCACCTTGTCCTGCAAGGCGCTGTAGGTGATGGAGACACCATCCACTTCACCCAGGGCGATATGGTTGGGATAGTTCTGGGCGGAATTTTTCAACAGACTGTCAAGGGTCAAGCTCGCTAAAGTCACGTTCATGGGATCATCCTCATTTAATGAAAACAATCGATTCTTAAAATATTTTGCCGGGAAGAGACGCCGCCAACCAGGAACGAACCAATCAGATTTTATAGAACGCGCCGCGATCTTTACAGCTTCTGCACTTTTTCCGCGAGGCGCTTTCCTTCTGCGGGAAAAGGCATGCCATGGTCATCAGTACACCACCTGCACCTTGTTCATGGCCCTCTTTTCACCGGACTGCACCTGCAGGAAATAGACGCCCTGCGGCACCATGGCGCCGCGATGATCGCGGCCGTCCCAGTGTAAAACCGTACGGCTGTTGGCGGCCGCCACGCGCCAGGAGACCACCTGCTGACCGAGCAGATTGAACACCCTCGCCTCGCAGGTGTGCGCGACGGGCAGCGCAGCGATATCCCAGTTGACGCCCGTTTGCATCGGATTGAAGGGATTCGGATAACCGGCGCCGAGCTGGAAAACGCCGGGTTGCGCCGCCGGCATCTCGACGCCCGTTCCGGGATCGTTGAGGACGACGGCGTTGACCTGCAGATCCCGCTGCACCCACTGGAAAACGCGCTCGGCAAAATCGGCGTCCCGGTCGCGTTCGGGAAGCACATAGAGCGAGAACCCCATGGTGACGCTGTTGGTGATGAGTCCCGACCCCGATTTGGCACTGACCATCAACCCGACATCGCCATAGGAGCGTTTGTCGCCGCTGTCCGGCGTCTCGTCCGCCGTGCCGCCGTTGAGATCATCGCGATAATAGAGGACGGTCGTGCCATTTTTGGTGGCGGGCATTTCCAGAACCATCAACAGCGTGCCCTGGGCGCCGCTGGCCATGGCCCACTGCTTGCCGGTCTGCGCTGCCAGGGCGGTGTTGAGGTTGTCGGGGGCGCCATCGATGCTCACCCCGTTGCGGTTGTTATCCGTATAAAAGCGCATGCCGGCGGCGGCCGGACTGAAATCGAGGGATTGGCGCAGCAATTTGGCGCCGGCCAGCGAAAGAATAAATTCATTCTCCAGCTGCTTGTTGTTGATGCCGATCGAGATGGAGTAGGGGTAGTAAAACAGGGGATAATCGATGTTTTTGTTGATGATCATCAGCTGCGGCACGGTCAGCCGCATGCGCACATCCTTGATGATACGGACCGCGCCCGGCCACCAGGTATACGTCGAGTCTTTGGAGCCACTGACCGAACCCGCGCCTTTGAGCGTGTCCTCCGTGGCTGCATAATTGCCGATTTTCGGATCGAGCGCTTTCCCGGCCACGCGCAGTTTCAGGCGGTCGATGAGATCAATTTGCGGTTGTTGCGCCGTGGCGAGATAATCGATCCAGCCATGAAAATTATGGCCCATGACATAGGCGGGCGTGCTGATCGTATCCGCGCCGCTCCCTTTGGGGGCGTTGACGTGCCTGAAAACATAACCGGCCGGCTGAGTGGTGCTCGGATAGAGATAGAGCCAGCCCTTTAGCGTCACATCGCTCGCTTCAGACAATTCCAGCTCGACGCGCCGGGCTGCGCGGACGCCGTTCTCCGCCAGCCAGGCTTTCTCCGGGGCGCGGTCGCCGAGGTCTTCGGGCATGAAGAGCAGCTCATCATTGGCATCCAGAATGGTGGGCGCGGGTACACCGTGATAATTACCGGCCGCATCGCGATAATCCACCTGGAAAGGGACCTGCCGCCAGGCGCCATTCGTGGCATCGTAGCGGAAGGCGCGCCATTGGCTAAAGGCGAACTGACTGACCGGAATTCGCGCCCCGGCCAGTTTGATGGGCACATATTTCCGTTGCAGCGTCTTCAGCTCCGCCCCCACGACAGAACCGGCCGTCAGAAAAAACAATAAAATATAAAAGAATGGACGTTTCACCATCAAAAATCTCCGCTTACAGAAAACATGAAATTCCGTATCTCCCCGAGCACGCGCTCGGAGACGGTGTAATTATAGTTGAGCGCATTGCGCACCACCATCTGCACATCGATTTTGCCGAAACGATAGCCGCAGCGCACATCCCAGATCCTGGTCGGCACGCGTTCATCGAGCGGATAAACGGCGACCTTTTCAATCCGGCTCATGGTGCGATAATCCGCCCCCGCGGAAAAACCGTTCCACTGCAGGGAAGGCGACAGCGACGCGATGAAACGCGGCCGGTAGAGCAGGATTTCATCCGTATCGGTCTGCCGCGGATCCATCCAGGTGGCGGTGGCCTGGAGGTTGAGGCGATCGCGCCAGAAACGCAGGCGTCCTTCGACCTCGAGACCGCTGATGCGCGCCTCCGGATAGTTGATGAACTGCGCCTTCAACTGTGAAGCCAGCAGCGTCGGCTCGATGAGGTTTTTATAGCGGTTGAAAAACCAGGTCACCTCCCCGTACGCCCAGTTGCTGACGCTCTGGCGCACGCCCACATCGACGAGGATGGAGCGTTCCGGCTGCAGCTTGGGATTGGGTACCGCCTTGAAATCCTTCGAGCCCGCGGTGATGAAACGCTCCACCACGGTCGCGGCGCGAAAGCCGCGGCCGAAGGAGCCATGCAGGACGGTGCCGTACCAGGGTTGATAACTGAAGCCGATCTTGGGACTGACCTGCATCTCCAGCGAATCCCCCACCAGCTGGTAGGTGTCCCAGCGGACGCCCGCGTTCAAATGCAGCAGTTGGGAAACCGTCCAGATTTCCTGAAAATAGGGGGAGATGCCGTTGGCGACGCGCTTGCCATAGTATTCCGATTCGACCGCATCGCGTTTGTAATCCAGTCCCATCGAAATGCTGTGGCGTTCCGAGGGCCGCCAGGTGAACTGCCACTCGCCGCTGGCGCCAATGGCGGGGGTGAAGGCGCTGGTGATGTTGAACGGCACGCCGACCAGTTGCTGATTATACGACAGCCGTGCCTTGCCCGAAAGTTTGGGCGAAAAGACCTGCTGATAGACCGCATACCCCACAAAGCCGCTGAGGGTGTAGCTGTCGCCGCGGTCGGTGGACGGCACATTCAACGCCCGGTTCTGCTCCAGCCACTGCAGAAAAATCTCGCGATCCTCCCAGCTGTAGGTCGAAAAGAAGGTCAGCATCGCGTCATTCGGCAGCTGCCAGGCCGCCTTGCCGCTCACGTACCAGCGCTCAACGCGGCCGTTCTCGCGGTCGCCGGTGGATTGGTGCCGCGACGCCGCCAGACGCAGACCAACCGGCCCGAAGCTGCGCGACAACCCCGCATCGGTGCGGTGGTAATAACGCAGCTTGTCACTCCACTTCCATTCCGGCACCGACGGCTCGTCGTAGATGCCGGAGGCCTGGCGGAATGTCAACGACCAGGCAGGCGTCGGCGCCTTGGTGATCATGTTGACCACGCCGCTGAGGGCGCCGGAACCATAGAGCGAGGAAGCCGCGCCCTTTAACACTTCCATGCGCTCTATCTCGGTGATGGGGACGATATTCCAGTTGGCCTCGCCGAGATCACTGGTGAGAATCGGCACCTCGTCCAGCAGCACCAGCATGCGGCTGCCGCCGAGGCGGTTATACCCCGAACCGCCGCGGATGTTGATGTTCTCGCCCACCAGGGCGACGCCGGGCACCAGCTGCAAGGCCTCTTCCGTACGCAGCAGATTGCGCTGCCGGATCGAGGTGCGATCCATGACGCTGATACTCCCCGCGGCCGAGGCCAGGGTCTCCGGCTGACGCGAACCGGTCACCACCACCTGATGCATCTGGATGACGGTCGACTTGAGTCTGATCTGGATACTCGACTTTTTATCGTTCTCCATATGGATGGAATAGATCTCGGGCTGATAACCGATATAGGTGGCGCGGAGACGATGCGGACCGGCCGGCACGCCCGGAATGGTGAAATAGCCCTGGCCGTCGCAAATCGCGCCGTACACCGAACCCATGATCTGTACATTGGCCCCCGGCAGTGCCGCGCCGCTGTGCGCGTCGAGAACCCGCCCCGATATCCGGCCGGACGCCGCGGCACACCCTGCCATCGCAAACGTCAGAATCACAAAGACCCTTAATCCTTTAATCATGGCCACTGCGCCCTTCATGAGATGCCGGCCAGGTGCAGAAAATTTCAATATCCTGCGCGATGGGATGCGCTTTGTCGAGGACGACAGATTGAATTTCCCAGCCATGAGCCTCGTCGAGTCCGTAAATACCGAGAATATTGCTGTAATCCCAGTCCTTGCCCTTCTCGCGGTAGATGGCCGCGATGACCTGGTAACGCGCCAGGGGCGCCGGGAGCCGGAACCCCGGGGTCTCCTGACTCAGATTGAGCGAAGTGTTGGTGATCACCAGATCCCCCAATCCCTGCGGCGGGAAATTCACCACCGCCACCACGCGCGCCGCGTCGATCTTTTCCGGCTGGGCGCCGGGATTGGTAAAAATCACCCGACCGCGAATCTCCGATTCGATGAGGCCGAGGCCGTGGTCGATCTCGCAGGCGGACGTCAAAGTCAGCAACACAAGAGCAAACATCAATACTTTATGCATACTTGATCAAACCTGCCATTTTTTTCACAAAACCGTCTCGGACTCGTAACCTGAATAATTCGTATATACGGCCCGGATTCGGTGTTACCTGGCAAACTCATCAGGAAATCGACCACCCTTCGGCTTACCGGTTTAACTCGATAACACCTAATCCGGGCACGAAAACTGATGCGTCTATTTTATTAATTATCAATTGTTTGCAGGAGACCTCTCCAGAGGGCGGCCTGTTGGACTCCATCTTGCAGAGGGGGCCCGACTCTGACCATCTTTAACGGTGTGCCCCACCTCAAGACGCTGTTGAAAAAACCCCATCAACCCCGGCGTCGCCGTTTCTTGTGACCCCGGGGTTCCGTATGCGACTGTTTTTATGGATGCAGATTTTCCGGATTTGCTGCATAAATCGTAGCAATGTCAGGAAAAACCCTTTTTCAACAGCCTCAAAGCAGGTGGAGCCCACCGTCGGGCTCAGAGAGCCCTCCTGCCATCCTATCGAAATTTCCTGAATAGATCAGGACAAAAGCCATTTCCCTTTATGGTTTGGTGCCCTGGGTGTTGTTATACCCAAATAGCAAAATAGTCTGATATTATTCCCTTTAACGCTCACCGGCTCCTATTGGTTCTGCGCCAGGTCACAAAAATGCAATTCCCTGTCAGACTCTGGATGCCCCGCACCGGGCCGGCGCACCGTACTTCGCCTGGCCATTTTCAGGTTGAATCAGTATCCCCGCTTGCCGGTCACTCTTGCGATTCGTCCATTTCCAGGACCCTCCGCGTCTCGCGCCGGTTATTTTCCGCTTCCTGAAATCCCGGCAGCAGGCGGACGGCGGACTCGAAATGCGTCAGCGCCTCCGCATGGCGTCCCTGTTTGAACAAAACCTTGCCGAGATTGTTATGCGCCGCCGGATTCGCGGCATCCAGCGCCAGGGCGCGGCGCAGCAGAGGCGCCGCCTCCTCCAGCCGATCCAGGTTGAGCAGGACATAGCCGAGATTGTTATAGCCTGAATCATCCTGCGGACGGATGCGA
Source organism: bacterium UBA2214 (assembly GCA_002327255.1). Classification (GTDB taxonomy): domain Bacteria; phylum Zhuqueibacterota; class Zhuqueibacteria; order Residuimicrobiales; family Residuimicrobiaceae; genus UBA2214. The sequence goes on along the minus strand of DCUM01000151.1, from coordinate 31,030 downwards.
ATGGCCTCCTCAAAGTGCACCATCGCCTCTTGCGCGCGACCCTCCTCATACAGCGCGACGCCGAGATTGAGATGCGCCAGATCATTGTCACGCGTCACCCGCGCGGCGTGGTCAAAGAGGGAGATGCTGTTCTCCCAGACCCGCGCCTGACGCCAGGTCACTCCGCCCAGAATCACGAGAATCCCGAGGCCGGTGAGAAATTGCGCCGGCGGCGGCGCTTTTAGCCGGCTGAGGATTTTCTCGCCGGCGAAGACCAGCATGATGAAAAGTCCCACCAGCGGCACATAGGCGTAGCGGTCCGCCCGCGCCTGCAGGCCGACCTGGATGATGCCGATCACCGGCGCCAGCGCCACCACATACCACAGCCACCCCGCCAGCCCGTAGGGCGCTTTGCGCCGCAGCCGCCACAGCAGCTGTGTAATCGCCAGCAGGGCGAGCAGGGCGATCAGGACGACAGGGCTGGTGAAGGCGTTGCGCGGATGCGGGTACATCACCGCCAGGTCCCGCGGCCACACCATTTTACCGATATAACTGAAAATCGAATGAACGGCGTTGCCGATGCGCGCGCCCGGACCAACGCTCTCCAGGGACTGTACGGCGCCGCCGTGCGCTTGCGCCAGCAACACCGCAATCCCGGCCAGCAATGAAAGCAGAAAAAAGTACCTCTTCTCCCATACAAGCCTCCGCCATACGGCAGACGCGGACGCCTTTTTTGCTCCGGTGGCTGCGGAGCCGGGGCGCTGCAGCGGCCAAAAGTCGAGAATGAGCAGGAGAAACGGCAGCGTCACCAGCATCTGCTTGGCCATCAATCCCAGGGCGAACAACGCCAAGGCCGCTGCGTGTTTCATCCGTGACGGTTTTTCGATATGGCCCGCCCAGGTCAGCACAGCGGCGAAGAGAAAAAAGGTGCTCAGGGTGTTCTTGCGCTCCGCGATCCAGGCGACGGATTCGACGTTGAGCGGGTGGAGGAGAAACAACCCGGCCACCATAAAGCTCAAAGCGACGCGACGCGTCAGGCGCAGCATCAAGGCGAACAACATCAAACCGGCCGCCACATGCCAGAGCAGGTTCATGCCGTGGTGCGCAGCGGCATCGGCACCAAAAAGCGCACAATCCATTTGATGGCTGAGCCAGGTCAGGGGATGCCAGTTGCTGGCATGAAAAGTACTGAAAGCCCAGATGAAATTTGTCACCGACAGGCCGCTGTTCACGGGCACATTGCCGGTCACATATTCGATATCATCGTAATTGACGAATTGGGCCTCGAAAACGGGCGCATAGGCCGCCAGCGTCAAAACGATGAGAAGAATTCCCGGCCACCACCGCCTCTTCATGAACCGGGACAGGGGACGCTCGGGACTATTCTTCATTTCTGGGATACTCGCCACGTTGCGCCGCGAGCAGCATCTGCCGCGTCTCCCCGGACCACTCCTGAGTAACCATCCACTGCAGATAATCGGGATCGTTTTGGTGCACCCAGTTCAGACTCTTGCCGCGGTATTTGCCAAAACCCAAAGCCGCCTCGCGATAACGCCAGTAAAATTTTCGATCCGCTGTGACAAATCGCGTCCCATCGTCCATATTACAAAATGCCGCCAGTTCTTCGACGTGCTGCGGCAGATCGCCATACTTCTGCAATTGCCCGTCCAGCACCTCCAGGGTGGCGCGGACGTCGACCATGGCATCATGAGCGCCGCTCATCTCCTTGCGGCAGAAAAACCGGTATGCCGCGCCGAGATCGCGCGGCTCCTTGCGGTGATAGATGGTCTGGGCATCGATGATGCGCACCTCCGCCAACGTCAGTGCCTGGCCGGCTCGTTCCATCTCCGCCTGCAGAAAAGGCACGTCAAAGCGCGCAATATTGTAACCCGCCAGGTCGCATCCCGCGATGAAGGCCTCAACCCGGGGAGCAAACACGGCGAACACCGGCTTGTCGGCAACCAGGTCATCGCTGATGTGATGAACCCCCGTCGCCTCCGGTGGAATGGCGATACCGGGATTGACCAGTTCCTGCCAATCGCGCACCGTTTTATCGACCTCGACGCGGAGAAAGGCGAACTGGACGATGCGATCCATCTGCAGATCGAGTCCGGTGGTTTCAAGATCGAAAAAGACCAGGGGACGGGTCAAATGCAAATTCTGCAGCAACACATCCGCCTCCTCAAAATTCAGGCTTTGTTGTTCATAAGGCATATGGGTTCCTGATGTTATCATGGTAAAATAAGGTATTAAAAAGAATACATAAAAACCATAAAATTATTCATTCAGAAAAAAAGATGTTTTTTTCAAAATAATTGCCTAATTTATCGCCGCAAAAGTGAAATAAACTCCATTCAATATGAAAAACCAACATCATTCGCCCTGCATCATCTTTCTCTTCCTCTTTTGTCTCATCTCCGCCGCAGCGGCCGATGTGCACCAGGGCGTCGGCGTGGGCTTCATTTTCGGCGCCCCGACCGGATTGAGCGCCAAAAAATGGTGCGCCCCGCAGCAGGCCTTCGACGCCGCCGCCGCCTGGTCCACCGGTGAGCAAAAATCTTTCTATTTCCACGCCGACTATTTGTACCAGCAGCCGCAGGCGCTTCCGGTGCATTCGCTTTTCATGGACTGGCATTACGGCTTTGGCGGCATGATCCGCTTTGACGATCGCACCGTGCTGGGCATCCGTCTGCCCTTCGGACTCGATTATGGATTCAAAACCATTCCTGTGGAAATATTCGCCGAGATTGTCCCCGTCGTTCTCCTTGCCCCCGGCACCGGGTTCGACATCGACGGTGGCATCGGCATTCGTCTTTTTCTATAACACTAATTGATGAGGTCTGCATGAAAAACGATTTCCCCGCAACGGACGCTTTCCCCTTCCGTCATATCGGGCCGGATGAAGCCGAAAAACGCGATATGCTGGCGCAAATCGGCATAAACTCCCTGGACGCGCTCATCGACGAGACCATCCCCGCCAGCATCCGTCTCAAAGAAGCCTTCGATCAACAGGCCCCTGTCGGCGAATATCAACTGCTGCAACACCTGCAGAAACTGGCGGCCCGGAACCGGGTGTTCCGTTCCTATATCGGACTGGGCTTTTACGACACCATCACCCCGCCCGTCATCCTGCGCAATATCTTTGAAAATCCCGGCTGGTACACCCAATACACGCCCTATCAGGCGGAAATCTCCCAGGGGCGCCTCGAAGCCCTGCTGGTCTTCCAGCATATGGTCAGCGACCTCACCGGCATGGCGGTCGCCAATGCCTCTCTGCTTGACGAGGCGACTGCCGCCGCCGAGGCCATGAGCATGATCCACCGCCTCAACAGCAAAAAGACGCGCGATCCGCAAAACAATCTCTTTCTCGTCTCGGACAAATGCCTGCCGCAGACCATCGATGTGCTCAAGACCCGCTCCGCACCCCACGACATTGAGGTGCGCGTTGCGAATCTTGCCGAAACCGTCATCGACGATCGCGTCTTCGGCGTCCTCATCCAGTACCCGGATGTCGACGGCAATGTGCAGGATCCGCGCGCCTTCATCGAGCAGGCGCACGCCAAAGGCGCCCTGGTGGCTGTGGCCGCCGATCTGCTCGCGCTGGTGCTGTTGACGCCCCCGGGGGAGATGGGCGCCGACATCGTCCTGGGAAGTGCGCAGCGTTTCGGCGTGCCCATGGGATTCGGCGGCCCCCACGCCGCCTTCTTCGCCACCCGCACCGAATACGTTCGCCAGATGCCCGGCCGCATCATCGGCGTCTCGGTCGACCGCCATGGTAAAAAAGCCTATCGCATGGCCCTGCAGACGCGTGAACAGCACATCCGCCGCGAAAAAGCCACCTCCAACATCTGCACCGCCCAGGCGCTCCTGGCCATCATGGCGGGGATGTACGGCGTCTGGCACGGCCCGCAAGGCCTGGAGAACATCGCCGGCCGCGTCCATCACCTGGCGCGCGTGCTCGCCGCCTCTTTGGAAAGACTCGGCTACCGGCAGCTCAATGCAACGTTTTTCGATACGCTGAAAATTCAGGCCAGCAAGGCGGAAGTGGAAAAAATCCGCGAAGCGGCCCTGACCCGCGGCATCAACTTCCGCACCATCGATATCCAGCACCTCGCCATCGCCCTGGACGAGACGGTGCAGCCTCGGGACATCGATGAAATCGTCTCGCTCTTCGCGGACGCCAAAGGTGTGAAAGAGCACGCGGTCGCAGGGGACGCGAAGGCGCGCCCCGTCATCGGCGGCGCCTTGCAGCGCACCTCGGCTTTCATGACGCATCCGGTCTTCAGCAAATACCGCTCCGAACACAAAATAGTGCGCTATCTGAAAAGTCTGGAAAAGAAGGACCTCTCCCTCACCACCTCCATGATTCCGTTGGGATCCTGCACCATGAAACTGAACGGCACGGCGGAGATGCTGGCGTTGAGCTGGCCCGGTTTCAGCAGGCTGCATCCCTTCGCACCGCAGGATCAGGCGGCGGGCTACCTCGAAATGATCGCGGAACTGGAGAAGGATTTGTGCAAGATCACCGGTTTCGCCGCCGCATCGTTCGAGCCCAATTCCGGCGCCCAGGGCGAATTCGCCGGACTCATGGTCATCCGCGCCTGGCATCGTTCGCGCGGCGATCTGCAGCGCACCGTCGCGCTCATCCCCTCCTCGGCCCATGGCACCAACCCCGCCAGCGCCATCATGGCCGGCATGGAGGTCGTGGTGGTCGCCTGCGACAACCACGGCAACATCGACGTCGCCGATCTGAAAGCCAGAGCCGAAGCGTACAAGGATACCCTCTCCTGCCTGATGGTCACCTATCCATCGACCCACGGCGTCTTTGAGGAAAAGATCATTGAAATCTGCCACATCATCCACGAAAACGGCGGCCAGGTCTATATGGACGGCGCCAACATGAACGCCCAGGTGGGATTGACCAATCCGGCGGTGATTGGCGCCGACGTCTGCCATCTCAATCTCCACAAGACCTTCGCGATTCCCCACGGCGGCGGCGGTCCGGGCATGGGCCCCATCTGCGTCGCCGCGCATCTCCAGCCTTTCCTGCCGGGCCACCCCCTGGTCCCTGTCGGCGGCAGCAAGGCGATTCCGGCGGTGAGCGCCACGCCCTATGGCAGCGCCAGTATCCTGCTCATCTCCTACGCCTATATCAAACTGATGGGCAGTGCAGGCCTGGGCGATGCAACGCGTTACGCCATCCTCAATGCCAATTACATCGCGGCGCGACTGGGCCCCTATTACCAGGTGCTCTATACCGGCACCCGGGGGCGCGTCGCCCATGAAATGATTTTCGACCTGGCGGAATTCAAGGCTCACGGCATCGAGGCGGAAGACATCGCCAAGCGCCTGATGGATTATAATTTCCACGCGCCCACGGTGGCCTTCCCGGTGCACAATTCGATCATGGTGGAACCCACCGAAAGCGAGGATCAGGGCGAGCTGGACCGTTTCTGCGATGCGCTGATCCGGATCCGCGCGGAAATCCAGGAAGTGATCGACGGCAAGGCGGACAAGCTGGACAATGTGCTCAAGAACGCGCCGCACACCTCGGCCGAAGTCAGCGCCGACGCCTGGAGCCACAGCTACAGCCGCGAAAAAGCCGCCTTCCCGCTGCCCTGGTTGC
>DCUM01000151.1:22471-25375 GCA_002327255.1 bacterium UBA2214 | reverse complement strand
CGATCCCGGCCAGGGCTTTTTAGCAATTCCTCGCATACCAGCGCCGGATTTTTCCCGGCGCCTCCGCGTCTCCGCGCGATATCAATATCCGCGAGACGCCGTCTCCCGTCACGCCACTTCAATCGTTCCCTCCGCCCGCTCCGTCACCGTCCCGATCATCGCCACCGCGCCGGGACAGGCGTCCTGAAGCGCTCGCAGCAGCGCCTCCCCCTCCGTTGCCGGCACGGCGAACAGCAATCCGCCTGAAGTCTGCGCGTCCGCCAGCAGCCAGCGCGCGATCTCGGGCACCGTGGGCGCGAACACAACATGGGGCTGGACGTGTTCCAGATTCGCCAGCGATCCGCCGGGCACACATCCCGCCGCTGCCATCTCCCAGGCGCCGGATTGCAACGGCACCTTTTCCCAGGCGAGCCGCGCCCCCGCCTTGCTGCCGCGGGTCATCTCCAGCAGATGCCCCAGCAGGCCGAATCCCGTGATGTCGGTGCAGGCGTGAATCGTGAAATCCCGGGCGGTACGCGCGGCCTCGCGGTTCAAAGCGCTCATCACGGCGATGGCCGCCGCGGCCAACGGCGCCCCGAGAATCCCCCGCTTCATCGCTGTGGTGAGGATGCCCATCCCGATGGGCTTGGTGAGGATGAGCACATCGCCGGGCAGCGCTCCGACGTTGCGCCAGAATTTCCGCGGATGCACCCGGCCGGTGACCGCCAGTCCATATTTGGGTTCCGTATCGTCGATGCTGTGACCGCCGGCGATGTCGATGCCGGCCTCCCGCACCTTGTCGTGGGCCCCTTTGAGGATGGCCTCCAGGGTGCTCAGCGGCAGACGGCTGGCGGGAAAAGCGACCAGACTGAGGGCGAAGAGCGGCTCCCCGCCCATGGCATAGATATCGCTCAGGGCGTTGGCGGCCGCGATGGCGCCAAAGTGATAGGGATCGTCGACAATGGACGTGAAAAAATCGACGGTTTCGATGATGGCCGTCCCGGCATCGATCTGATAGACCGCTGCATCATCCGCCGTCTCGGTGCCCACCAGCAGCGCGCGATCCACCGGCCTGGGCAGGGTGCTGAGAACCTTCTCCAGACTCTGCGGCTTCAACTTGCAGGCGCAACCGAGGCCATGGGTATACTGCGTCAAATGGACCGGCGCGTCCGCGGCGGGCGTCGCGGACTGGCCGCGCAGTCCCTCGACCACCCGGCAGATGGCCGTCACGGCACGGTCGATCTCCTCTGCGGTCGTCATCCTGCCGACGGAAAAACGCACCGTGCCCATGGCCCACTCCAGCGGCACCGCCATCGCCTCCAATACAGGCGAAATGGTGATGGCGTCGCTGTGGCAGGCGGCGCCGGCCGAGGCGGCGACTTCGGTCAATTGCGACAGAATGGCGTTGGCCTCGAGGTGGTGAAAACTGAGATTGAGGGTGTTGGGCAAACAGTGCTGCGCATGGCCATTGCGGCGCACGCCTTCGAGCCGCCGGATCAATCCCGCATGAAGCCGCTCGCACAGCTCGTGCATCTGCGCCGCATGGTGTTCAAGGTCGCGCGCCGCGATTTCACACGCCTTGCCCAGACCGGTTATTGCCAGGACATTCTCGGTGCCGGCGCGCAGTCCGCTTTCATGACCGGCGCCGTGCATCTGCTTCTCGAGGGTGATGCCGCGGCGGATGTACAGGGCGCCGATGCCCTTGGGCGCATAGAGCTTGTGCCCCGCCAGGGAGAGCAAATCGACGCCGAGTTCGTCCACCCGCACCGGAATCTTGCCGGCGGATTGCGCGGCATCGCAGTGAAACACGGCGCCGCGCGCATGGGCCAGCGCCGCCAGTTCGGCGACGGGTTCGATGGTGCCGACCTCGTTATTGGCGTGCATGATGCTGACCAGCAGCGTCTCCGGCGCCAATGCCGCTTCGAGGTCGCGGGGCGACACCAGGCCCTGGCCATCCACGGGCAAAACGGTGACGCGGAAACCCTGAGAACGGAGCGCGGCGGCCACCTCCATCACCGCAGGATGTTCGATGGCCGAAAGGATGAGATGATCGCCGCGGTCGCGATGCGCCAGGCAGTAGCCCTTGATGGCCAGATTGTTGGCCTCGCTGCCGCCGCTGGTGAAAATGATCTCGTCGCCATGACAGCCCAGCAGCGCGGCGACCCGGCCGCGCGCCTGCTCCACGGCCTGTTTGGCTTGCACGCCGTACCAGTGGGCACTGGATGGATTGCCGAAAGTGGTGACCAGCGGCGACAGCATGGCGGCCGCCACTTCAGGATCGATGGGCGTGGTGGCGTTATAGTCCAGATAGATGGGAAGCATCAGGTCTCTCTCAAATTGATGGATGCCGATTTTCCCAATATATGAAAAAACAGGAAATAAATGGTACGGAAATCTTTGGCCGTGCCGGGACGATGCCTTTTTGCTGATCCAGCCCATTTCATCCACACCCCGGCCCTGATCGGGGATTTTTTGTTGTTTTTCTTCATAATATTGCTTAATTTTCGTTTTACTGTTAGAATCCGCAGGGCGCATCTTTCATCCGTTCTTGCGGCCATTTGCATCGTTTTGGTGGAAAACAGAAGTATGTGGCAGAACCTCCTGGTGGTGAGTGCGTGGGGCGGCGTGGTGGCACTGGATACCACCGCGGCCATGCAGATACTCATTTCCCATCCCCTGGTCTCGTGTTCCGTGGTGGGCTTGCTGTTGGGAAACTTTCCCATGGGCCTGTTCATCGGACTCATTTTTGAACTGCTCTATCTGGACGATCTTCCGGTCGGCGGCGCACTCTTCTCTGAAGGAAACCTCGGCGCCACCGTAGCCGCGGCTGTGGGCATCCTCCTCGATGAAGCGACCGGCCGGCCCGCAATGGCGACTTCTTTCGCGCTCATCAGTGGCGTCCTCGTCGGTATTTTGGGCGGTCAA
>DCUM01000151.1:8029-22444 GCA_002327255.1 bacterium UBA2214 | reverse complement strand
CCCTGCTCACACTGATCGCGACGGCCTTTTTTACTTGGATATTTACGCTGCTGGCCGGTCATGTGCCCATCCGCTATGACCACTCTCTCGGCAGTGTTTTGCACGCTTTTCTGGGTGCGGGTGTCGGGGTTCTGATTTACCTGTTCTTCGATCAAAAAAAATGGCATTATCTGGCCATTGGCCTGGGCCTCGGCGCCGCGTTCTGGCTCGCGGGGAGCGCATGGTAGAATCCTGTTTACCTGGCTGGAGGGGGAGGGGCTTTCGTCCATGAAAAAACGGATGCGTCGCAAAGACCTGTGGAGCATGTTCTGGCGCTGTTTTCTGGTGCAGGGATCATGGAACTACAACTCCATGCTGGGTCTCGGTTTCTGTTACAGCGCACTGCCGTTTATCAGACGCTTCTTCATAAGCACTGCTGAACAGCAGCAAGGATTGCGGCGTCATCTCGATTTTTTCAATGCCCATCCCTACTTCGCCAGCTGGTGCCTCGGCGCCGTGGCAAAACTGGAAGAAGAGGCGGGCCGGAAAAAATGGAGCGACCGGCGCCCAATCGAAATCTTCAAAGAACGGCTGATGGGGCCTCTGGGCGCCATCGGCGACCAACTCTTCTGGAACAGCATCAAGCCGGCAGCCGCCGGTCTTGGCGTCTGGCTGGCCTTGACCATCGGCTGGCTGGCCATTCCGGTATTTCTTGTAATCTATAACGTGCCCCATCTGGTGATCCGGGCACGGGGCATCCGTGATGGATACCGCAAAGGATTCGATATCGTATCGGACTTGACCATGCGCAAATTCCAGAAATGGGTGGACGCCATTCACTACGGCGGCGCCGTGATCGCAGGATTGTGCACCGTGGCGGTGCTGCAATGGGGCGCGAGAAACGATCGCTCCGGATTGCCCTTTTTCTTTCTTGGCATCGCGCTGAGCCTTATCCTGTTACACTATCGCAAATCGATCAACACGATCCTGTTTTGGGCGACCTGCATGGCGCTGTTTTTCACCTTTCTCCATTGATCCACAATTCACGGGATGGGCCGGNNGTGGATTATTAAAAGATATTACAGAGTGTGCCATTATGATCAAGAGAACCTTTCGCATCAGCAACCAGCAAGGCATCCATGCCCGCCCAGCCGGCAAACTGGTCAAGGTTGCATCGCGTTTCAAATCGTCGATCTATATTTCCAAAAACGGCAATGAAGTGAACGCCAAAAGCATCATGGGCGTGCTCATGCTGGAAGCTGGTTTTGGCAGCGAAGTCGTCGTACGCGTTGATGGCGAAGACGAATTCTCGGCNNGTGGAAGCATTGCAGCATTTGATCGAAGTGGAAAAATTCGACGAACCCTAACAGACCGGGAAGGATACCTTTCTATACCACATGGAAGCAGGGAGCTGAAAAGCACAATGGAACAGGATAACCTGGAGCACACCGAGATCCGCATCAAAGGCGTCGCCGTTTCGCAGGGCATTGCGATCGGTCCGGCTTTTGTGCTTGGTGCCGATCATTCCGAAATCATCGTACGTTCTGTAACCGAGGAAGAAGCGGAAGCTGAAATCGCCAGGTTGCACTCCGCCATCGACAAGGCGAAAAAAGAACTCGCACTGATCGGCGAAGAGACGCGTCGTGTGCTCGGCGAGATGAACGCCGCCATTTTCGATGTGCACCAGCTCCTGTTAGAAGACCCGGAACTGATCGGCGAAACGGTGCGCCGCATCCGCACCCTGAAACAAAACGCCGAAGTCCTCTTTCTGCAGGTCATGGAAGAACATGAACAGGCCTTCAGTCATCTTGACGATGAATATCTGCGCGCCCGCGTCGCAGACCTCCGCGATATCAAGCGCCGCGTCATCCGTCACCTCCTCGGCACCCAGCATGTGGCCTCCAACTATTTGACGCGCCCGGGCGTGGTGATCGCCACCGATCTGATGCCTTCCGATACGATGCATCAGCGCCGCGAATTCGTCCTCGGATTTGCCACCGAGATGGGCAGCCGCACCTCTCATGCCGCCATCATGGCCCGCTCGCTCAAAGTGCCCTCTGTCGTCGGGCTGGGGGACGTCTGCCGGCTGCTCAACAGCGGGGACCCGATCATTCTCGACGGCATCTCGGGGCTGGTCATCATTCATCCCACGCCGGAAACCCTGCAACGCTATCAGCATCTGCAACGGCGCTTTCTGGAATACGGCCAAAAACTCGAACACTGCCGGCGTTTGCCATCCCGCACCAAGGACGGCAAAGACATCGACCTGGCCGCCAATATCGAATTTTATGAAGAGGTCCAGCCGGCGCTGAAAGACGGCGCCATGGGCATCGGACTCTATCGCACCGAATACCTCTATCTGATGCGCGACGATCTCCCCAGTGAAGAGGATCAGTTCAATGAATATCTGCGCTTCATGCGCGCAGTGGGCGATCAAACCATCATCTTTCGCACCTTCGACCTTGGCGGCGACAAGGCGCAACGTCACTTCCATGTGCATCAGGAAGCCAATCCCTTTCTGGGCTTCCGCGGCGTACGCCTCTATCAGGAACGGGAAGACGTCTTTCGCACCCAACTGCGCGCCATTCTGCGGGCAAGCGCCTTCGGACGCGCCCGCATCATGATCCCCATGGTGGCCTGTGTCTCCGAGATGCACTATTGCCGTTCGGTCATCGAAGACGTCAAGGCGGAACTCGCAGAGGCAAAGATCGCCTTTGCCGCCGATATCCCGCTCGGCGCCATGATCGAAGTCCCTTCGGCAGCCGTCACCGCCGATCTCATCGCCAGGGATTGTGATTTTCTCAGCATCGGCACCAACGATCTGGTACAATATACCCTCGCCGTGGACCGCGGCAATAAATTTGTCGATCAATTGTACCGGGTTTTCAATCCCGGTGTGCTGCGGCTCATCAAAGAGACCATCCGCCAGGGCCACGAACAGGGCGTCTGGGTGGGCATGTGCGGCGAGATGGCCAGCGATCCCATGGCCACCATGGCCTTGATCGGCATGGGACTGGATGAATTCAGCGTCAGCCCGGTCTCGCTCATGGTGATCAAGGAGATCATTCGCCGCGTCAATTATGACGAGTGCGAAAATCTGGCAGAACGCGTCCTCAGCTATACCTCACCCGATGAAGTCGAGGCCTACCTGGGCAGCGTATTCCGCCGCAAATTCAAGGACCTGCTCTTTTATGAAATCAACGGACAAAAAGAGAACCTGAGCTGAACGGGGGCCTCCTTCCGCATTCGTCCGTCATTGACCGTACGATACACATATCAGACACAGCGAAAAAATCAGTTGGTATTACATATCATTCATCGTAAGGAGATACATCACATGTCGGAAATCCTCTTCACTTCCGAATCCGTCACAGAAGGTCATCCGGATAAACTGGCCGATCAAATATCCGACGCCGTTTTGGACGCGGTTTTCAAAGACGATCCCCAAGGCCGCGTGGCCTGCGAAACCTATGTCACCACCGGACTCTGTCTGGTGGGAGGTGAAATCACCACAGATACCTATGTGGATATTCCCGCCACCGCGCGTGAGACCATCAAAAAAATCGGCTACACCAGCGCCGAGTTCGGTTTCGATTACAAGACCTGCGCCGTGATCACCACCATCGACCAGCAGTCACCCGATATCGCCATGGGCGTGGACCGCGAAGGCGCCGGCGATCAGGGCATGATGTTCGGTTTCGCCATCGACGAGACCCCGGAACTGATGCCCCTGCCCATCATCCTGGCCCATAAGCTGACCCGCAAGCTGGCTGAAGTGCGCAAACAGGGCGTCATCCCCTATCTGCGCCCCGATGGCAAATCCCAGGTCACGGTCAAATACATCGACGGCAAACCGGTCTATGTCGAAACCGTGGTCATTTCCAGCCAGCATGACCCCGACATCAGCAACACACAAATCCGCGAAGACATCATCAAAAAGGTGATCGAGCCGATTGTCCCCAAAAATCTCATGCCCCCACAAGGCGTCATCTATCATGTCAATCCGACCGGACGCTTTGTCATCGGCGGCCCGCAAGGCGACACCGGACTCACCGGCCGCANNCGCAAGATCATCGTCGACACTTACGGCGGCTATGCGCGTCACGGCGGCGGCGCTTTTTCGGGCAAAGATCCCACCAAAGTGGATCGCTCAGCTTCCTACGCCGCCCGTTATATTGCCAAAAACATCGTCGCTTCCGGTCTGGCAAAAAAATGTGAGATTCAGCTCGCCTACGCCATCGGTGTCGCCGAGCCCGTATCGGTCATGGTCGACACGTTTGCCACCGGCCAGATGCCGGATGAAGAGATCGTCAAACTCGTCCGCAAGAACTTTAACCTGACGCCGCGCGGAATCATCGACATGCTCGATCTGCGCCGGCCGATCTATACACCGACCGCCAGCTACGGCCACTTTGGCCGCGATGACCAGGACTTCCCCTGGGAACGCAAGGACAAAACCGCCGTGCTCAGCCGCGGCTGACAAACCCTGGCGAGGTAACGATCCTGTTATCTGTCGAGGCTGTCTGTGACCTCATCATGGACAGCCTCTGTTTTCACTATCACGCATATTTTTGGAGGAATTGTGAAATACGATGTTCGCGATATCAAGCTCGCCCCGGAAGGCAAGCTGCGTATCGAATGGGCGGAACGGGATATGCCCGTTTTGAATCTGGTCAAGGAACGATTTGCCAGGGAAATGCCCCTGAAGGGCAAAAAAATGTCCGCGTGCCTCCACGTCACCGCGGAAACGGCCAATCTCATGCGCACCCTCAAGGCCGGCGGCGCCGACCTGGTGCTCTGCGCCTCCAATCCACTCTCCACACAGGATGATGTGGCCGCCTCTCTGGTCAAGGACTATGGCATCCCCGTCTACGCCATCAAAGGCGAAGACGATAAAGTCTATTACGAGCATATCCGCGCCGCCATCGATCATGCTCCGGTGATCACGATGGACGATGGCGCCGACCTGGTCTCCACCATCCACTTCGATTATCCGCAGATCATGAAAAATATCCTCGGCAGCATGGAGGAGACCACCACCGGCGTCATCCGTCTGCGCGCCATGGCCAAAGACGGCGCCCTCAAGTTTCCGGTCATCGCCGTCAACGACGCCATGACCAAAAACCTCTTCGACAACCGCTACGGCACCGGTCAGTCCACGGTCGATGGCATCATCCGCGCCACCGATATCCTCCTCGCCGGCAAAAACGTCGTCGTCGCCGGCTATGGCTGGTGCGGCAAAGGCTTCGCCATGCGCGCCAAAGGCATGGGCGCCAACATCATCGTCACCGAGGTCGACCCCATCCGCGCCCTCGAAGCCGCGATGGATGGTTATCGCGTCATGACCATGGCCGAAGCCGCCAGGATCGGAGATCTCTTTTGCACCCTGACCGGCGATATCCATGTGCTGCGCAGCGAACACTTCAAAGTGATGAAGGACGGCGCCGTGATGGCCAATTCGGGCCATTTCAATGTCGAGATCGATATCCCCGCTCTGAAAAAAATGGCCGTCTCCTGCCGCGAAGGCGTACGCCGCTTCGTCGATGAGTACACCATGCCCAACGGCAACAAGATACGCCTTCTCGCCGACGGACGCCTGATCAACCTCGCCGCCGCCGAAGGACATCCCGCCTCGGTGATGGATATGAGCTTCGCCACGCAATCCCTGGCGACCGAGTGGGTGGTTAAAAACGCCGGCAAACTGGAAGTCAAGGTCTATGAGGTCCCCTGCGAAATTGATGACTGGGTCGCCCGTCTCAAATTGAAGAGCATGAACATCAAAATGGACAAGCTCACCAGGGAACAGAAGCAGTACCTCGCTTCCTGGGAAATGGGCACATGAGCGGATCAAGAGCAAAAGGGCTGGCGCGCTGCTGCGCCAGCCTCATCCTGCTGCTGACGCTGTGGAACAGCGGCTGTAAAAAAGAGGAATCGCCGCGAGAGATCAAACCGCTCGAAACCGCCGCAGCGGAGACGGATATTCAGCTGGCACGGCTCGCCGGAGATCTTTTAAGCGTACAGGAACGCATTCGAGAGTTGCCCGGAGATCAGCACCTGAGAACCCGGCTGCTCGAACTGGCCGTCCAGCCAACCACCGGGAAATTGCGCACCGCCGGCATCGGCAAAATCGCCGTCAATGCCCCCAACCCGGCCCTGGAAATGCAGAACGTCGAACGCGCCGCGTTCATCGATGGCTGCCGCTGGCTGATCTATATTCGCGCCTGGCAGAAAAACATCACCAGCCCCGATTTCGGACGCATCCAGGGCAATCTGCCCGCGGCGACAATCATCTACCGCCACGCCAGTCCGGGACAGGTTGTCGTGATGGTGGAAACGGACGTGCAATAACAGCCCGCCGCTGGAGATGATCGGTTCCTGTGTGGTACGGGGGCTGTGTGAAGGGAAATGGATCTATGATGGGCAACTTTAGAACCGGCACTCTGCTGCGTGCGCTGTGGCTGACCGTTTTCATGCTGCTCCCGGCCGGAACGGCACAAGGCCAGGGCCGCAGTTATGGCATGCTCTCGGCCGCAACGGCCCTCACCCGCGGCGCGGAAAGTGCCTGTGATAATCCGGCGTACCTCGCGTTACAGCCCGATCGTTCCCTCTCTTTTTCCCTGCTCGGCATTGCCGGCTACGGCGGCAACAATTCCTTCTCCCTCTCCGACTATCATCGCCATAACGGCGCCTATCTGGATGCCGCCGCCAAACGGGCCATCCTCGATGCCATCAGCGGCGACGCTGTGGTGAGCACTTTCGGCCTCGATCTCAGACCATTGGCGCTCTCCCGGGGTTCCTGGGCCTTTTCACTGCGAACCCGGGCACTGGGGTCGGCGCGTCTGCATCAAAAAGTGGTCGATCTCCTCTTTTACGGCAATGAACTGGATGTTGTCTACGATTTCGAACCGCTTCGCGGAGAATCGCTGCTCTTCACGGCAGCCACGTTTTCCCACGGCCATACCCTGCCCCTCACCATCCGCGGCACCCGGCGTCTCCACTTCGGCGTCAACGCGCACTATTATACAGGACATGCTTATGGCCGGGTGCTCAAAACCCACGCCCGGGCACTGACCGGTTTCTCCACCCTGCGCGCCTCCGGCGAAGCACACCTGCGCAGCGCCCGCGGCGGTCATGGTTTCGGCATGGATCTGGGCCTGGCCCTCGAGGCGGCGCCGCACATTCATGTTGCCGTCATGGCCGAAAATCTGATTTCCCGTCTGACGTGGACGCGCGAGCCGGAAGCCATCCATGCGGATTTCATCCTCTATGCCACCAACGTCGAGCAGGTGCTGCAAGACGGCCTGACCCTGGATGAGGTGGTGCTCCATTCGGACACAACCGAGGCCATCCCCTCTTTTTCGATGCCCTTGCCGTTGGTGTTGAGCTGCGCCGCGTCCCTGCATCACGAGCGCTTTAGCGCCACGCTGCAGGGGACAATCGTGCCGCGCTCCACTGAATTGGCCCTGGAGCGAACCCGCGTCGCCTGCGCCGGAGAGTACAAAGTGGCCTCTTTTCTGTGGCTGCGCGGGGGAGTTGGTTACAAGGGAGACCTGGGGTGGGCTTCTTCCTGCGGCTGGGGGATCGGCGGTGACACGTTTCGCTGGGATTTTGGCTGGCAGGGTCTCGGCGGCCTTTTTCCCCCGTCGTGGCGCGGCGCCGGTATTGCTTCGAGCTTCGCCATCGGCTGGTAAGGCGCCTCCGCGGGAGATGGCTTTTCTACGACCGCGCCATGACAGGAACCCTGCAATACTTCCGCCTTTGCAAGATCAAAAATTTCTCGTGCCAAGGCGCAAAGACGCAGAGAAAAACACCGCATCGCCTTGATCGCGCCGGGAATCCCCCAACAACCTTTTTCCTGTCTGTTTTCTCCGCGCTCTCGGCGCCTCGATTGTGCCGGGGTTTCCCCCCCGGCGCGGAATCCTTGCACGGGTTCTTTCCGGGCACCCCTAAAAAAAAGCCGCCCGGAGTTGTCCCCAGGCGGCTTTTTTCACGATAATCGAATTATTTCACCATATACCCGTAACGGGCCACGAATTCCTTCTCGTTCATCTTGGCGGCAGCGGCCAGCTTGGGCAAAAGTTCCGGATCGCTCAAATCGCGTTTATCCAGTCGCACCATATAACTGCGTCCGACGATATAGGCATCGCTGTTGATGTCCACATAGCGGATCGCCGTCTTTTTGGTGGCGGGATCGATGATGTCATCGAACATGATGGGACTGAGTTTTCCGTTGTCCACGCAGATCATGGCATTTTTCTGATGTCTGGGGTTTTCACTGAGGAGATAGCGCACCGCCTGATAGCCCAAATCCCGCGTATACTCCTGATCGAAAGGAATCGGATCGGCACAGCGCAGTACATAGCCGATGTTGATTTCCACCAGGGTCATTTTTTCGTCGCGCGCGGCAAAACGGCTTTCGATCTTGAGTTTGATGATCTTGCCCAGTTCGATCTCGGAGAGCATGATATTGCCGAAAGGATCGTAATCGACGATGACGCCGGGAATCTGTTTCAGCTCTTCCGGGCTGAGGCGTTCGGCGACGCCTTCGGCGATGACCACAACGCCGTGACGGTGTCCCATGGCGCGGCGTTTGAGAATCGCCGTTTCGACGATGTCGCAGATATGATCGAGAGGGATGGTGCCTTCATGGCCGAACTCTTCCGCGATGATCGCCAGTGTGGCACCCGCCGACTTGGCAATGCCGAGGGCGAGATGACCGGCGTGACGGCCCATGGCCACGGAGATGTACCAGCGATCCGTGGTGCGTGCATCCTCCATGAGATTTTTCACCAGGGTGGCGCCGAGATCGCGGGCGGTCTGGTAGCCAAAAGTGGGCAAGTTGTCCGGGAGCGGCAAATCGTTATCGATGGTCTTGGGTACATGGGCGAATTTGATCTCGCCATTGGTGGCGCGGGCAATCTCCATGGCGCCAAAAGCGGTATCGTCGCCGCCGATGGTGACCATGTATTTGATGTCCAGTTTGCGCAGCAGCTTGACGCTGTTCTCCACGCCATTTTCGGTTTTGGCCGGATTGGTGCGCGAGGTGCGCAGAATCGACCCGCCGTCATAATGAATGCGCGACACATCACTGATGCGCAATTCGCGCACATGTTTCTTGAACTCTGCTTCATCGCCCTTGACCAGCCACTTGTAGCCGTCCATGATGCCAAAGACGTTCAGATTATTGCGGCGCGCCTCGATCGTCACGGCGGCGATCACACCATTCAATCCGGGCGCAGGACCACCACCTACGAGAATCCCGACATTGCCACGCGATACGCTTGCTTTCTTGCTCATATGCTATCACTCCTGACCGGTTAAATTTTCATGCATCAAACAGGCCTCCGGATGCCGGAGAGCCCGGGCTATATTTACTTCAAACCATTTCCCGCCTGATAGGAACCGAGAATTTTCAAAAAACTGGTCATCTCTTCGAGATGACGGATGGCATTGCGGCATGCCGTTGTTTCCAGATTGCCGCGAAAATCGAGATAAAAAATATACTCAAACGGGCGTCCACGCCACGGGCGCGATTCAATTTTGCAGAGATCGATATCGCGCAGCGCGAACGCGCTCAGACTCTTGAACAGAGCGCCGGGAATGTTTTGCGCCGCGAATACGATCGATGTCTTGTCGCCGCTGCCGGCGGGGTCCGCCTCTCTGGCCAGCACGAGGAAGCGCGTGAAATTCTCCGACAGGTCCTGGATATCCTGGCGGAGAATCTGCATGCCGTAATCCTCTGCAGCCTTGCGGCTGGCGATGGCGGCGGCATGATGCAGCTTCTCATCGCGGATCATGCGCACACTGCCGGCGGTATCGAAACTGGGCAGCGCACGAACCTGCGCCAGCGACGTGATGAATTGACGGCATTGCTCCAGCGCCTGCGGATGCGAATGGATATCGCGGATGTCCTCGAGCCGCACGCCCGGATTGGCGATCAGCTGATGGTCCACTTTGTAGTAGACCTCTCCGACGATGACGGCGTCATGCCGGAGGAGGAGATCATAGTTGACGTGAATGCTGCCGGTGGAAGAGTTCTCTATGGGTATGATGCCGTACTGGGAAGAGCCGGACGCCACTGCCGCAAAGACCGCTTCAAAGCTCTGACAGGGCAGACACGCTGCCTGTTCGCCAAAATAGACTTTGGCCGCCAACTCACTGAAGGCATAATGATCACCCTGGAAGGCAATCGTGATGTCCCCCACAGGGGAAGAGCTGGTTTTCATATCGTTTTTTTAAAAAGTAAGCATAAAAGTACTTTTTTTCGCGCTAAAAAACAAGTAATTTATACGCATATAGAACTGCATCACACACACTTTGCTGAAAATTCCCCGACTTTTCCGCAAAACCTTTTTGCCGCCGTATAATTAACGTAATAAAACTTTATTATGTTACCAAGGAGTATTCGTTTTGATTCGAGCGCTCGATGCCGTCCGCGCCATCGCGTTTCTCATGGTCTTTTTCTTTCATGAACGCGTCTTTGATTTTGGCTGGAGCGGCGTGCAATTTTTCTTCGTCCTCTCCGGGTTCCTGATCACCCGCATCCTCATCGCCACCACCCATCTGCCCTTCAAAGATTATCTCAAAGTCTTTTACGGCCGCAGAGTTTTGCGTATTTTTCCCATCTATTACCTCTACCTGGGCGTCGTCGCCATCGTCGTTCACTATCTCATCACCGCACGCCATCTCAGGTATACGGATCTCCTCGAGTTCCGCCAACATGCCGTCTACGCATTGTCCTATCTTTACAATTTCTTCAATGTCACCGTTCTTTTTGACAACAATGAATTTCTCACCCATTTCTGGTCATTGGCTGTGGAAGAGCAGTTTTATCTGGTCTGGCCGTTCCTCATTTTCTTCATGATGCGCAAGAACATAAATAAATGGTTCCTCATCACCGTCATCGCAGCGGGTCCTGTTTTGCGCATGATGACCTTTGTCTTTTTCAATCACTCGACCAATCCCTGGCTGACGGACAACTCTTTGATGGCGGTCTATGTCCTGCCCTTCTCGCATCTCGATGCCTTTGCCACCGGCGGGCTCCTGTCACAGATAAAAATCAAGGGGGCGCCGCGGCTGCTCCTGGCCGCCGCAGCGATCGCCCTGGTGGCAGGATATGGATCCTATCTGCTGGAAGGGTACCCCATCCACTCCCTCTCTTCCCTCGGCTATCCCCACTACCTTCCCATGGGGTATTACAAGTTCCTGTGGGGCTATACCCTGCTCAACATCGTCTTCGGATTGTGGATCTATTGTGTGGCGTCAGAACCCTTCATGCAAAAGTGGTTCGAAAACAAAACCATGGTCTATCTCGGCAAAATCTCCTATGGCCTCTACATCTTTCACCTGCCCATCATTTATACCACCAAGGGTTTGATCAAGGCTTACAGCCTCACGGTGCCACTTCCCTTGAAAATGATCATCGACCTGCTCCTGGTGATCGCTGTTGCCGGTTTCACCTATAGATACTTTGAACGCTTTTTTCTCGGCCTCAAGGACAGGCTGTTCGCGAAAAAAGCCTCTGCGAAAAAACCGGGCATGGCGTGACAAGATGCCGGCTCATTCATCGCACTGATTATTTTTCCACCGTTGAACAAAAAAGTCTGTCCTCAAGCAGGATAAGACTGAGGGTCACCAGGGGAACCGCAAACAGTAGTCCGAAGAGTCCATATAACCCGATTCCCAGCAGCAGGACGATCAACGACACGCCCTTGGGCAAGGGGGGTGCATGGAGATGATGTTGCGGCAGCAGAAAATAAGCGGCCAGCCAGGTGACGGCAAAAACGATGGTCGCGCCAATGATCTGAAAGGGCAGATGCAGGACATCCGCGACGAAAAACAGCGACAGGAGAGCAGCGATGAGAGCGCCCCAAAACGGTGTGGCCGCTGCAGCTCCCATGAGCAGGGCCGGTGCCAAAGGCGCCTTGAACCCCAACAGATAGAGTCCGATGCCCCAAAAACCGGCGAAGATCAGGCCTCTCAGAGTGATCAGGTACAAATAACGTCCAACCTGCTGCGGCAGACGCTCGCACGACCAACCCCATCGTGAAAACCGGGCATTGGGCAGCGCGGCCAGAATCCGGCGCCGCAGGCGCGGCCAGGCCATCGCCATGAGGAGGGCCATCCCCATACTGAGCGCGCCCTGCAGCGGGCGCGGCCACAAAGCTTCTGCCAGTCTCTGCATATTGAATAATAGATGGGTCCGGGCACGGCCGAGATGCGCATCGATGAGTTCGGCATTGCTGCGCTGGCTCATTTGTGATGCCGGCTCATGCATCTCTTGCTGAATGAACGGCCGCACATAGCCATCACCCCCCAAAAAAAGGGCCGCCCAAACGGTCACCGAGACACCCCAATAAATTCCCTGCCATTTTGCGCTGCGCAGCCTCGGACTCAGCCACGCCGTCAACAAGACCCAGAGGAAGACCAGGCGCAGCAGTGCTGGATGAAGGGCCCCGAGCACATGGATGAGAGCGGTCAGACACAGCGTGCAGAGGAGCACCCGCATCAGCTTGCGCTGTGCCGGATATGTGAGCATGATTTGAAAAGGCATGGTGCGTGAACCCGAGCAGGTTGATGGCAGCGGTCTCAGACGATGATATTGGCAGCTGTCAAATGATTGGTCAATCCACGATACGCGGTGAAGGCCTTGCGCATCTCTTCCAGGGTCTCCTCCAGAACACCCTGCAGGATGGCGGTGGCGATGGCGCTCTCCCGGATCGTCAGCATCTCGAAATCTGCGTGGGAGAGAACCAGCAGCTGCAGCGGTTCCGCCGCCACAGCGCTCTCCTGCTGCGGGGCTGCCGGAAGCAAGGCCGCGCGCCCGCAGCTCTCCCCGACCGACACGGTGCGAATCCGGTCCCGCCGCAAGGCCTCTTCCTGATGATAGAGAACGATGGCGCCGCTGAGCGGAAAAAAAACCGCAGCCGGCGGGTCACCCTGTTCATAGATGGTCTCATCCGTCCGGTAGGCGCGCAGGTGCACATAGGGCACCAGGCAGACGCGCTGATTCGGTGTCAACCGTGAAAAAACGCTGACCACGGTCAACAGCTCGGCGTTGACTTGTTCAATGCGCGGTGGCGATATCTTAAACTTGGATCGTTTCATAGCTGGCTCGAAATTTTAATATACTATACTCAGCCTCGGGAAGCAAGCAAATAATAAGCGCATACCATGGTCAGCAGGAACACGTGGCTATTTTCTGTTGCATGTTTCGCCATAAAACCATATTTTATATCGAATACAATGCCTCAAACCGCGGAAGTGACGCTCGCCTCCGTGAGGGGCAGCTCGGTTATTCGCGGTGGTTATTCGCAGGAAATTGTTGAATATGCGGCACTGGTTAACACGTATTCTCTATGCGGTCGGTCTCGTTGTGGTCTGCCTCCTGCCGCTCCATACCGCATGGTCTCTGCAAAACGTCCCGGGGCAGAAACAGCAGCTCCTGGGGATTCGCGATGAAATCCGCAAATATGAATCGGCCCTGTCGCGACGGCAGAAAGACGAGAAACAGACCCTCGAATTCCTGTCCAAACTCGATCGCGAGATCGATCTCGCCGCCTCCTATCTGCGTTCCCTGAGTAGGGATGTCGGACGGCTGGAGTCGCAGTTGGTCAGCCGGGAGCAGCGCATTCGTGATCTGTCGCGCGAAAAGGATCGACTGCAGGCACTGATCAAAAAACGCATGGTCTATTTCTACAAGCACCGCCGCGCGCACGACATCGATTTGCTGCTCAATGTGAAATCCATGCAGCAGTTTCGCGTCTGGCTGCGCTATCAGAAAATGATCACCGACAATGACCGCCGCAATCTGCAGGCGCTGATGAGCCGGCAAAAGGAACTGGAAAAGCAGCAAAATTATCTGCGCCTGGAACGGGCGGAGAAATCCCAAAAAGCGGCGGAACGGCACCTGGAAGAAGTGCAGCTGCGCAGCAGCCGCGAAAAGCGTTCCAAGTATCTGACCGATGTGCGCAAGGATAAAAAGCTGCTGGAGCAGCGCCTGCGCGAAAGCCGCGAATCCGAAAAGCAGATTCTGGCGCTGATCGCCAAGGCGGAACAGGCGCGCTTGACGCAGGCCGCGCGAAAACCCCAAAATGAACCCGCCCCCAAACGGCAAACGGGCAGAGCCCACACCTTTGCCGCGCTCAAGGGAAAGCTGGTCTGGCCCGCGCAGGGACAAGTGATCGGCCGCTTTGGACGGCACCGCCATCCTGAACTCAATACCATCACGGAAAATCTTGGCATCGAGATCAAGGCAGCGCTGGGGAGTCCGGTCGTCACGGTGGGCGACGGCATGGTACAGGCCATCACCTGGCAGCGCGGCAGCGGCAACATTGTCCTCATCAGCCATGAAGACGGTTATTACACCGTTTATACCCATTTACAGGAAATTCGCGTCGCCCAGAACGAGGCGGTGCGCCAGGGACAGGTGATCGG
>DCUM01000151.1:7688-7956 GCA_002327255.1 bacterium UBA2214 | reverse complement strand
AAATCCGCTCGAGAGGAGTATATTCTGTAACTATGGTCATCTCCGCATAAAT
This sequence comes from bacterium UBA2214, assembly GCA_002327255.1. Taxonomy (GTDB): domain Bacteria; phylum Zhuqueibacterota; class Zhuqueibacteria; order Residuimicrobiales; family Residuimicrobiaceae; genus UBA2214. The sequence goes on along the minus strand of DCUM01000151.1, from coordinate 7,904 downwards.
GGATCCTGATTCATGAGTTTTTCCCAGATCATCGGCCAGAACCGGCCCAAAGAAATCCTCCACCGCGCCCTGGAAACCGGCCGGCTGCCGCACGCCTGCCTCTTCGCCGGACCCGACGGCGCCGGCAAACAGGCCCTGGCCATCGAACTGGCCAAAGCCGTTTTCTGCCGCGGCAACGGCGACAAGCCGTGCGATGCCTGCGACAGCTGCAGCCGC
>DCUM01000151.1:1115-7656 GCA_002327255.1 bacterium UBA2214 | reverse complement strand
GGATCCCTATGCCAGACTCCAGCTCTGGGCGGCGCCAACCATCGGCATAGAGCGCATCCGCGAACTGCGCCGCGTCAGCAACCTCAAACCGCTGGAAGGACACCGCGTCGTCATCATCGCCGAAGCGGACAAGATGACCATCGAAGCCTCCAACGCACTGCTGAAAATCCTCGAGGAGCCGCCGCCGGAAATGCATTTGATCCTGACGACCGCGCGCGCCAATGCCTTGCTGCCGACCATCGTCTCCCGCTGCCAGCGGGTCGATTTTCACCTCCTCAGCGATGCCGAAATCATCTCAGCCCTCGAAGAACGCCGCCAGATTCCGGCCCCGCAGGCACAGCTCGTGGCGCGTATCGCCCAGGGCAGCTACGCCCGCGCGCTGGAGCTGTTACAGGAAGACCTTCCGGCGCGACGCGACCTCGCCGTCGAGGCCCTGCGCCTCTGCCTGCGCGACGAATTGACGCAGCTCGAATGGGTCGAAAAAGTCACCGCGGATCTGGACAAGCGCGAAATTCGCGACCTCCTCACCCTGCTGCTGGTGTGGTTCCGCGATGCCCTGCTCCTGTTCGGTAAACCGCAGGGATTCACTTCCGATCAGCTGGTCAATGTCGACAAACTCGATATCCTCGAAAAATTTGTCAACTCTTTTGACGCCATCCACTTCGATGCCATCTTTGCCGAACTGGCGCGCGCCATCGATCTGGTGGACAGAAATGTTCAGGTCCAACTCATACTCATCGTGCTGTTGGCACGTCTGCAAAACAGCCTCATTATAAAGGGCAGCAACCCATGATGGTAGAAATCGTTTTCAAGGGGGAACGCAAGGAAATATATCTCAATCCGCAGCAATTCCCGTTCAAGCTCGGCGACTATGCCATTGTCGAAGCGGAAAAAGGGGAGGATCTCGGCATCGTCAATCTGCTTGGATCGGTGCTGGAGCGCAAAAAGGGAGAGGGCGACCTGCGCAACATCATTCGCAAACCCACGCCGCGCGATCTCGATCACTATCGCCACAACCGCGTCAAGGAATTCGACGCCTATCAGCTCTGCCGCAAGCGCATCGCCGAGACCGGCCTCGAGATGAAACTGGTGGATGTGGAGTATCAATTCGACGGCAACAAGGTGACCTTTTATTTCACCGCCGAGAAAAGGGTCGATTTCCGTGAACTGGTGAAGTATCTCGCCAACGTCTTCAAAGTGCGCATCGAACTGCGCCAGATCGGCGTGCGCGACGAAGCCAAGCGCATCGGCGGTTACGGCACCTGCGGCCGCAAGCTCTGCTGCACCACCTTTTTGAAAGAGTTCGAGCCCATCACGACGCAATGCGCCAAGGAGCAAAACCTCCCGCTCAATCCGCAAAAACTCTCCGGACTCTGCGGCCGCCTCCTCTGCTGCCTGATGTACGAACGCGATTTCTATCGCCAGCAGATGCAAAAACTGCCGCGCGTCGAGACGCAATACCAGACGCCCCTCGGAACCGGCCGCGTTGTCCATGTCGACGTTTTTAACGAACGCATCACCCTGTCGTTCTCTCCGGAAAAACAGGAAACGTTCGATCTCGAGGAGATCAATAAATTCACGGTAATTTCCACTCCCCGGGAAGAAGAAGAGCATAAAGAAGAAAAATAACACCCTTTAACCCTGAGCCCATTTTATGAAAAACAACTTTGCAACCAACCAGCAACGCATCCTGGTCACCAGCGCCCTGCCCTACGCCAACGGACCCATCCATCTCGGACATCTGGCCGGCGCCTATCTCCCCGCCGACGTTTATGTCCGCTATCAGCGTCTCAAAAAACGCGATGTCCTCTTCATCTGCGGCACCGATGAACACGGCGTACCCATCGCCATCGCCGCGGAAAAAGAGGGCACCACCCCGCAGCAGATCGTCGACCGCTACTGGGCCGACCATCTCGATACCTTCACCCGTTTTGGCGTGAGTTTTGATAATTTCTCCAGAACCTCCGCTCCGATCCATCACGAGACCGCACGGGCCTTTTTCAAGGTGATCTATGAGCGGGACTTTCTGGTGGAACGCACCATTCAGCAATTCTACTGCGAATCGTGCCGCCGTTTTCTCGCCGACCGCTTCGTCGAAGGTCAATGCCCGCGTTGCAACAAGGAGGGCGCCCGCGGCGATCAGTGCGAGTCCTGCGGCAGCTCGCTGGAACAGACCGAACTGATCAACCCCTACTGCAAGGTGTGCGGCAAAACCCCCGTGCTGCGCCAGACCAAACACCTCTTCCTCAAACTCAACGAATTTCAGGACAGGCTGCAGACCTGGCTCGACGGCAAAAAGGAGTGGAAAGAGAACGTCCTCAACTACTGCCGCGGCTGGTTCAACGAAGGCCTGGGCGAACGCGCCGTCACCCGCGACCTCAGCTGGGGCATCAAGGTGCCGGTCGAGGGCTATGAAGACAAAGTCATTTATGTCTGGTTCGAGGCCCCCATCGGCTACGTCTCCGCCACCAAAGAGTGGGCCGATAAAATGGGCCAACCCGATCTCTGGAAAAAATACTGGCTCAGCCCCGACACCAAACTCGTCCACTTTATCGGCAAGGACAACATCGTCTTTCATGCCGTCATCTGGCCGGCCATGCTCATGGGACACGGCGAGTTCGTCCTTCCGGCCGATATCCCCGCCAACGAGTTCCTCAACCTCCAGGGCGAAAAGCTCAGCACCAGCCGCAACTATGCCGTCTGGCTCGGCGAATATCTCTCCAAATTCCCCGCCGACCCGCTGCGCTACTATCTCGCGGCGATCGCCCCGGAAACCAAAGACGCCGATTTCAACTGGCTGGACTTTCAAATCCGTAACAACAGCGAACTGGCCGACATCCTCGGCAATTTCATCAACCGCACCCTGACCTTTGCACGCAAGCAGTTTGCCGCCGCCATCCCGCCCCGCGGCGCGCTCGATGCGCGCGATGAGGAGATGCTGCAGACACTTGCCGAAGCGCCCGCGAAAATCGGCGCACTCTTCGAACGTTACGAGCTGCGCCGGGCCGCGTCCGCGATCATCGATGTGGCGCGCTTTGCCAACAAATATTTCAACGACCAGGAGCCGTGGCGCACCGCGCGCGAGGATCGCGACAAATGCGCCACCACCATCCATCTCTGCATCCACGCGGCCCAAACCCTGGCCGTGCTCATGGCGCCACTGCTGCCCTTCTCCGCGGAAAAACTCTGGGCCATGCTCGGCCACAGCGACAACGTCCACGATCAACCCTGGGACGGTTGCGGCGAAAGGGCCCTGACCGCCGGACACGCCCTCGGCCAGGAGCTAATCCTCTTCAGCAAAATCGAGGAGAGCCAGATCGAGCCCGAGCTGGAGCGTCTGCGCAAGGCCCTGGCCGCCATGCGCGGCGAGCCGGTCGAAGAGACGAAAACAACGGCCCCGGAGATCAAACCGCGCATCTCCTATGATGAATTCGCCAGGGTGGATCTGCGCCTCGCCAAAGTAGTGAAAGCCGAAAAGGTCGAAAAGGCCGACAAGCTGCTGAAACTGGAACTGGAAGTGGGCGGCGAAGCGCGCACCATCGTCGCCGGCGTCGCCAAACACTACCAGCCCGAAGAACTGGTGGGCAAGATGATCGTCATCGTCGCCAATCTCGAAGCGGCGAAAATTCGCGGCATCGAGTCCAACGGCATGCTCCTCGCCGCCGAGGACGGCCAGGGCCGCATGGCGATCCTGTCGCCGCAGGGAGCCATCGATTCCGGCGCCAGGGTGAAATGAACGAATATCTCATCGACACCCACGCCCATCTCGATTTTAACCAGTTCGATGGCGATCGCGACATGGTGCTCTACCGCGCCGAAGAGAACGGCGTGCGCCGGATCATCACCATCGGCATCGATCTCGCCACCAGCCGCAAGAGCATCGAGCTGGCGGAGCAATATCCCATGGTCCATGCGGCCGTGGGCATCCACCCCCATGACGTCGCCAAGGCGAGTCCGGCCGACCTTGAGGAAATAAAGGCTCTGCTGGAGCACCCCAAAGTGGTGGCCATCGGCGAGGTAGGCCTGGATTTCTATTACCACCATTCACCCGAGGACGTCCAGCGCAAATTTTTGAAAATTTTCCTGGAGTGGTCCCTGGCGGGCGGCAAGCCCCTGATCATCCACACGCGCGATGCCGATGCGGCGGTCCTGGGGATTCTGCGCGAACGCAGTCGCGCCGGCTGGAACGGTGTTTTTCACTGTTTCTCCGGCGATGCGCGCATGGCGGAAAAAGTGCTGGAGATGGGATTTCACATCTCCTTCACCGGCAACATCACCTTCAAGAATTCCACTTCGGCAGCGGTGATGGCCAAGGTGCCGCTGGAGCGTTTGATGGTGGAGACCGATTGCCCCTTCATGGCGCCAGTGCCGCATCGCGGCAAACGCAACGAGCCCGCTTATGTGCAGCTGGTGGCGCAAAAAATCGCCGAGGTCAAGGGATGCGCTTTCCATACGGTTGCGGCACAGACGACCGGCAACGCGATCAATCTGTTCAAATTGCCCGCCTTCTGAGGGTACGGAGTTTGTCATGGCAGGGGCGGCCTTTTGCGCACTGATATCCGATCTCATTGATGCGCTATGAGAGCATAAAGTCTGTCCCGGCAGGGGCGTTCTTTTGCGCGCTGATAGTCGGCCTCGTTTACGCGCGATGAGGGTATGAAATCTGTAACAGAATGGGAGGCTTTATTTCGCCGGGATCATCCAGAAATAGAGGAATGGAACAAGGCGCCCTATGACCATTGAACTGTTGCTTCTCATCGCCGCGTCGATCGTCGTACTCAGCGTCACCATGAGCAAGGTCTCGGAACGCTTTGGCGTACCCTCCCTCCTGCTGTTTCTCGGCATCGGCATGCTGGCCGGATCGGACGGGCCCGGCGGCCTCTATTTCGACAATGCCCGTCTCAGCCAGGCCTTTGGTGTGGTAGCCCTGGCTTACATCCTCTTCGCCGGCGGCCTGGAGACGGAGCTCAAGGCCGTGCGCGGGGTCTTCAAGCCGGCCATTTCTCTGGCGACGCTGGGGGTCCTCGTCACCGCCCTGGTCACCGGCCTCTGCGCCCGCTACGTCCTGCACTTTTCCTGGCTGGAGAGTCTCCTCATCGGCGCCATCGTCTCTTCCACCGACGCGGCCGCGGTCTTTGCCGTGCTGCGTTCCAATAACGTCGGCCTCAAACAGCCGCTGCGGCCGCTGCTGGAGCTGGAATCTGGCAGCAACGATCCCATGGCCGTATTCATGACCATCGGCCTCATCGAGCTCATCAAAAATCCCGGCCAGTCACCGCTGACGCTGATCCCCTTCTTCTTCCAGCAGATGATCCTCGGCATCGCCCTCGGCTATTTCATGGCCAAACTCTTCATCCAGCTCATCAACCGCATCAACCTCGACTACGAGGGATTGTATCCGGTCCTCTGCCTCGGCTGGGTGCTGCTCACCTACGGACTGACCGCCTGGCTCCAGGGCAGCGGCTTTCTCGCTGTCTACATCACCGGGCTGATGCTGGGCAACAGTTCGTTTTCTCACAAAAAGAGTTTAATCCGTTTCCACGACGGCATCGCCTGGCTCATGCAGATCGTGATGTTCACCACCCTGGGGTTGCTCGTCTACCCCTCACAACTCATCACAGTCGCCTGGCAGGGATTTCTGTTCTCCGCAGTCTTGATCATGGTGTCACGGCCGGCGGGTGTCTTTCTCAGCCTGCTCTTCTCCCGCTTTAATTTCCGCGAAAAACATCTCATCTCCTGGGTGGGCTTGCGCGGCTCTGCGCCCATCGTCCTGGCCACCTTCCCGTTGCTGGCCGGATTGGACAAGGCGCCTTATATCTTCAATCTCGTCTTTTTCATCGTCATCACCTCGGTGCTGCTGCAGGGCACGACCATCCCGTTCATGGCGCGCCTGGCCAGGGTCGATGCGCCGTTGATCCGGCAGCGCCGCTATCCCATCGATTTCGACAATTCCGAAGCCATGGATCTGCAGCTGGTGGATCTCATCGTGCCGTATGGCTCCAGAGCCGCGGGCAAACCGATTTTCGAACTCAACTTTCCCAAAGATTGTCTCATCACCCTCATCGCCCGGGGTGAAAAATTCGTCATGCCCGGCGGCGCCACAGTCCTGGAGGAGGGGGACGTGCTGCTCCTGCTCACCAATCACGAGAATCTGGCCATCGCCCGCGCCATCCTGGCGGAACGGCGGGAAGTGAAAGCGGAATAGGGAATGAGGGGAAAAAAGAAAAAGATTTGTTGTGAATCACCAGGCGAAAAATGGAGGGGGCAAGCGGCAATGGACGGGACGGGACAGGGCGAGGGTGAGGGGGTAACGTTCTCAATAAATTTGCTGACTCCAGTCCCCTCTCCCCTTGCAAGATAGGGTGAGGGGGTAAAAGAGCCGCATCAAACACCCTCTTTAGGCATCACCAGTCCCAAGCTAAAAAAAGAGCTGTTTGGAGTGCATCGACTGTGTCGATGCATGCAGCGTCACAGACGCTGCACCCCCTATAAACTGCACCTGTCATTTTCTCGTTCCCAAGCTCCAGAGAGTGTGTGAAAA
>DCUM01000151.1:0-1075 GCA_002327255.1 bacterium UBA2214 | reverse complement strand
TCCAGCTTGAGAGCGAGACTCAAGTTCCAATAGAACGGGATATCTCACCCCACCACCCGAATCCGCCCAACCTCTGCTGCCACCACCTCACCAATCACCTTCATAAACACGCCCATCTCGTCGCCAAGTCGCAGCAGTGCATCCAGTTTATCAGAGGCAATGGCAATCAGCAATCCGCCCGAAGTCTGCGGATCGTTCAGCAGGAGTTTTTCATCATGGGTCATATCCGCCGGGAAATCGACCTGCGGCTGCACGTGCAGCAGATTGGCGCGCGTGCCGCCCGGCACAAATCCGGCCTCGGTCGTCGCGATGGCATTCTCGATGAAGGGAATCTCTCCAAAACGCAGCACCAATCCAACCTCGCTCGCCACAGCCATCTCCAGTGCATGCCCGAGGAGTCCGAATCCGGTGATGTCCGTCACCGCGTGCACGCCGGTTTGTTGACACGCCTCCGCCGCGCCCCTGTTCAGCTGCGTCATCCAGCTACAGACCGCCTTTTCCATCTCGGGGGTGCCCTTGCCGACCTTGAGCGCCGTCGTCAGGGTGCCGGTGCCGATCGGTTTGGTCAGCACCAGCGCATCGCCCGGTCGGGCGCCGACGGTACTTATCAGCTTCGCCGGATCGACCAGGCCGGTGACCGCCAGGCCAAATTTGGGTTCCAAATCATCCACAGTATGGCCGCCGATGATGGGGATGCCCGCTTGGGCGGTCTTATCTAAGGCACCTTTGAGGATGCTCTCCAGCACCGAAAGCGGCAGGCGGTTGGAAGGAAAACCAACGATATTCAGGGCAAAGATCGGCCTGGCACCCATGGCATAAATATCACTAAGCGAATTGGCGGCCGAGATGACGCCAAAGGTGTAAGGATCATCCACAATGGGGGTGAAGAAATCAATTGTCTGCACCAGGGCAGTTTCCTCATTAATAAAATAAACCGCAGCATCATCGCCGGTTTCGGTGCCAACCAGGACATTTTTATCGCTGTAAATGGGAAGATCCTGTAATACTTTCTCCAGCAGCTGAGGACGAAGTTTACAGGCACAACCAAGTCCATGCGTGAAGCGGGTGAGCTTGA
>DCUM01000111.1:980-7771 GCA_002327255.1 bacterium UBA2214 | reverse complement strand
TATTTTAAAACGATCATTTTTTTGGATTCATCAAATCCTTTCATCCGGATGCGGTAGAAATAGACGCCGGAAGCCAAATCCGCCAGTGACACCACTTTCTCGTGCCAGCCGGGCGAACAGGCCTGGTCCACCAGCACTGCGATCTGCCTTCCCACGATATCATAAACAACCAGCTGTACACGGCTACGCTCCTGGACGCAAAAGCGGATGGCTGTGGTTGGGTTGAATGGATTGGGATAATTCTGTTCGAGCTTGAAAGCCAAGGGCTGGGCAGCGGATTCCTTGGTGATGCCAGTGGCCAGCGGTTCGGATAATGCCGATGTGTTATACGCGGCATCGGTGGCAGTCGCGGTTACATAATTCCCGGTAACGGCGCCAACCCATTGAAAATGTCCTTCTCCATTGGCAGAGACGGAACCTTCATACTGATCCGCCTGACCGTCCCCTGTGGAAAAAATTTCGATGGCGGCGTAGGGAAAAGTTAGTCCAGTGATCGGGTTGACCGCAGTGAGCAACGGAACGGCGATATCCTGGTTCGAGCCGGCCACAAGCAGAATCGCGCCTGCCTGGTTGTGATGGATGCTATTTTGGGTGATCTGATTATAGTTTGCGTCGCTGTTGTTGAGGTGAATACCATATTGCGCATTAAAGGCAATGACATTGGAGGATCCGATGATGTTGTAACAGGAAGACGCATAAAGCAGGATGCCATTGCCTGCATTCCCCAAATCGAGGGCGCCTGAGGCGTCCGTGCCAATAGAATTGCCGGAAATTTGGTTGCCGCCGCTGTTTTCCAGCAGGATGCCTTCGCCTCTATTGCCGGAGATGAGGTTTCCTTCACCCGGTTCGGTGCCGCCGATCTGCGCGTAACCGGCATCATGTACCAGGTAAATACCGTGGGTCCCGTTTGCCAGCGCCCCGGCGCCGGAGGCGTCCACGCCGATGTAATTGCCTTGAATGACATTTCCCTTGGCGGAGGCGCCCCAGATATAGATCCCGGCACTGCCATTCCCCGAGATGACATTGCGTTGTCCTGCTTCATGGCCGCCGATGAGGTTGTATCCCGAGTCGTCGATGTAAATGCCGTCATGGCCATTGCCCAATGCCACCGTACCCGTAGCATCCGTACCGATGAAATTACCGCTCACGAGATTGCTATCGCCGCTCGCGGCAATCAGCAGGATGCCGTAATTTTTATTGCCGCTCACTACGTTGTCCGGGCCAATCGTGTTGTGCCTGCTCGTGCTGGAAACAAGAATACCATTGGCGTTGCTGATGGTGTCCGTCCCGGCGCTGTTCACGCCAATATAATTGCCGATCACCTGGTTATGGCTGGCGCCCGGTCCGATGAACACACCATTGGCGCGCAAGCCACTGACGACATTACGATCCGCGCCCGCTCCGCCCAGGATATTATAATCACAATGCATGAGCGTGATGCCATAGCCTTGCCGGTCCTGGCGCCGCATTCCGGAAGCATCAGTACCCAGGTAACAGCCACTGACGCGGTTACTGTCGTCAGTGATCACAAACAGGGTCTGTAGAAAGCTGTGCAAGCAGAGTCCCTTGACATGATTGCCGCTTCCGGATATAGCAATGCCATAATGGCTGGTTGATGTGGTGCCGTCTATTTCTATCTCCGGTCCCAGTGGATTGGTATCCAGACCTGCGAAGCGGGCTTGGGAAGTGCCGTCGAGAACTGTAGCCTGATTGGTAATGGAATACACCGTGGAAGGTCGGATGGTCCAAACCCCGCTGGCTGCATCATAATTGGGATCGGAGAGCGGGATGTTGAAAAGAACGCTGTCCGAACCGGAATGGGCATCCGCATTCAATATCGCCTGGCGCAGGGAGCCAGATCCGCTGTCATTGGTATTGGTTACCAGATATCTGCCCGGTGTTGGCGGTGGACCGGCAAAGACCAGCTTGCCCAGGGCGCTGGCGCAATTCCAGAGATGGCCGAAGGGCCATTCGCCGGCCCAGCCATAATGCATGGCATAGATGCTGCCTGGATCCTGAATCCAAACGGCAAAGCCGATTTCCTGGCCAGCGCTGTGGGCGATGGTTATGGCGGTCTCATATTGCACATGCCCGCTGCTGGTCGCGATCTGGGAGGCCACATTGTTCGCCACGATGGCGGGGTTTGCACCGAGATGGTTGGGGTAGTTTCCGTAATAGCCGACAAATTTGGCGCCAGCTGAATTGATGTATAATAATCCTTCATTACTGCCGGGCCCCGCAGGCCAGATATGATTATAATCCAGGTCGAAGAGAATGCCCAGTTGATTGACCGGATCGATGATGGTGTCCAGAGGATCGTCGACGGCCAGGAAGAGTTTGGCGCCGTTATTTTTGACATAGAGCTCAAGCGGGTGCTCCCGGCACGGCACGGCGATATTGATTTTCCGCGCATCGCTCCATTCAGCCTCATCGATGCGACCGTCGATGGTCGGGTGGTTGTTGGACCAGGTGGCATGGAGCGCGTGGCTCATGTTTCCCGGCACCGGGGTGGCCTTGACGATCTGTGATGGGCCGTCTGCGCCTGGCTCATCACAGGTCACCCGGTAATAATAAGTGGTTTGCGGAATGATGGCGGCATCGAGAAAGTCCCGCATGAGTCCACCGGCGGCGCCGCGGTCGGCCAGGTCGATGGAAGCGAGCAGTGAAAAGGGGCCATTGATATCGGTGCTGCGCTGAATGGAATACTTTTTTACATTTTCCATTTCGAATGGCGGATCCCAGCTGATGGGCACGCGGCTGTTAAATTGGGTGCCGGCGGTCACATTCATCGGGATTTGCGCTCCCCAGCACTGCCCATAAATATCCTGGTCCGCCGTCCGCTTGTCCTCCCAGATAACCGTGTGTATGCCCTGCCAGCCGATGACCAGACCATTCTGGCCTTTGAAGCCGGCGGTTTCGCTTTGCCGGATCGGTTCAATCTCCCTGTTTCCGTTCGGATCAAAGGATTGTGTGAAGATGTGGATGCCCTGGCCGGGGTGTGAAGCGACAAAAGAGACCACAAAGCCGTTCTCCAGGCGTGGATAAGCCCAAGGGAATTGTCCGGAGAGAAAAGCGGCGCCACTTCCGGCATCGGACAGGCAAAACTCCTTGTTCCGCGTTGCATCAGAGCTGGCTATGAAACATCCGTGAACTTGCGGAGGTGCGCCATAATTCCAGGCTGCCAGGTAGTCGCCACTTCTCTGTAAAGCCACAGTGGGTAACATGGGGATGTCATTGTGTCCGGTGTGATGGCTCAGCAGGCGATTGCCACCCAGTGGGGATCCAAAAGCGGAATAGTACTGGCCATAGACTGTGTGCGAATGATCATTGCGGCTATCATCCCAGACGATGACAAATTCGCCTGCCGCATTTGCGGCGACCGCTGGAAATTGCTGGATACCGATGATCTCGTCATTGACGCGGCGATTGCCGCCGATGGGTTGTCCCTGGTGATCATAGCGTTGCATGTAAATCTCGAGGGTTTCACGATCCCGGCCATCGCCCCAGCACACGATGGCATTGCCGGAAAAATCCATGGCCACCGCGGGATGCATCCGGCCGCCAGTCACTTGAGTTGAATTGACTTTCACCCGGGCGCCCAGGGGTTTTAAATTGGCGGCGAACCAGCGCGCATAGAGCACAACGCCTGCAGCACTACTGTCCTCCCACACCACGACAAACTGGCCGCGGCTGTTCATGGCAACGGCCGGACGCACCTGCTTGCCCGTGGTGGGCGCATCGTTCAAAACCAAATTACCGCCAAGCAATTGACCTTTATGGGTGAAGACCTGTCCATAAATATCCGGATCGCCATTGCGATAGTCCTCCCAGCAGACAATCCCATAGCCGTTGTAGCCGGCAGCCATGGCCGGATTTTTCTGCCATGCGGTTCCCGTATCGTCATTGATTTTGCGCTCATCTGCGAAAGCAAACACAACCAGTGCAAGATTGGAAAGAAGAAGGATGGAAAAAAGCGGGAAAGCTGGCGAGATGCGGCAGTTGTGTTTCATGGTTCATCTCCTTTATCAAAGAGATCTCACTTCACAACTCCAATGGGTATTGGGGTATTGATTTAACTTATCATGTCTAAAAATGAAGAACTGGCGGCAACCCGTCCGGGCAGGCCTTTCAGGAAGGAGAGCCATATATAGGTGGTGTGAAAGTCCCGTTCAGCCCACACTATATACATCCCTTTCTTAATATACAATCCAAAGATGGAGCTCTTTTTGACATTGCGCACAATTTCATGCCTTGCCGATCATCACGAGAGGCCGTATAGGGTTCTCCAAGCGATCTATCGACACAATTCACCGCAAAAACAGTTGCATGCCGCCCGGGCAGCGAACCAACACGCTTTGGTCTCCTTCAACCCTTGAATGATCGTTTCATTTTCCCCGGTTTCGCCTCTCCTGATCATTGGCGGCCGGCCTTATCGAATTGCGTCTGATAGAGGTTGGCGTACAAGCCTTTCTGCGCCAGCAGCGTATGGTGGCTCCCGCGTTCGACAATCCGGCCCCGATCCAGGACGAGAATCTGATCGGCCGCCAGGATGGTGCTGAGGCGGTGCGCGATGACGATGTTGGTGCGATCGGCCATCACTTTTTCGAGGGCATCCTGAATCAGCGCCTCGGACTCGCTGTCCAGACTGCTGGTGGCCTCATCGAGGATGAGAATGCGCGGATCTTTCAGGATTACGCGCGCCAGGGCGATGCGCTGTTTCTCGCCGCCGCTGAGGCGAAAACCGCGCTCGCCGACGATCGTATCGTACCCGTCCGGCAGCGCCTGGATGAAATCGTGGATGTTGGCAATGCGGCAGGCGGCTTCGAGTTCCGCCGCGCTGGCATCCAGACGGGAATAGTGCAGATTGGTGCGAATGGTATCGTGGAACAGATAGGTCTCCTGGGTCACCATGCCAATCTGCGCGGAGAGGGATTCAAGGGTCAAATCGCGAAGATCGTGGCCGTCGATGCGCACGGTGCCGGAAGTCGGGTCGTAGAGACGCGGGATGAGATAGGTGAGGGTGGTCTTGCCGGCGCCGCTGGGTCCGACCAGTGCCACGATCTGCCCGGGCAGGGCACAAAAGCTGACATCCTCCAGAGCGCTGCGGCGCGCCTGACTGCGGGGCGCGGCATCGTCGTCCCCGTTGGCCTGCTTTCCGGAGAGCACGGCCGTGACCTGATCCATGCTGCCGTAGCGATGCACGTCACTCAGCAGGTTATCGGGACTGTTGTCATAATTGAAGCACACGGATTCAAAGAGCAGTTCGCCGCGGCTCTGTCGCAGTGTTTTGGCACGGGACTTTTCCCGGATATCCGCGGGGAGGTCGATGACTTCAAAGACGCGTTCGAAACTCACCATCGAAGTGGCGAATTCGACGGGCGCGTTGGCCAGTCCCTGCAGGGCGCCGTAGAGATGGCCGAGATAGGCGCCAAAGGCGACGATGGTGCCGATGGTGAAGGCGCCCTGGATGACATAATAGCCGCCGAGGCCGTAGACCAGGGCGGTGCCGACGCCGCTGATCAGTCCGATGATGGCCATGAAAATGGATCCGATCAGGGTCCGTTTGACGCCGAGGTCGCGCACCTGCACGGCGCGCTCGGCAAAGCGATCGATCTCGAGCTGGCGGCGGCCGAAGAGTTTGACCAGAAGGGCGCCGCCAATGTTGAGGGTCTCGTTCATCATGGCATTCATCTGCGCGTTCGCCTCCATCTGGCGGCGCGCCATATCGCGCAGGCGCGTCCCCAGCAGCCGCGCCGCAAGGATGAACAGGGGCAGAATCATGACGCTGATGATGGTCAGGCGCCATTGCAGGGAGAGCATCACCGCCAGCACGGCGGCACCCTGGACGAGCTGCGTCATGATGCCGGTGATGGTGCTGCTGATGGCATTCTGCGCCCCCACAACATCATTGTTGAGCCGGCTCATCAATTCGCCCGCTTTGGTGTTGGTGAAAAAGCGCAGCGACATGCGCTGCAGGCTGGCGTACAATGCCACGCGCAGATCGTAAATGACGCCTTCACCCACTTTCACGTTGAGGCGCCGCTGCAGGACGTTGATCATTCCGTTCATGGCCGGCAACAGCAGCAGACCCAGCGACAGGAGCATCAAGCGGTGGATGTTTCCTGCGGGGATGGTGACATCGAGCAAATCGCGCAGGATCAGCGGCGTCAACAGCATCAGTCCGGTGTGGCTCATGATCAGGAGCAAAATGCCCGCGATGCGCCAACGGTAGGGCCTGGCAAAGCGCAACACGCGCGCCAGCAGCTTCCAGGTGATTTTCGGTTTTTCGTCCGGTGCGTTGATGATGCTCCGCAAACCGCCGTGCGTCCTCATTTTGATGTGACTCCGCTTATCTGATGGAGCGCGCGCGAATCCCCGAAGGGGCATCGCGCGACTGATTCGCCTGAAAGTGTCTGAAAAGATAGTGTTGAAATGAGTCAGGTGATTGAGACGTGACAGGAAAATTGATTTTACGGGCGTGCAAAGCCCCCGGAAAATGACTCCCTTGCGGGGAGTTGATGTCCCGCCATTACCCCGTTCGCAGAACGCCAGACCCTGGCAGCGCGCCGTTCGCAGAGCGCCTGCAGGCGGCCGGTGCGCCGTTCGCTTCCGCTCCCCTGCAGGTAATTTCGTCATTCAGGAGGTGAAAAACAAGCTGATTTAAAAAGCAGGATAGATGTGGTATTGCGGACTGCCATGCCGCACCCATTCGACGCCAATCGCGGCGGAACCAGAATAAGGGTATGGGTGTTTTGGGCATTTAAACTCTGCAATTTAAACGGTTCCATCCG
>DCUM01000111.1:0-928 GCA_002327255.1 bacterium UBA2214 | reverse complement strand
ACACAGGAGTTCTTATGCATCGATTATTTCTTCTTTTTGTCCTTTTTGTCGCTCTTTGGTTCAGCGGATGTTCCAGGCAACAAGAGGCCTCCTCAGATCCGATCTATATGGCGCAGATCAATGCCTGGCATCTGCAGCGGGTTGAAACGTTGACGCGTCCTGACGGCTGGCTGACGCTGGCGGGTTTATTCTGGTTGCAGGAGGGTGAAAACCGTATCGGCAGCGATCCTGGAAATGATATTCTTCTCCCGGCCGGCAAAGCGCCCAAACGGCTGGGGTCCTTCTTTTTAACATCCGGCCGTGTTCATGTCGCCATCGCACCCCGGGTGAAGGTGAAAAACCAGGACAGCGTTCTGGTCACCCATCAGGAAATGATCACCGATGCGGCGGGCACCCCGAGCCGGCTCACCTGCGGCACTCTCACTTTTTTCATCATCAAGCGCGGTGACCGCTTTGGTGTACGGCTTCGTGACCGCGAACATGAGAACCGGCTCCACTTTAAAGGCATCCGGCGCTTTTCTGTGGCGGACAGGTGGCGCGTGCCGGCATCCTATGTGCCCTACGAGCCCGTAAAAAAGATCAAGGTCACCAATGTCGTTGGTGCCGTCACCGAACAGGATTGCCCCGGAACCCTGGCGTTTTCTATAGATGGGAAAAACTATCAATTGGATGTACTGAGTGAGGGGGAAAAGGAGCCCTTCTTTGTCATCATCGCCGATGAGACCAGCGGAGAGGAGACCTATGGCGGCGGACGCTTTCTCTATGTGGAGCGGCCGGACAGCACGGGCAGGACCTTCATCGATTTCAACAAAGCCTTCAATCCGCCGTGCGCTTTCACGCCCTATGCCACCTGTCCCTTGCCGCCGGCGCAGAACCGCTTGCCCATCGCTGTGACGGCCGGGGAAAAACGTTATGAGGGTCCTTCCAC